>CP053031.1:1106250-1475000 GCA_021496505.1 Thermoleophilia bacterium SCSIO 60948 | reverse complement strand
AGTATAGACAGCGCCCCAGGACCTCTCGGTCAAATGACGCTCCCGGCTTGGTCGCCCCGGGAAGGGCCGACAAAGATAGCGCGCCGACAGGCCGCCTTCAAGGAAATTTCACCGCGATCGACGCGGCGAGCTCTCGGGCCGGGCTCAGTGCGCCTCGAGGCGCGCCTGACGGCGCTTCCCGAAGCGGATCACACGACCGTCGAGCTCGCCGGCCGGCACGTCGAGCCGACCGCCGTCGAGGGGCTCGCCGTCGAGGCGTACCGCGCCCGAGCCGAGTCCGCGGCGGGCCTCGGAGCGGCTGAGACCGAACGCGGCGGCGAGGACCGCCGGGAGATGGACCTCGCCGTCACGGGGCCCGATCGGGAAGGTCTCCACGTCGTCAGGCACGGCGCCGTCGCGATGAACACGATCGAACGTCGCCTCGGCGCGCTCCCCCTCGCCCGGTCCGGCGAACCGATCGGTGATCCGGCGCGCGAGCGCTCGCTTGGCGACGGCTGGATGAGCGCCCGGATCGAGTGCCTCGCCGAGCAGGAGCTCGTAGTAGGTGCCCATGACCTCATCGGGGATGCTCATCAACCGCCCGAAGATCTCCCCGGGCGGGTCCGTGACCCCGACGTAGTTGCCATAGGACTTGCTCATCTTGCGCACGCCGTCGGTGCCGGGGAGGATCGGCAGGGTCATGATCGACTGCGGTGGCATCCCGAAGGACTCCTGGACGGTGCGCCCGAAGAGCAGATTGAACTTCTGATCGGATCCGCCGAGCTCGACGTCCGAGCGAACGGCGACGGAGTCGTAGCCCTGCATGATCGGGTACAGGAGCTCGAGCATCGAGATCGGCTCGGCGCGCTCGATCCGCCGAGCGAAGTCGTCGCGCTCGAGCAGACGGGCGACGGTGAAGCGGCGCATCAGGTCGATGAAGCCCTCGCTCCCCATCGCCAGCCACTCACTGTTGTATCTGAGCTCGGTCCGGTCGCGATCGAGCACGCGGAAGGCCTGGTCCGTATACGTGAGCGTGTTCGCCTCGATCTCGGCGGGCTCGAGCTGGGGGCGAAGCTCGGAGCGCCCCGACGGGTCTCCGACGCGCGCGGTCTGGTCACCGATGATCAGGACGACGGTGTGACCGAGCTCCTGGAACATCCGCAGCCGGTTGAGCACGACGGTGTGGCCGAGGTGGATGTCGGGGCTCGTCGGATCGACGCCGAACTTGACCCGCAGCGCCCTGCCCGCGCTGAGCTGCTCGACCAGGCGACCGCTCGGCAGCACGTCGCTCGCTCCGCGGAGCAGCGCCTCGAGCTCGGCTGCCGAGGGCGGATCGACGGTCCGCGCCTCGTCGCCGGCGGAGGTCTGGAGCGCCGGATTCGTCACGGGGCCAATGCTAGACTCGCGCCCGCTTTCGAGAGGGTCCCGTCTGCATACCTGGGCTCTCGTTCGGCGCGGCGCCGACAAACGCCCTTCGGGCGACGCCGCCCGCCCGGTCGCTCCCGGGTCTCAGATCTCCCGGGGTCACGTCCCCGGGGCCGACAGCGTCATGCCAACACCGCCTGATTCAGAAGACCGAGCCAGAGGACGAGGCCGCCGCCGGCGTGTCGAGGGCCCTGGATCCTCGCTCGCCGGTCTCAACGTCTCCGACGAGCAGGGCGCCAAGGTGATCAGCCTCCGCGACGCCGGATCGAGCTCCGCCTCGGACGGAGCCGGCGGGCGTGGATTCGCCGACCGGGTCAAGGAGCGGGTCCGGGCCGCGAGGGCGCCACGTCTGCCCGAGCCCCCGGGCCCCGACGACGGCCCGCGCAAGCCGCGGCTGAAGAAGCTTCGCTTCGCGCTCGTCTTCTTCGGCCTGTCGATCCTCGCCGGGATCGCCTGGATCTTCGGGATCATGATGGCCGTCGCGCAGGACCTGCCTTCGCTGGAGACCCGGGCGCAGTACGCGGCATCGGAGAACTCCGTCGTCACGGACATGAGCGGAGAGCGGCTCGCCGTGCTGACCAACAACGAGGGCCGCATCCTGCTGAGCACCGACGAGATCTCGCCGTCGATCAAGGACGCGGTCGTCGCGATCGAGGACCAGCGCTTCTACGAGCACCGTGGGGTCGACTTCCGCGGCATCGGCCGCGCGGTCGTCCAGGACATCCTCGCCGGCTCGGCTGAGCAGGGCGCCTCGACGATCACCCAGCAGTTCGTCAAGAACGCGCTCGCAGCCCAGGACCAGCGGACGATCTTCCAGAAGCTCCGCGAGGCCAGCCTCGCCTACCAGATCGAGCGCAAGTGGCCGAAGGACAAGATCCTCACCAACTACCTCAACCTCATCTACTTCGGCGAGGGTGCGACCGGCGTCGAATCGGCCGCCCGCACCTACTTCGGCTACAACCACCCCGGTTGCGGGACCGAGGAGAACCCGTGCGCCTCCGAGCTCCTGCCCTGGGAGGCGGCGCTGCTCGCCGGGATCATCTCCTCGCCGAGCGGCTACTCACCGCGCGCCAACCCCGAGGCCGCGACCGACCGGCGAAACCAGGTGCTCGCCAACATGGAGGAACAGGGCTTCATCACGGCGGAGGAGCTCGAGGAGTACTCGGCGCAGCCGATCCCGCGGGCGAAGGACATCCAGCCGCCGGAGGACGACTCGAAGGCCCCCTACTTCACCTCGTGGCTGCGCCAGCAGCTCGTCGACCGCTACGGCGCCGGCGAAGCGTTCGGCGGCGGCCTCGAGATCCAGTCGACGCTCGACCTCGACCTCCAGCGCGAGGTCGAGGGCATCGTCTCCGAGCGACTGGCCGGGATCGACCCGACCGCGGCCGTCGTCGTCCTCGACAACGAGACGTCGGCGGTGCGCGCGATGGTCGGTGGCTCGGACTACGAGAACGAGCCGTTCAACCTGGCGACGAACGGCCAGCGCCAGCCGGGATCGTCGTTCAAGCCCTTCACCCTCCTGACGGCGCTCGAGGAGGGACGCTCGCTCGACGAGGTGTTCGTCTCCGAGCCGAAGTCGATCCCGTTCGAGGCCGAGGTCGAGAACAAGGACGGCGAGCTCGTGACCAAGACGGTGCGCTTCGAGCCGGCCAACTACGACGACTCCTACCTCGGACCGGTCTCGTTGCTCGACGCGACCACGAACTCCGACAACTCGGTCTACGCCGAGCTCGGCATGCAGCTCGGCCCGAAGCGGATCGCCGAGACCGCTCACGCGCTCGGCATCGACACGGAGCTCTCGACCAACCCGGCGATGATCCTCGGCGGGCTCGAGCAGGGCGTGACGCCGCTCGAGATGGCCCACGCCTACGAGTCGATCGCCGAGGACGGCCGCCGCACCACCGGAACGCTGGCCGCCGATGAGGGGCCGGTGGCGATGACCCAGGTCCTCGACGAGAACGGGAATCCGGTCTCAGACGACAGCGGTGCGACCGGGGAGAACGAGGTCGAGACGACGCAGGCGGTCCCGGTAGAGGCGGCGCAGACCGCTCGCGAGGCGCTCGCGACGGTCGTCGAGTCGGGCACCGGCACGAACGCGGCTACCGGGATCCCGACCTGGGGCAAGACCGGAACGACCGACAACAACGGCGACGCCTGGTTCTGCGGTGCGACCGGCGACATCACGGCCTGCGTGTGGGTAGGGCGCCCGGACTCGAACGAGCCGATGCTGACCGAGTACGGCGGCGCGCCGGTCGACGGCGGCACGTTTCCCGCGCTGATCTTCCACGACGTCGTCCTCGCCCACCAGGAGCTCGAGGACGCCCGCGGCAAGTCGGACGACGAGATCGAGGCCGAGGCGGCGCAGCAGCTCGAGACGGGCGCGGCGTCCGAGGACGAGGACGACTCCGCCTCGAGCTCGGCCGCGGTCGTCTCCCCCGCTCCCTAGTCCGCGCCGAGCGCCCACCCGGGTGGCCGCGGGCGCGACACGTCGCGCTCGCCCCTGACGCAGTAGCGCCACGGGAACTCGACGCCCTTCGTGATCCCGATGCGGGGTCCGGTGACGATCGGTGGAGGCGGTGCGGACGGGTCGCGCCCACGGAGCTCGAACGGCTCAGCGTCGAGTGGCCGGGCGTTGTCGTCGAGGCCGATACCGAGCGCCTGGGTCAGCTTTCCAGGACCCGAGCAGAGCTCCCCTCGTGCGACGTTTCGCCGCCTGAGCATCGCGTCGATGCCCCAGACCGGGCGCAGGCCGCGGATCAGCACCGCGCCGGCCTCGCCCTCGGGCTCCGTGACGCAGTTGAGCAGCGAGTGGATGCCGTAGGAGAGGTAGACGTAGGCGATGCCCGGGCGGTCGAACAGCGTGCTCGTCCGCGCCGTCACACCGACGTGCGCGTGGCAGGCCGGGTCGGACTCGACGTAGCTCTCCGTTTCGACGATCACCCCGCCGACGCCGCCGTAGCGAAGCGTCGCGCCGAGCAGATCGCGGGCGACGTCGTGGGCGGAGCGGTCGAAGAAGGCGCTGCCCAGCGGCTTCCCGGTAGGCGCGGGCACGGTCGCGGTCGCGGTCGCGGCCGCGGTCGGACCGAGCGACGTCAAGGCTCCGAGCGCAGCTCGCCGAGCGCGGCGGTCGCTCGGTCGATCTGAGCCGCCAGCGCGGCTGAGGAGGTCCCGCCGGGCGAGCGCTTGGACTCGAGCCAGCCACGATCGCCGAGCAACTCGAAGTAGCGCTCGTCGAGCAGCTCGGAGCGCTCGGCGAGCTCGTCGGGGGTCAGCTCGGCGAGCCCGCGACCCGTCTCGACCGCGAGCCGGACGAGGTCGCCGACGATTCCGTGCGCCTCGCGGAACGGCATCCCGCGCTCGACGAGCATGTCGGCGACGTCGGTGGCCGCGGGGAGATCGTCGGCGGCCGCCGACGCCATCCGTTCGGTGTCGAAGCGCAGGCCGCGGAGCATCCGCTCGGCCACTCGCAGCGCGAGCTCGAGCTCGTCGGCCGCGGCGAACAACGCCGGTTTGTCCTCCTGCAGGTCCTTCGAGTAGGCGAGCGGGAGCGCGTGGGTGACCCCGAGCAGCGTGGTCAGCGACGCCGTGATCCGCGGCGCCTTCGCGCGCAGGAGCTCGGCGGCGTCGGGGTTCTTCTTCTGGGGCATGATGCTCGACCCCGACGAGAAGCCGGGGTCGGGCTCACAGAAACCGAACTCGCTCGAGGACCACAGCACGATCTCCGCGCCGATCCGCGACAGATGGGTCGCGCAGGCCGACGCCGCGTAGAGGAAGTCGAGGACGAAGTCGCGGTTGGAGACCGCGTCGATCGAGTTCGGCGCGGGGCGGGCGAATCCGAGCTCCTCGGCCGTGGTCTCACGGTCGAGCTCGAAGTTCAGTCCGGCGAGGGCGCCGGAGCCCAGCGGCATCTCCTCGGCGGCCTCGAGCACCTGCTCGAAGCGCCGCGCGTCGCGGCGCAGCATCCAGAAGTAGGCGAGCAGGTGGTGCCCGAGGTAGACCGGCTGGGCGCGCTGGAGGTGGGTGTAGCCCGGCAGGGGGTCCGAATCGTGCTCGGTCGCGAGCTCGAGCAGGCGCTCCATCAGCGAGGCGATCAGCAGCCGGGCCTCGGTCGCCCGACCGCGGACGTGGAGCGCCACGTCCGTCGCCACCTGGTCGTTCCGCGACCTGGCTGTGTGGAGCTTGCCGCCGAGCGGTCCGACGAGCTCGGTCAGCCGCCGCTCGATCGCCATGTGGATGTCCTCGTCGCCGCGCTCGAAGTCGAACTCGCGCGACTCGATCTCGGCGCCGACGGCCTCGAGGCCGGAGATCAGCCTGTCGCGCTCCGCCGCGTCGAGGACGCCGGCGCGCTCGAGCCCGCGCGCGTGTGCGATCGACCCGCGGATGTCCTCGCGCCACAGCCGGCGGTCGAAGCCGAGCGAGGTGTTGATCGCCTGGAAGAGCGGATCCTGGGGCTCGTCGATGCGCGCCATCGGCGGGCCACTATAGGTCGAGGCCGAGCGGCGCGAGACGGCGCCGCACGGCGCTCAGCCCCAGTCCCCGCGAAGCGCCTCGGCGACCGCCTCGACGACTCGATCGACCTGCTCCGCCGCCATCCCCGGGAAGAACGGAAGGGCGAGCGAGCGCGAGGCGACCTCCTCGGCGATTGGGAAGTCCCCCTCGCCGAAACCGAAGCGCTCGCGGTAGAACGGCATCAGGTGGATGCAGGGCAGGTAGGCCTTCGAGGCGATGCCGCGCTGCGCGAGGTCGGCGATGACCGCGTCGCGGTCGGTCCCCGCGGGGAGCCGGACCGTGTAGACGAACCAGCTCCGCCGCTCGGCGCCCCGATCCGAGCACGGCAGGACGAGGCCGTCGGGGTCGCCCTCGCCGGCCGGGCTGCCGCCGAGCGCGGTGAGGCCGTCGCCGAGCAGACCGGCCACGCGCTCGCGAGCGAGCAGCAGCTCCTCGGCGCGCTCGACCTGCGCTATTCCGATCGCCGCCTGGATGTCGGTCAGGCGGTAGTTGAAGCCGAGCCGGTCGTGATCGAGCCACCCCATGTCGAGGGCGCGACCCTGGTTTCGCTCGCTGCGCAGCCGCGCTGCCTGGTCGGGACCCGAGCAAACGATCATGCCGCCCTCCCCCGTCGTCAGCTGCTTGTTGGCGTAGAAGCCGAACGCCGCGAGGTTTCCGCGACCGCCGACCGAGCGGCCCTCGGAGTCGGTCGCGCCAGGTGCCTCGCAGGCGTCCTCGAGAACGCCCAACGCGTGGCGGGAGGCGAGCGCTTCGAGCTCGGGCATCGCCGCCGGGTAGCCGAAGATGTGAACCGGCAGGACCCCCACCGTCGCATCGCCGACCGCGGCCGCCGCGGCTTCGGGATCGAGGTTCAGGGTCACGGGATCGATGTCGACGAAGCGCGGCACCGCGCGCTCGTACAACAGGCAGTTGGCCGAAGCGACGAACGAGAACGGCGAGGTGATGACCTCATCGCCCTCGCCCCAGCCGAGCTCGCGGACGCCGAGGTGCAGCGCGGCGGTGCCCGAGGAGACGGCGACGGCCTCGCGGGCGCCGGCGAAGGCCGCGAAACGCGATTCGAAACGGTCGAGGACCGGACCGAGCGACAGACGGCCGGAGCGCAGGACCTCGAGCACCAGCTCTTCCTCGCGGGCGCCGATCGACGGGCCGGCGAGCGGGACCGCCTCGAGCTCGCTCACTTCGACCCGAGCGGGGCCGGCGGAGCCTCCGCGGGCACCTGACCGCCGATCGGCTCGGCGCGCGACTGGAACGCGTGCTCGAGCGAGTCGACGAGAGCCTCCCAGGAGGCCTCGATGATGTTCTCCGAGACGCCGATCGAGCCCCAGCTCGCGCGGCCGTCGGACGCGTCGAGCAGCACCCTGGTGACCGAGCCGGTTCCCTGGTGGGAGTCGATGATCCGGACCTTGTAGTCGGTCAGCTCGATCCGCGCGAGCTGCGGGTGAAGCTCGCCGATCGCGTCGCGCAGAGCGCGGTCGAGAGCGTTGACGGGGCCGTTGCCCTCGGCGGTCGAGACGAAGCGCCTGCCCTCGGCCCAGATCTTGATCGTCGCCTCCGTCTCGACGCGCCCGTCGGCGCGCTTCTCGGTGATGACCCGGAAGCTCTCCAGCCGGAAGAGCGGCGAGTACGCCCCCGCCTCGCGGCGCAGGAGGAGCTCGAAGGACGCGTCTGCCGCCTCGTACTGATAGCCGTCGTGCTCGCGGTCCTTGATCTGCTCGACAGCGCGCCCGGCTCCGTCGGGATCGAGGACGACGCCGGCCTCCGCGGCGCGCTGGACGATCGAGCCGCGGCCCGAGAGCTCGGATACGAGGACGTCGCGGCCGTTTCCGACCTCAGCCGGATCGATGTGCTCGAAGGTCCTCGAGTCCGCCTGGACCCCCGCGACGTGGAGGCCGCCCTTGTGGGCGAAGGCGTTTCGCCCGACGTAGGGCTGATCGGGATCGGGCGCCTGGTTGGAGAGCTCGTCGAACAGATGGGCCGTCTCGCTGAGCAGTCCGAGGCGCTCGGGCGCGACGCACTCGTAGCCGAGCTTGAGCTGGAGGTTCGGGAGGATCGAGACGAGGTTCGCGTTGCCGCAACGCTCACCCGCCCCGTTGAGGGTGCCCTGGACCAGCCGCGCGCCGGCCTCGACCGCCGCGAGCGAGTTCGCGACCGCGCACTCCGCGTCGTTGTGGGTGTGGATGCCGACCTCGACGCGGTCGCCGAGCGTCGCGACGACGTCGGCCGTCGCGGCGGCGATCTGACCAGGGAGGCTCGAGCCGTTGGTGTCGCAGAGTGAGACGTTCTCGGCACCGGCGTCGACCGCCGCCTCGAGACAGGCGAGCGCGTAGTCGCGATCGTCGCGGTAGGCGTCGAAGAAGTGCTCGGGGTCGTAGAAGACCCGCTTGCCACGCGAGCGGCAGAAGGCGACCGAGTCGGCGATCATCGCCAGGTTCTCCTCGCGTCCGACCCTGATCACCTTCTCGAGGTGAAGGCCCCACGTCTTGCCGACGAGCGTCACCACCGGCGCGGCGGTCCCGACGAGCGCTCCGAGGGCCGCGTCGTCGGCCGCCTCGACGCCACGGCGCCTCGTCATCCCGAAGGCACAGATCGTCGCGACCTCGAGCTCGGTCTCGGCGAGCATCCGGAAGAGCTCGATCTCCTTCGGGTTCGAGCTCGGGAACCCGGCCTCGATGTACTGGACGCCGAGCGCGTCGAGCGCACGGACGATCCGTACCTGCTCGGCGGCCGACAGCGACATGCCCTGACCCTGCATGCCGTCGCGCAGCGTCGTGTCGTAGAGCTTCACCTGGGTCAAAATGCGGTCCTCTCGAAACGGATCGGCGGCCGTCGTGGCCTCGAGCGAGTGCGACCCGGCGCGAAGCGCTGCCGGGCTCCCGCCACGCGCGTCAGGCGCGGGCGGGCTCGCTAATTCGGATCCGGGGTCGAAGGGAGGGCATACGGCTCAGCCCCCGACCTTACTCTCGACCTCGACCGGGTCGAGCCATTCGAGGTACTCCGGGACGCGACCGTGCAGGGCGTCGAAGTAGCGGTCCTGGATCACGCGCGTGATCTCGCCGGGCTCGCCGAGGTCGTGGTCGTCGATCTCGCGCACGGGCACGAGCTCGGCAGCTGTGCCGACGAGGAACATCTCGTCGGCGAGATAGAGCTCGGCGCGGGCGATGTCGCGCTCGACGACCTCGTAGCCGAGGTCGGTGGCGATCTGGATGACCGAGCGCCTCGTGATCCCGTCGAGGATCGACGAGGTGTGGCCCGGCGTGATCAACCGCCCGCCCGAGACGACGAAGATGTTCTCGCCCGACCCCTCGCAGACGAGACCGCGCTGGTCGAGCAGGATCGCCTCGTCATACCCCGCGCGCGCCGACTCGGTCTTGGCGAGGATCGAGTTCAGGTATTGACCCGATGCCTTGGCGTGCGGGATCAGCGTGTCGGGTGATATCCGCCGCCACGAGGAGACCTTGGCGCGGATCCCCTTCTTCTGCGAGTCCTCGCCGAGGTATGCGCCCCACGGCCAGACGGCGATCGAGACGTCGACCGGCCCGTCGGGCGCGTAGAGGCCCATCTGCCCGTAGCCGCGGAAGGCGATCGGCCGGATGTAGCACGAGCGCAGGCCCGAGCGGCGGATCAGCTCGAGCGTCGCCTCGCGGAGCTCCTGCTTCGAGTAGCCCAGGTCGAGGTAGTAGAGCTCGGCCGACATCCGGAAGCGGTCGAGGTGCTCGTCGTGGCGGAACACCGCCGGACCGCGCTCGGTGTCGTAGCAGCGCACGCCCTCGAAGACACCGGTGCCGTAGTGGAGCCCGTGGGTCAGAACGTGAACCCGCGCCTCGTCCCAGGCGACGAATTCCCCGTTCATCCAGATGAGCTCACCCTTCTGCACCGCTGACCACCTTTCCGGTCGGCCGAAATCCCCGGTCCCGGCGGGCGGCGAGGCCACCGGGAGGGCTCTGCTTCGAATCAGTATGCCGTTCAGCCGTCGAGCTCGGCAAGCACCGCTTCGGTCATCTCCTGCGTCCCGACGGTGACCTGAGGCGGTAGGTCGGAGTGCGGCGGCGTCACGTCGAGCTCGTTCGGGGCCAGGTCGGGCGTGCGGAGACCCCTGTCGAGGACCGCGTCCACCGCGGCCTCGAGCGCGTCGGCCTCGGCGCCGCAACCGAGGCCGTAGCGCAGCAGCATCGCAGCCGAGAGGAACGTGGCGAGCGGGTTGGCGTCGCCTGTGCCGGCGATGTCGGGGGCCGATCCGTGGACCGGCTCGAACAGGCCGGGGCCGTCGCCGCCGATCGAGGCCGATGGGAGCATGCCGAGCGAGCCGGTGAGCGTCGCGGCCTCGTCGGAGAGGATGTCGCCGAACATATTCTCGGTGACGATCACGTCGAAGCGGGTCGGGTCGGAGACGAGCTGCATCGCGGCGTTGTCGACGAGCATCACGTCATAGCCGACGTCGGGATTCTCATCACTCACCCGCTTGGCGACCTCGCGCCAGAGCCGCGAGGTCTCGAGCACGTTGGCCTTGTCCACTGAGGTGACGTGCGCGGGGCGCTCGCGACCCTCGGCGCGCTGGCGCGCGGAGTCGAAGGCGACGCGGCAGATCCGCTCGATCTCGGCGACCGAGTACTCGCAGGTGTCGAAGGCCGAGTCTTCCCCGCGCCTCCCAGACTCGCCGAAGTAGAGGCCGCCGGTCAGCTCGCGGACGACGAGCAGGTCGGTGCCGGCGATCCGGTCCTCGCGCAGCGGGCTTGCGCCGATCAGGGCGTCCGCCGGGCGCACCGGGCGCAGGTTCGCGTACAGGCCGAGCGCCTTGCGAATGCCGAGCAGACCCTGCTCCGGGCGCGGCGCGCTCGGGTCGGAGGCCACGGCCGCATCCCACTTCGGCCCGCCGACGGCGCCCAGCAGGACAGCGTCGGCCGCGCGGCACGCGGCGGTCACCTCGTCGGTGAGAGCGGTCCCGTGGGCGTCGATCGAAGCGCCCCCGATCAGGTGCTCTGTGGCGTCGAAATCGATCAGCGCGCGGAGGACGCGGAGCGCCGCGGCGGTGATCTCGGGACCGATCCCGTCGCCGGGCAGGACGGCTATGCGTGGCTTCGAGCTCATGGCGGCGGAAGCTACCTAGGCCCGTCGAGCCGAGATGTTCAGGCGCCGGTAGTCGAGCACCAGTGGGCGCGGCATCGAGCCGATCACGGCGTCGAGGAAGTCGCCCGCGATCTCGGCCGGCGCCGGCCCGAGGACGCTCGCGAACCCGCTCGCGGCCAGGAACGCCTTCGGATCGCGCGGTTGCACCGGGCGGTCCTCGATCCATACGTGCTCGACGTCGAAACCGCCACGGCGAAGCCACTCGGTCGTGTCGGCGATCGAGGCGAAGTTCCACGGCCGCGTGGCGTCGCGCAGATACGGGTTGAAGCGCTCGTCCCCGATCAGCGACTCGACCGCGCGCACGAACTCCGAGATGTTGCCCTCGGCGCCGAAAGCCGCCTCGAGCCTGCCGCCGGGCCGCAGACAGCCGGCGAGGCTGCGAAACAGCGAGCGGTGGTCAAGGACCCAGTGGAAGGTGGCGTTCGAGAACACGGCGTCGACCGGCTCGGCGACGCTGAGATGGGTGATGTCGGCCTCGACGACCTCGATGTCGGGGCAGGGCGCCCCGGCGAGGGCTTCGCGGGCGTGCGCGACCATCGAGGGCGAGCTGTCGACGGCGACGAGCCGACCCTCGGGCAGGCGCTCGGCTATCAGTCTCGTGACGCGCCCCGAGCCGCAGCCCGCGTCGATGACGGCGTCCCCCGGCCCGGGGTCGAGGCGCTCGAGGACCTCGCGACCCCAGACCTCCTGCGGGTCCGAAGCGCCGTCATAGGCGCTCGCGTCCCAGTCGAGTGGCGAGGACACCGGCGCCCCTAGGCGAGCTCGGTCGTGCCGGGAGCGCTCGTCGCGTGCGCGGCCTCGAACTCGTCGATCGACGCCGCCCGCTCTAGCGTCATCGCTATGTCATCGAGCCCCGAGAGCATCCGGTGCTTGACGGCCTCGTCGATCTCGAAGCGCACAACGCCCGCCGCCGAGTCGACCGTCTGCTCGTCGACGTCGATCCGCGCTCTGCCGGCCTCGGCTATCGCCCGGCACTCGTCCTCGCCGAGGATCACCGGGAGCAGGCCGTTCTTCGTGCAGTTGGCGTAGAAGATGTCCGAGTACGACGGCGCGATCACGGCGTCGAATCCGAATTGCTTGAGAGCCCAGACGGCGTGCTCGCGTGAGGAGCCGGAGCCGAAGTTGCGGCCCGAGACGAGGATCGGGTTCGGCTCGAGCGTGATCTCGCCGCTTCGCAGCCAGTCGTAGAACAGGAACTCGCCGAAGCCCGTGCGCTCGATCCGCTTGAGGAACTGCTTCGGGATGATCTGATCCGTGTCGACGTCGGAGCGCGGGAGCACCGAGACGTCGCCCTCGATGATGTCGATCGCGTCCATTGGCATCGCAGAGCCCTCCTAGTTCCAGTCGCGGATGTCGACGAAGCTGCCCTCGATCGCCGCCGCGGCGGCCATCTTCGGACTGACCAGGTGGGTGCGCCCGCCGCGACCCTGACGGCCCTCGAAGTTGCGGTTCGAGGTCGAGGCGCAGCGCTCGCCCGGATCGAGCGTGTCGGGGTTCATCCCGAGGCACATCGAGCACCCGGCCTCGCGCCATTCGAACCCGGCCGAGCGGAAGACCTCGTCGAGGCCCTCCTCCTCGGCCTGCGCCTTGACCTGCGCGGAGCCCGGGACGACCATCGCCCGCAGGCTGGGGGCAACCTTTCGGCCGTCGACCATCGAGGCGGCCTCTCGCAGGTCGCCGATCCGCGAGTTCGTGCACGAGCCGATGAAGATCCGGTCGAGCTTGAGCTCGGTGATCGGAGTCCCGGCCTCGAGGCCCATGTAGGCGAGGGCGCGCTCGGCGGACTCGCGATCGGCCGCTCCCCCCTCGCCCCAGCTCCCGGGGTCGGGAACCGAGTCGGTGACCTCCGTGACCATCCCGGGTGTCGTCCCCCAGGTGACCATCGGCGAGATCTCGGTCGAGTCGATGTCGACCTCGCGGTCGAACTCGGCGCCGTCGTCTGTCGGCAGCTCGCGCCAGGCGGCGACGGCGGCCTCGAAGTCGCGCGGCGCGCCCGGGCGCCCGCGGACCCAGTCGAAGGTCGTCTCGTCCGGCGCGATCATCCCCGCGCGCCCGCCACCCTCGATCGTCATGTTGCAGATCGTCATCCGGTTCTCCATCGAGAGCCCGGCGATCGTCTCGCCGGCGTACTCGACGGCGTAGCCGGTCATCCCGGCCGTGCCGAGACGTCCGATCGTCGCCAGGATCAGGTCCTTCGCGGTGACGCCCTCGCCGAGCTCGCCGGAGTAGTTGATCCGCATCGTGCGCGGTCGCGCCTGGACGAGGCACTGCGTCGCGAGGACGTGCTCGACCTCGGAGGTGCCGATCCCGAACGCGAGCGCCCCGAAGGCGCCGTGGGTCGAGGTGTGGCTGTCGCCGCAGACGATGGTCATGCCGGGCTGGGTCGCTCCGAGCTCAGGGCCGATCACATGGACGATCCCCTGGTGATCGGAGCCGATCGAATGCAGCGGGACGCCGAACTCCTCGCAGTTGGCCTCGAGTGCCTCGACCTGCTTTCGCGACAGCTCGTCGGCGATCAGGCGGGCGACGGTGGTGCCGTCGGTCGGGACGTTGTGGTCGGCGGTCGCGAGCGTTCGATCGGGTCGCCGGACCTTGCGCCCCGCCATCCTCAGGCCTTCGAAGGCCTGCGGCGAGGTGACCTCGTGGACCATGTGGAGGTCGATGTAGATCAGGCCCTCGGCGACCTCGTGGTCGCGCCAGATCTTGTCGAACATCGTCTGCGCCATCGCGTTCCTTTCCGCGTTGCCGGCTGGGTCAGCCGCGTCTGAGGCCCGCCGCGACGACGGCGAGCAGCTCGGCGGGCTCAGAGGCCCGGTTCTCGAAGTGATGTGGGAGGTCGGCATCGAAGGTGACGCTGTCGCCGGCGCCGAGCTCGTGGGTCACGCCGTCGACGACGAGCGCGACCGAACCGGCGAGCACGACCGCGGTCTCCCGGCTGCCGGGCTCGTGCATCGGTGGGTCGGCGGCACCGCCCGTCGCGGTGCCCGGATCGAGCCGGTGTCGCGAGACGTCGGCGCGCTGCCCGGGCAGCGGCGGCGTCAGCTCCTCGATCCGGTGTCCGCCACGGCGCGAGGCACGACCCTCTCCCGCCCTGACGACGACGACGTGCGTCGCCTCGTCGAGGCGCAGGAGCTGCGACAGGCTGAGCTCGAGCCCCGCCGCGATACGTGCGGCGACGACGAGCGTCGGGGATGTCTCACCGCGCTCGACCTGCGAGAGCATCGGCGCCGAGACGCCGGAGCGCTCGGCGAGCTCACGGAGTGAGAGGCCGGCCGCGTCGCGCAGCGCGCGAACCCGCGGCCCGACGGAGACGTCAGCGTGCTCGGCCCCAGCGTTGGATTCGACGACCGCGCCGCTCATTACGAGCGTACGTTATCACGTACAAGGCGTCCGCGACCGGATGGCCGACTCGAGGTTGACGCTTCACGGGAAGGTCAACCTCGAGCGACACCAGGCTCCGGTTCAGATCCGCCGGCGGATCACGGCCTGGGGCTGGGCTCCCCCGCCGCCTCGGCGGCGAGCGCTTCGGCTTCGCGGACGGCGGCGCCCTCGAGCGCGTTGGAGAGCGCGCGGACGTAGGCCCAGGCCGACGCCTCGATGATGTCGGTCGCGACCGCGGTCCCGGTAGCGAGGTGGCCATGGGCGCGGAGCACGACGGTCACCTCGCCGAGCGCGTCATAGCCCTCCGTGACAGCTCCGACCGTGAAGCGCTCGAGCGCCGGCTCGACCTTCGTCGCGTCGGAGATCGCGCCGAACACCGCCTCGATCGGCCCGTCGCCGCCCGATGCACCTTCGGCGCGCTCGCCGTCGGGCATCGTGATCGAGACGCGGGCCCGCGGCTCCGAACGACTCCCTGACGACGCCTCGAACCAGTCGAGCTCGTAGGAGTCGCCGCCCGTCCGCATCTCGTCGGAGACGATCGCCTCGAGATCGAGCGCTGTGACCTGCTTCTTCTTGTCGGCGATCTCCTTGAAGCGGTCGAACGCCTGGCGGAGCGCCTGGCCGTCGACGGAATAGCCGAGCTGTTCGAGCGCGTCCTTGAGCGCGTGGCGGCCAGAGTGCTTGCCGAGGACGATCGAGTTCGACTCGAGACCGACGTCGACGGGATCCATGATCTCGAAGGTCGTGCGCTCCTTGAGGACGCCGTCCTGATGGATGCCCGACTCGTGCGCGAACGCGTTGCGGCCGACGATCGCCTTGTTGGGCTGGACCGGATAGCCCGTCAGGCGCGAAACGAGCCGGCTCGTGCGTGAGATCTCGGGCGTCACCGTCCCGACCTCGAGCCCGTGGAGCTCGCCGCGGGTGCGAAGCAGCATCACGATCTCCTCGAGCGAGCAATTGCCCGCGCGCTCGCCGATCCCGTTGATCGCGCACTCGACCTGTCGTGCGCCTGCGAGGACGCCGGCGTAGGAGTTCGCGACCGCGAGACCGAGATCGTCGTGACAGTGGACCGACAGACGGATGTCGCGCAGGCCGGGGGCCGCGGCGATGAGGCCCTCGAGGAACGCGGCGAACTCGGTCGGCGTCGTGTAGCCGACGGTGTCGGGGATGTTGACGACGGTCGCGCCCTCGTCGACGGCGATCTGGCAGATCTCCGCGGTGAACTCGAGTTCGGCTCGGGTCGCGTCCATCGGCGAGAACTCGACGTCGTCGCAGAGCGAGCGCGCGTGAGCGACGGCGGCCCGGGCCTGGCCCCGGACGTCGTCGCGATCGGTCCGCAGCTGATGCGCGATGTGGATGTCCGAGGTCGAGATGAACGTATGGATGCGCGGTCGTTCAGCATCGCGAAGCGCGCCCCAGGCCGAGTCGATGTCGGCCTTGTGGGTCCGCGCGAGCGCGCAGATCACCGGCTCGGTGACCGTCTGCGCGATCCGCGTCACGGCCTCGAAGTCGCCCGGCGAGGTGATCGGGAAGCCGGCCTCGATGACGTCGACGCCGAGTCGCTCGAGCTGCTGGGCGATCTCGACCTTCTCGGCCGTGTTGAGTGAGATGCCGGGTGACTGCTCGCCGTCGCGGAGCGTCGTGTCGAAGATCTGGACGCGGTCGTCTTTGCGGTCTGTCGCCGGCGCGCCTACGGCCCCGGGACCCTTCGGATCGCCATTCATCGATGGCCTCCTTGCGGTGAATCGAGAAGTTGCTTCTTGTCAGCTCGCGGCTTGTCGCGCCGCCCGGCGATCAGTCCCCCCGCGGGGGGAGCAGAAGCGAAAGTCGGAGGCTGAGGCGCGGGGACGTCATCTCGAAGCTGCCTGCGAGGGTAGCGCACGCGGCCCGGGCCGGCAGGAGACCGCGGGGCCGCATGGAACCCGGCTCCCCAGAGCCGGATGAGGTCGACCCAGATCGAAGCACGAGCGATCGCGAAGATCGCGGCCATCAGCCTGCTGATCATCGCGATCGCGGTTCTGCTCGCGATCGTGCTCCTCCACACCCGGACGGCGCTTCGCTGGACGCTCGCCGCCGTCTTCCTCGCGCTGGCGCTGAATCCGGCCGTCTCGCTCGCCAGCCGGATCGACATCGCCGGGCGCAGGCCGCCGCGCTGGGCCGCGATCCTGATCGTGTTCATCAGCTTCGCGATCGCGTTCGCGGCGCTGATCGTGATCGTGATCCCGCCGATCGTCCGCGAGATCGAGATGCTCGCCCGCCAACTTCCGACCTACGTCAAGGACTTCGAGGACTGGGCCGAGCAGAGCGCCGCCTTTCGTGAGCTGAACGATCGCTTCGACCTCACCCAGGTCCTGAGCGAGCAGGCGTCGAGCCTGCCCGCGAAGCTCGGCGATGCCGCCGGCACCGCCGGCTCGATCACCGTCGGCCTCGTCAAGAACCTCGTCGCCGCGATCACGGTGCTGGCCCTGGCCTTCTTCCTGTCGATCGACGGCAAGCGTTTCTACGAGTCGGGTCTCAGCCGTCTGTCGGGCGATGCCGAGGAGCGCGGCAAGCGGATCGGGGTGCGGATCGCCGGCGTCGTTCGCTCCTACGTCAGCGTCACTCTGCTGCTCTCGGTCACCGCCGGCATCTTCACCTGGCTCGCCTGCACGCTGCTGGGCATCGACCTGGCCGTGCCGCTCGCGGTCATCGTCGCGTTCTGCAACCTGATCCCGCTCGTCGGGCTGACGATCGGCGGCTCGCTCGTCGCGATCGTCGCTGCGTTCCATGCCTTCCCGGGTGCGCTGATCGCCTGGGTCGTGATGTTCCTGATCTACCAGCAGCTCCAGGACCGCGTCTTCCAGCCGCTGCTCTTCAAGGGCGCGGTCCGGGTCAACCCGGCGGTCGCGATCATCGCGATCCTCGTCGGCGCCGAGCTCGCAGGTCTGCTGGGCGCGGTCCTGGCGATACCGACCGCGTCGACGATCGGCGTCCTCGTCGACGAACTGCTGCTGCGCCGCGACGGGGCCCGTCAGGGCGTCGAGCCGGCCGCCGAGCCCGCCGGCTCCTGAGCCGTCGCGGGGTCGGCGATCTCCGACGGACCCGGCTCCGGTACGCCGAAGCGGCGCCGCGACTTCGCCATCCGCTTCTCGCCGTAGAAGCGGCGCGCCCACAGCGAGCTGGGGCGGCCGAGACGGAACGCTCCCCACAGCGCGATCGGTGAGATCACCAGCCCGATCAGAGCGGTCGCGAACTTCTCCTTCGCGGCGTTGATCAACGCGAGGACGATGCCGCCGACGCCGACGAACCCGATCGTCGCGAAGGCGGCGTCGGCGACCCCGCGGCCGACCTCGACCCAGGCCGAGAAGCTGATCAACATCAGGCCGGATATCGCCGCGCACACGATCACGGCGTCGACCGATTGGCGACCCTTCTCCGACCAGTAGACGTCCTCGAGGTGGAGCCAGAGCGCGAACTCGTCCATCGTCAATCCGGCCCCGATCCCGAACGCGACGGCGAGCAGGTCGTGCCAGGGCGACGGCGGTTCGAACGAGATCGCTATCCAGCCCGTGATCAGGATCGTGAGGATCCCCCAGACCATGTGATGGATGTGGGTCCCGCCGACGCTCACGTCGCCGCCGGGGAACCACTTCGCATCCGAGCGGATCGCGTGGGTCACCGTCCGGCAGATCCCGAACGTCGCGAGGAACGCGACGAAGAACAGGAACTCGGGCTGGCGCCCGGTGTCGAGGATGAAGCGCTCGTAGACGCTGCCGATGCTCGCGACGCTGAGAAGCCCGGTCCCCATGCCGGGGTTCTATCGGCGCGAGCCCCCGAGCGCTAGAGCGGCCCGGTTAGAGAGCCCGCTTAGAGATCGACCGCGTGACCCTCGAGGAAGGCATCGTCGGCGACGATCCGCGCGACGACGGCGTCGGGAACGGCGGCGTCGGTGGTGATCGCCATGACCGCCTCGTCCGGGCGCGCCTCCGCACCGACCGCGGCCGAGATGATGTTGACGTCGCTCTCGCCACAGGCCGACCCGACGCGGCCGATCATCCCGGGCCGGTCGTGGTAGCGGAAGATCGCGAGGTGACCCGCGAACGGCATGTAGAAGCTCTGGCCCCAGACGCCGGTCAGGTACGGGATGTTCCGCGGGCCGACCGCCGTCCCGGTCACCTCTACCTCCGCGCCTGACTCGCCGAGGCGCACCACGACGAGGTCGGTGAAGTCCTCGGAGGCGACGCTCTTCGTCTCGACGAGCTCGAGGCCGCGCTCCTCCGCGATCTGCGGAGCGTTGACGAGGTTGACCGTCTCCTCGGTGTGACCGCCGAGGATGCCGGCCAGCACCGAGATCCCGAGCAGCCGCGTGTCGTGCTCTGCGATCCGGCCGTGGAACTCGACCTCGACCCGTCCGGCTGGTGAGTCGGCGAGCCCCTGCGCGAGACGGCCGAGGTTCTCGCACAGCGGCACGAACGGCGCCAGGGCCTCCATCACCTCGGGCCGGACGGCGGCGATGTTGACCGCGTTGGTGACCACGCCGCCGGTGAGCGCTGCGCGGATCTGCTGCGCGGTGTGGATCCCGGCGCGGTCCTGCGCCTCGCTCGTCGAGGCGCCGAGATGCGGCGTCACGACGACCTTCGGGTGCCTGAGGATCGGATGGTCGGTGAACGGCTCGGACGGGAAGACGTCGAGCGCGGCACCGGCGACGGGACCGGACTCGAGCGCCTCGGCGAGCGCCTCGAGGTCGACGAGCTCGCCGCGGGCGCAGTTGACGATCCGCACGCCCGGCTTCATCTTCGCCAGCGCCTCGGCATCGATCCAGTTGACCGTGTCCGGAGTCTTGGGGAGATGGATCGTGATCAGGTCGGCGCGGGCGTAGAGCTCGTCGGTGTTGTCGAGGCCCTCGACGCCGAGCTCGCGGAAGCGCTCCGGGGCGACGAAGCGGTCGTAGGCGACCACGTCCATGTCGAAGGCCTGGGCACGGCGCGCGACGAGCTGGCCGATGCGGCCGAATCCGATCACGCCGAGCGTCTTGCCGAACAGCTCGTTTCCACCGAACTTCGAGCGCTCCCAGCGGCCGTCGCGAAGCGCCTCGTCGGCCTGCGGGACGTTGCGAAACAGAGCCATCGCGAGCGCGAGCGTGTGCTCGGCCGCCGCGACCGAGTTCGACTCGGGCGCGTTGGCGACGATGATCCCTCGCTTCGTGGCCGCCTCGAGATCGACGTTGTCGACGCCGGTGCCGGCGCGGCCGATCGCCCGCAGGCGGGTGCCGCGCTCGATCAGCTCCGGCGTCATCTTCGTCGCCGAGCGGATCAGGATCGCATCGAACTCCCCGAGCCTGCGCTCGAGCTCGTCCTGATCCCAGTCGACGCCGAGCTCGACGTCGAAGTCCTCGCGCAGCAGTTCGACGCCGGCGTCGGCGATCTTCTCCTTGACGAGGACCCGCGGGCGCTCTGAGGCGACGGCCATCAACCGACCGGCGCCGGGGTGACGCCGGCCTCGGCGAAGACCCGCATCGCGGCACCTGCGGCGGCGCCCGGCTCGACCTGGTGGCCGACGTCGGCGAGCGCCAGCTCGAGCGCCGACAGCGCGACGATGATGTCGAAGCCGCCGAAGTAGCCGCAGTGGGCGATCCGCGCGATCTTGCCCTTCAGGTGTCCCTGGCCGCCGGCGATCGTCACGCCGTAGCGGTCGCGCATCAGCTTCGGGACCGCGGCGCCGTCGATCTCGTCCGGGAGCCGCGCCGCGGTGACGACGTTGGCGGCGTCGTCCTCGGGACCGAAGCGCTCCAGTCCGGCGGCCTCGATCCCGGCGCGTGCCGCTCGGGCGAGCAGCGCGTGGCGAGCGAAGACCTCGTCGAGACCCTCGTCCATGATCTGAGCGAGCGCGACGTCGAGGGCCATGAACAGCGAGACGGCCGGCGTGAACGCCGAGTTGGCGGGCGACTGCGCCTGGCCCTTCGCGGTCTTCCCCCAGTCGAAGTAGTAGCGGCCTGCCCCGTTCTCGGCGGCGAGCGCGAGAGCGCGCTCGGACACCGAGGCGAAGGCCAGCCCGGGCGGGCACATCAGCGCCTTCTGCGAGCCCGAGATGACGACGTCGACGCCCCACTCGTCCTGCTTGAGCTCGGCGGCGCCGAGGCCCGAGACCGCGTCGACGCAGAGGATCGAACCGTGGCGCGAGACGACCTCGGCGATCGCCTCGATGTCGTTGACGACTCCGGTCGAGGTCTCCGAGAAGGTCGTGAAGACGGCGCGCGGCGGCGAGGCGAGCTCGCCGAGGGCGGCGTCGAGGCGGGCCGGATCCACCTTCTCGCCCCACTCGAAGGCGAGGTGGGTCATGTCGGCCTCGTAGGCCTCGCAGAGCTCGGCCCAGCGCTCGCCGAACTTCCCGCACGACGCCACGACCGCGCCCTGGCCCGGACGGACGAGGTTGGCGACCGCGGATTCGAGCGCGCCGGTGCCCGAGGCGGCGTAGCAGAGGACCTGATTGCGGGTCTGGAAGACCTCCGGCAGGCGACCCAGGACGCGCTCGTAGACCTCGATGAAGGCCGGGGCACGGTGGTAGAGGATCGGCTCTGCCATGACCTGCGAGACGGCCGGCGGCAGCGGCGTCGGGCCTGCGGTCAGCAGGTACTGCTTCGTGAAGAGATTGGGCTGGGCGGGCATCGGGCTCCTTGGATGACGGGCCGCATCAGGTTAACCAGCGACCCGGAGCGGCTCGGCGGGACCCGCGAACCCCCGCCGGCCATACTCTGCGCCGATGGCAGAGGTTAGAAGCGGTGAGGGATACGCGGTCTCGAGCGTCGACGAGCTCGGCGAGGGATACGGGTTTCGCAAGGTCCGCCAAGAGCTCGGGGTCGAGTCGATGGGAGCGAACGTGATCGTGCTCCCGCCGCGCTACATGACCAACGCCCACTATCACGACGTTCAGGAGGAGCTCTACGTCGTCCTCTCGGGGACGGTCCAGATGGAGTTCGGGGACGGCACCCGCCACGAGCTCGGGCCGGGTGGGCTCGCACGCGTCTCCGCCTCCGCCTCGCGACGGCTCATCAACGAGGGGCAGGAGCCCGCGACCTACCTATGCGTCGGCGCGAAGGACGGCTACGTCGGTCGCGACGGGCAGATCGCGGGCGACGAGGACGAAGCCCGCGCGCGGCCGCTCGACTGAGCCACGCCGCCGGCGCTCAGCCCCAGGCGAGCGGCGGGTAACGAGTCACCATGAAGTGCGAGTAGGCGTTGCCGCGCTGCTGCCAGCGCATCGGCACGAGGGCGAGGTCGAACATGCCCGCGGGGTAGCGCTTCGTGAACAGGATCGTGAAGAAGGCGAAGAACGTCAGCACGCCCGTCACCGTCAGCAGCGCCCCGGCCACGAACAGATACGGGAACGCGAGCAACCAGGCGACGAGCGGGCGCCAGCGGTCGACACCCTGCTCGGGGTAGGCGATCTCGAGCCGCGCCGGGTAGTCGGGGACGTCCCCGAACGCGAACGGCGGATAGCGGTCGGTCATCAGGTACATGTAGGCCCCGACGCGCCATCCGTAGCGGTAGGCCGAAAGCACGACGTCGAACAGCGCTCGCGGATAGCGCCCCGTGATCAGGACCGCGAAGAACGCGAGCACGATCGCGAACAAGGCGACGAGCCCGACGAAGACGAGCACGAACAGGTGCGGGATCACGAGCAGCCACTTGATCAGCGGCAGGAAGCGCGAGTACTCCTCCTGGCGCGCCACGCTCGACTGCACCGGGTAGTCGCGGAGCTCAGCCGGCAGCCCCTCGCCGAGCGGCTCGATCCCACCTGCACCTGCCTCCATCGGTCCTCCCAGTCTTCGATTCGTCCCGAGCCCGGCGGCGATCATCTCACCGGTCGCGGCGGCCGATCAAATCTCGCTCGCCAGCTCCGCCTCGATCGCGTCCGCGAGTCGCTCGGCGAGCTCGGGCCGCAGCTCCAGGTAGAGGTTCGGCTCGACGGCCTCGAGCTCGAGCAGAAGCGGATCGCCGGAGGGATCGCGGACCATGTCGACGCGGCAGATCAATGGCGCCCCGTCGAAGCGGCGGGCGACCTCCGCGACGACACGGCGCGCAAGCTCACGTTCGTCGTCGGC
Organism: Thermoleophilia bacterium SCSIO 60948; assembly: GCA_021496505.1. Classification (GTDB taxonomy): domain Bacteria; phylum Actinomycetota; class Thermoleophilia; order Solirubrobacterales; family 70-9; genus JACDBR01. The sequence goes on along the minus strand of CP053031.1, from coordinate 1,452,502 downwards.
CGCCTCGCCGAGTCCGACGAGGCTCTCGTCGGACATCACCGTCGCCGCGCCGACCTCGTCCTCGGTCACCGGCGCGACCTCGTCCGGGCTCAGGACAGCGCGCTTTCGCAGCACGTTGACCGGTTCGCCGCCGAAGTGGACGATCGCCGTTTCTCCGAGCTCGTCGACCGAGCTCAGGTAGGGCTGGACCATCGCGGTGCGTCCCGAGGCCGTGATCTCGCCGATCAGCGCGTGAGCCGCTTCGTGGACCGCCGGCGAGAAGCGACCGGTGTCGCGGCCGCCGGCGGAGACCGTCGGCTTCACGGCGACCTCGCCCTCGAGCCGGGGCGGAGCTTCGCCCGGCCCGACGAACGTCGTCGGGCAGACCGGGACCCCGGCGTCGCCGAGCTCGCCGAGGTAGGTCTTGTCGGAGTTCCAGCGGATCAGCTCGGGAGCGTTTCGGAGCCGGTCGCCGATCGCGTCGGCCCAAGCGCAGAACCGGTCGCGATGGCGGACGTAGTTCCAGGTCGTGCGAACGACGACGAGCTCGGGCGTCTCGAAGTCCGCCTCGCCGGAGTCCCACGGGATGAGCTCGGTCTCGATCCCGCGCTCGGTGAGAATGCGCGCGACCTCGCGCTCGCCCCACCCCCACGTGTCCGGCAGCCCCTTGAAGCTGGCGAGCGCGACCCGCGCCACGCGGTCCTCAGTCCTTCTGGATCCAGGGCATCATCGAGCGCAGCTCCGCCCCGACCTTCTCGACCTGCGCGCCCTCCGCCTCAGCGCGCATGCGGTCGAAGTTCTCGTGACCGGCGCGGTTCTCAGCGATCCACTCGCGCGCGAACGCGCCGGACTGGATCTCGCCGAGGATCTCACGCATCGCGGCCTTCGACTCCTGCCCGATCACGCGCTCGCCGCGGGTCATGTCGCCGTACTCCGCCGTGTTGGAGATCGAGTGGCGCATCCCCTGGATCCCCTCCTCGTACATGAGGTCGACGATCAGCTTGAGCTCGTGCAGGCACTCGAAGTACGCGAGGCGCGGGTCGTAGCCCGCCTCGACGAGCGTCTCGAAGCCGGCGCGGACGAGCTCGGTGGCGCCGCCGCAGAGGACGGCCTGCTCACCGAACAGGTCGGTCTCGGTCTCGTCCTTGAAGTTCGTCTCGATGATCCCGGCGCGACCGCCGCCGACCCCCGCCGCGTAGGCGAGCACGAGATCGTGGGCGTTGCCGGTGGCGTCCTGCTCGACGGCCATCAGGCACGGAACCCCACGCCCCTCCTGATACTGGCGACGAACGAGGTGGCCCGGGCCCTTCGGGGCGACCATGCCGACGTCGACGCCGGCCGGTGGCCGGATCTGGTCGTAGGTGATCGCGAAGCCGTGGGCGAACATCAGCAGGTTGCCCTCGGCGATCCCGTCCGCGATGTCGGCGTCCCAGATCGCCGACTGCTGCTCGTCGGGCAGCAGGATCATCACGACGTCGCCCCGGCTCGCCGCCTCGGCGACCGGCAGGACCTCGAGCCCCTCGGCCTCAGCCTTGGCGACGCTCGAGGACCCCTCGCGCAGGCCGACGACGACGTTCAGGCCCGAGTCCTTGAGATTCAGCGCGTGGGCGTGGCCCTGCGAGCCGTAGCCGAGGATCGCGACCGTCTTGCCGTCGAAGAGCGAGAGGTCCGCGTCGGAGTCGTAGAAGATGTCCTTGTCGCCAGTCATGGCGCGCGACTCTAGTCGCGCTCAGCCGCCCGGCGCGTAGCGGTCGCGCAGCTCCCGGCGCCGCAGCTTCCCACCCGCTCCGCGCGGCAGCTCGTCGACCCAGGTGATCCGCTTCGGGAGCTCGTGGCGGGCCAGCCGGCCGGCGGCGAACTCGAGCAGCTCGCGCTCGGGCACCGGTTCGCCCGCGGCGACCACGAAGGCGCTCACCGCCTCCTGCCACTCGCGGTCCGGCAGGCCGATGACCGCGGCATCCGCGACGGAGGGATGAGACGCCAGCGCGGCCTCGACCTCGGCCGGCAGGACGTTCTCGCCCCCCGAGACGATCAGGTCGGAGATCCGGTCGCGGACCCACAGGAAGCCGGCCTCGTCGAGCTCGCCGAGGTCGCCGGTGTGCAGGCGTCCGTCCGCAGCCAGCGACCCGCCGGCGACCGTCGGCCCCGAGACGAGGATCTCGCCGCCCGGGTCGACCTCGACGCGCGTCGTGAGCAGCGGCCGGCCCGAGGACCCGATCCGCCTCGCCGCGTCGGCCGCCGCGAGCGTCGTCACCTGTGAGCAGGCCTCGGTGAGCCCGTAGCTCTGGACGACCCGCGCCCCGCGCTCTAGCGCCTCGGCGATCAGCTCGGGCGGCGCGGGGCCACCGCCGAGCAGGATCACCCGCGGCCGATCGACGGCGGCCCCCGCGTCGAGCAGGCGCCGAAGCTGCGTGGCCACGAGCGAGACGATGGTGACGCCGTCGCCGTCGAGCGCGGCCGCGACGCGATCGGTCTCGAAGCGCGGGTGGATCAGCGCCGCGGTGCCGTAGATCGTCGAGCGGATCGCGATCGTGAGCCCACCGACGTGGTTGAGCGGCAGGCAGCAGAGCCAGCGATCGGCCGGGTCTACGCCCAGATTGAAGGCGGAGCCGACCGCGCTCGCGAAGTGATTGCCACGGCTGAGCTCGACCCACTTCGGGACGCCCGACGTGCCCGAGGTGCGGATCAGGCTGAGACCCGTGCCGGCCGAGACGGTCGGCGCACCGGGCCCGGGATCGACGGCCGCCCGGAGCTGCTCGGCCGACGAGACCAGGGGCTCGCCGGCATCGTCGGGCCGCTCCCCGGCGCGCAGCATTCGGGCCGTCGCGCCGAGCCGAACCGCGCCGTGGAGGGCGACGATGGCGTCGACGCCCGGCTCGAGCGCCATCGAGACCGGTCTGCCGGGCTCCGCGCCTTCGCTTCGTAGCGCCGTGGCGGCGCGGTCGGCGGCGACATCGAGCTCGCCGTAGGTCAGAGCTCGCCCGTCGGCACCGAGCAGCGCGACGCGCTCGGGCGAGCTCAGCCGGCGCGCTCGCAGCCAGTCGATCGCCGCCGCTCCGGCTCCTTCGGCTCCGCCCTCAACCATCGCCTGTGTGATCATCGCGGAGATGCCGATCAGACACAGAGACGCGCCGAGCGAGGAGTCGCTCTATGCGCCGGTGACCTGGGTCGCCGAGGGCGAGTACACGGACATCCGCTACGAGCGGACCGAGGCGATCGCGAAGATCACGATCGACCGGCCGGAGGTCAGGAACGCCTTCCGCCCCCAGACGATCGCCGAGATGCGAGACGCCTTCGATCGCGCCCGCGACGACACCGAGGTCGCGGCGATCATCTTCACGGGCGCCGGGACCGAGGCGTTCTGCTCCGGCGGCGACCAGCGAATCCGCGGCGACGACGGCTACATCGGGGACGACGATGTCGCCCAGCAGGGGATCGGCCGGCTCGACGTCGGAGACCTCCACGTCCAGATCCGCCGGCTGCCGAAGCCGGTGGTCGCGATGGTCGCGGGCTACGCGGTCGGCGGCGGTCAGATCCTCCACCTCGTGTGCGACCTGTCGATCGCGGCCGACAACGCGCGTTTCGGCCAGACCGGCCCTCGCGTCGGCTCGTTCGACGGTGGCTTCGGTGCCGGGCAGCTCGCCCGGGCCGTGGGGATCCGCAAGGCGAAGGAGATCTGGTTCCTCTGCCGCCTCTACGAGGCCGATGAGGCGCTCGAGATGGGCCTGGTCAACACGGTCGTGCCGCTCGATCGGCTCGAGGCCGAGACCGTCGCGTGGTGCCGCGAGATCGCGGCGCTCTCGCCGCTGTCGCTGAGGCTCCTGAAGTCGAGCTTCAACGCGGCCGAGGACGGGATCACCGGCATCCAGCAGCTCTCCCACGACGCGACGTTGCTCTTCTACATGTCCGAGGAGGGCCAGGAGGGGCGCAACGCCTACAAGGAGCGTCGCGCGCCGGACTTCTCGAAGTACCCGAAGCGCCCGTGAACGCTCGCATCTGGTTGATGGCCGCGCGGCCGCGGACGCTGCCCGCGGCCGTCGCTCCGGTACTCGTCGGAACGGCTGCCGCCTGGGTCGAGATCCAGCGGATCGACGGCTCGCTCCGCGTCGGAGCGCTGATCGCCGCGCTGATCGGATCGATCTTCATCCAGATCGGGACCAACCTCGCCAACGACTACTCCGACGCCAAGCGCGGCGCGGACACCGACGACCGGCTCGGGCCGGTTCGCGTGACCGCCCAGGGCCTGGTCGCGCCTCGCCGGGTGCTGCACGCGACCTGGCTCGCGTTCGGGGTGGCCGTCCTCGCCGGCGCCTACCTGACGTACGTCGCCGGGCCGCTGATCCTCGTCATCGGGACCGCCTCGATAGTCGCGGGAGTCCTCTATACGGGGGGTCCGCGGCCCTACGGCTACGCCGGCCTCGGCGAGGTCTTCGTGTTCCTGTTCTTCGGCCTCGTCGCGGTCAACGGCTCCTACTACGTGCAGCTCGAGGATCTCGCCGCGCTCCCGGCCTGGCTGTCGGTCGGCGTCGGCTTCCTGTCGAGCGCGATCCTCGTCGTCAACAACGTCCGCGACCTCGATACGGACCGCCGCGCCGGCAAGATGACGCTCGCCGTCCGGCTCGGACGGCAGCGGACCCGGGCCCTTTACATCGCCTTCGTCGCCGGGGGCTACCTCGCCGTGGCTCTTGGCCTGCTGCTCGCCGACGGCCCGGCGCTCGGGCTGCTCTGCCTGCTCTCGCTCCCGCTCGCGGTGAAGCCGGCGCGAGCAGTTCTCACGCGCGTCGACGGTCCGTCGCTGAACGGCGCCCTGGCCGGGACCGGCGCGCTGCTGGGCGCCTACAGCGTCCTGCTCGCGGCCGGGCTCGTGATCGCGGCCTGAGCCGAGGGCTGCGTCGTGCGGATCGAGCAGGCCGAGGCGATCCCATACGCACTCGCTTTCCGCGAGCCGTACGTGACGGCGCGCGGGCGGATCGATCGCCGCGAGATGGTGCTGTTGCGGCTGCGCTCCGACACCGGGATCGAGGGCCTCGGTGAGGCGGTCCCCCTGTCGCTGCGAGGCGACATGCCGCTCGACGAGGTCACGACGGCTCTGAGCGCGGCTGCCGAGACGCTCGTCGGCTCGGAGGTCGAGTCGGACCGGCGCTGGGTCGGCGCACGCATGGCGGCGATCGAGGCCGAGTGCGCCCTGCATCCGGCCGTCCGTGCCGCCCTCGAGACCGCGCTGTCGGACCTCGCGGCGAAACGATCGGGAGTGCCGCTCTGGCGCCTGCTGAGCGGCGAGCGTCCACACCCGGTGGTGGTCAACGCGACGCTGGCGGCCGGTGACCCCGAGACGGTCGCGACCCGAGCGGCCGAGAGGGTCGCGAAAGGCTTCACGACCCTGAAGCTGAAACTCGGACTGGCCCGCGAGCTCGACATCGCTGTAGTGGCGGCGGTTCGCGAGGCATGCGGTGAAACCGTACGGATCCGGATCGACGCCAACGAGGCCTGGACCGTCGACGAGGCCTCGGGCATGCTCGAGGCGCTGGCGCCGCTCGAGCTCGAGCTCGTCGAGCAGCCCGTGGCCGGCCTCGAGGCAATGGCGGAGCTCCGACGGCGAACCGGCGCTCGGCTCGCGGCTGACGAATCGGTCACCGACCGAGCCGGCGCCGACCGCGCGGTCGAGCTCGGCGCCTGCGAGGCCGCCACGGTGAAGCTCTCGAAGGTCGGCGGGATCACTCCGGCGCTCGAGATCGCGCGCCGGCTGCCGATCTACCTCTCCTCGGCCCTCGACGGCCCGGTGGGAATCGCCGCGGCCGCGCACACGGCGGCCGTCGTGTCCGGACCGTTCGCCCACGGGCTCGCGACGCTCGAGCTGTTCGCCGAGTCGATCGGGGACGGCCCCGATGTGATCGAGGGTGAGATCGCCCTCGGTGACGCGCCGGGCCTCGGGGTCGAGCTGGACGCCGAGGCGCTCTCACGGGCGCGGATCTCGGGCTGAGCCGGACGCGCCGTCCTGGCTCAGCCGCGCTAGCGCTTGACGATGCGCCAGGAGTAGGCCGCCGGGCGGCTGCGGTTGCCCGCCTCGTCGATCGCTTCGACCTTGAAGCGGTAGCGGCCGGGATCGAGATTGCGGTAGATCCGGGGTGAGCTACAGGGGGTGAGATTGCGTGTGTTCAGGCCGCAGCGGAAGCGGAGCTCGTTTGGCGAAGTCACATCATCGGACCCCCTGAACCGGAAGCCGGGACGTCTGTTCCGCGTCCGCTTGTCGGGAGCGCGCACGATCCTGACCGTCGGCGCCGCGTCGCCGAAGGCGGACTCGTCGGCGCCGATGTCGATCTCCCGACCCTGGACGCGCTCATCGCCCTCGAAGTCGAGTGAGCCGATGCCGTTCGCGCCGGCCGTACCGGAGTCGAGCGTCGGCGAGCCCTGCGCCTGCCGGAAATCGCCGCCGGGCGCGTCGCGGAAGACCGGCGCCGCGGCCTGGTTCGAACGGGTCCCGGGCTCGAGTGGGTCGATGCCGTCGCCTGCGGAGGATCGGAAGTTCGAGAAGTCGATATCCGTCTCCAAGGCAGCGCCGTCGCCGCGCAGGAGCCTCAGATCGACGTAGCGCGCATCGTCCGGCAGGGTGGTGAGAAAGATCGAGTTGCGGGCGTCGAAGCTGAGCTGCGAGCCGCGGTCGGAACGGAGCACCGCGCCGTCCTCGCCGACCGCCGTCACGTTGCGAACGACCGCCTCGATCTGGTCACCGGCCGCGATCGCGAGGACGCCGGCGTCGTCGTAGCCGAGGCAGACGCTGTCGCGGAGCAGGCCGTCGCGGACGATGCAGCCGAATCCGCCGGTGGCGACAACCTGCTCGACGAGCGCTCCCTCGAAGATCGCGACGCCGGATAGACCGGACAGCTCGACATGGGACAGGCTACTGCCGGGTCCGCTGACGGCCGGGGTCCCGAGCGAGCCGCCGGAGAGTGAAACGGGCCCCTCCTCCGACGCCGGCGACACGTCGATGCCTCGGTCGATGACGAAGTCCAGGGGGAGCGTGTAGTCGCCCTCGAGGAGCGCGACCTCGGCCCCATCGGGCGCATCCTGGACAGCGGTCGTGATCGAGCACGGCTGGGTCTGAGTGCACGCCGTGCCCTCGCCGGCGGGGTCCGCGAAGCGCGTGGCGCTACCGGCGTGCGCGGGCGCGGCGCAGAACAGAAGGCAGGCGGCCGCTAGCACGACCGGCAGGCCGAGGCGGTGAAGATCCCGGACGGTCTGCCTCACAAGCTCCGTCACCGGTCTCCGATCCCTGTCGGCTTCACGCTTCATCGCGCGCGAAAGCTAATGGTCGGGCTGCCCGCGGCGCGCCGGTCGAGAGCCGGGCCGACGGCGCGATCCTCTAGCGTCGCCGGTGGTGGACCCGACGAACGCGAATACCGCGCTCGCATCCGCGATCGCAGAGGAGCTGGCGCGCTGTGGCGTGACGCGCGCCGTGGTCTCCCCCGGTTCGCGCTCGACCCCGCTGGCGATGGCGCTCTTCGTCCAGCCCGGAATCGACATCACCGTGATCGTCGACGAGCGCTCCGCCGGCTTCTTCGCGCTCGGCATCGGTGCCGCCGACGGCGTTCCTGCGGCCGTCGTCTGCACGTCCGGCAGTGCGGCGGCCAATCTCCACCCCGCCGTCGTCGAGGCCGACGAGGGCGGAGCACCGATGATCGTGATCACCGCCGATCGACCGCCTGAGCTGCGCCAGGTCGGTGCCGGCCAGACGATCGATCAGCTCAAGCTCTACGGCTCCTCCCCGCGCTGGTTCTGCGACCTCGGGACGAACGACGCCGACGACCAGGGCCTCCTGCACGTCCGCTCGAGCGCCTGTCGTGCCTTCGCCGCGGCGCGCGGCGAGCCCCGGCCCGGCCCCGTGCACCTGAACGCCGCATTCCGCGACCCGCTCGACCCCGAGCCCCGGCCCGGCGAGGTCACCGCCGGCTCCCCACTGGCGCTCCACGGGCGCGCCAACCGACCGCTGACCTCGGTCTCCAGGCTCGGAGCGGGCGTCGACCCGGCCGAGCTCGAGACCGTCGCCGAGCGGCTGCTCGCGGCCGAGCGGCCGATGATCCTGGCCGGTCGGCAGACGCAATCCGAGCTCGCCGAACCGGTCGCGCTGATCGCCGGCGCGATCGGAGCCCCGATCCTCGCCGAGCCGACCTCGCAGATCAGGAGCGGCGGGCACGACCGGGCGCTCGTCGTCTCGCACTACGACGCGCTCACGCGCATCGCAGGGGTCGAGCTGGAACCCGACCTCGTCCTGCGATTCGGAGAGCTGCCGACCTCGAAGCCGTTGCGTCGCTGGCTCGCGGGTTTCGACTGCGAGCAGATCGTCGTCGACGGCGAGGGCGGCTGGTACGAGCCGACCCGGGTCGCGAACCGAATCGTGCGAGAGAACGCGCTCGCGATGTCGAGCGCCCTGTCGAGCCGGCTCGTGAGCCGTGCGGAGCCCGCGCTCCAGGCCGGGAGGGCCGGGTGGGCCCATACCTGGACCGAGGCGGACCGGCTCGCCGGGGAGGCGATCGCCGCCGAGCTCGAGACCGCCACCGAGCTCACCGAGCCCGGCGTCCAGCGGGTCCTCGCCGCTTCACTGACAGGGCGAGCGAACGTCTTCGCGGCCTCGAGCATGCCCGTCAGGGACCTCGAGGCCTTCACGCCGTCCCTCGGCATCGACGTCCGCTACTTCGCCAACCGGGGCGCCAATGGCATCGATGGCTCGATCTCGACCGCGGCCGGGATCGCGCTGGCGACGGGAGTGCCGAGCTGGGCCGTCGTGGGCGACCTCGCGCTCCTGCACGACTCGAACGGCCTCGCGGCGCTGCGCGAGGCGCTGAACCTCCGCGTGCTCGTGGTCGACAACCGCGGCGGTGGGATCTTCAGCTTCCTCCCGCAGGCCGAGACAATGCCGGCCGACGCCTACGAGCGGCTCATGGCGACGCCGGCCCGGCTCGACGTCGAAGCGCTGGGTGCGGCCCACGGCCTGCGCGTCGCGCGCGCGGGCACCCCGAGCGCACTCGCGGACGCACTCCGCGGAGACGCGGAGGTCGTCCATGCCGATGTCCTCGACCGCGACGCGAATAGGCTGCTGCACGATCGGCTCGCCGTCGCCGTCGCCGACGCGATCACCCGCGCCTGACGCCCGCGCTCAGCGCTTGCGGGTGATCTTCCAGCGGTAGCGCGTCGGCTCGCCGACCTTGCCGTCCTGACCCTTGGCTCGGACGACGAACTTGTGGGTTCCGCGGCCGAGGTTGCGGTAGCGCTTCGGCGAGGAGCAGGGTGCGAGGTCGCGCTTGTCGAGCTTGCAGCGAAACGTCGCGGGCCCGTTCGTGTCGGCGGCCCGGAACCGGAAGGTCGCCTTGCGCTTCGCGGTCTTCTTGCGCGGCGCCTTGCGGATGATCACCGTCGGCGCCCCGCCGTCGGGCGGTGGGCCCGCAGCCGTGTCCTCGTAGGCGCCGATGTCGATCGCGTCGCCCTGGATCCGATCGTTGTTGGCGAGGTCGAACTCGCCGAGGTCGGACGCGGAATCCGATCCCGCGTCGATCGTCGGCGAGCCATCGGCCTGACGGAAGTTGCCCTGCAGGGGCGCTGCGAAGTCAGGCTTCGCCGTCTGGTTGTCGAGGCTGCCCGGAGCCGGAACGGTCCCCGAAGCCGCCGCATCCTCGAGCGTGGAGTAGTTGGAGAAGTCGATATCGAGGTTCACCTCGCCGGCGCCTGAGGTCTCGATGTCGCTCGCGGCGCCCCCGGCCTCCTGGCCGTTGAAGATCGAGTTGCGTGCGTCGAGGTCCACGGTCGCGTTCGTTCCGGCCGTGAACACCCCGCCGGCGGCCTCACGCGAGAACGAGGTGACGTTGCGAATCGTCGCGGCGACGGCGCCGTCGTCGGCGGCGGTCATCGCGAGCGCCGGCCCCGGCTCGGGCTGCGTCGACGGTGGCGGCGGGTTCGGATCCGGTGGCGGGCTCGTGCTGTTGAAGCAGACGCTGTCTCGAAGCAGTCCGGTCTCGAGTTCGCACGTCGCGTCCGGGCTGATCGAGCGTGCGAAGACGCGGTCGACGACCACGTCCGACGTCTCGATCGCGAGCGCGGGTCCGCCGAAGGTGACGTTCGGCGGGATCGGAGGCAGCGGGTCTGGCGGCTGCGGGAAGGTCTCGACGAGGCTCGCGCTCGTGACACCGATCGCGCGGACGGTCGCTCCCCCGGTGACCGTGAGGGTCGGATCGGCAGCCCCGCGCGTGCTGACGCTCGCGAAGGAGTTCTGCGAATCCGCGATGACCGTCTTGCCGGCGTCGACGGTGAGACCCGTCTGGCCCAGGTCGTGGTCACCCGGGAGAAGTCGGATCACGCCGTTCGTCGGCGCCCCCTCCACGGCGGTCCGCAGGTCGCACGGGTCGGCCTGGGTGCACGCGTCGGTCGGTTCGCCGTCGGGCGAGGCGTACCGAGCAGGGTCGCCGGCCTGGGCTGAAGGAACGAGGACGCAGAGGGTGGCGAAGGCGACCCCGAGGCAAGCGGTCACCCCGCGCCTGCGCATGGATCCCGCGATCCCCTCCACGCCGCGCAAACTACAGCCTCGAGAGCGTGCGGACGCCGGTGCCCCGCTTCAGCCTCGCCGCTTGCGCTTGAGGACCTTCCAGGCGTAGCGCTTCGTTGCGGTGTTCCCAGCCTCGTCGCTCGCCGTCACGGCGAACGTGTGCCGGCCCGGCTTCAGATTGCGGTAGGTCTTCGGCGAAGAGCACCCACGCGGAGGCTTGCCGTCGAGTCTGCAGGTGATGATGACGTCGCCCGCATCGTCGGAGGCTGTGAACCGGAAGGTCGCCACCCGTCGGGTCGTCCGCTTCGCCGGCCCCTTCGTGATCCTCACCGCCGGAGCAGTCGTGTCCGGCGGTGGTCCCGCGGTCTCGTAGGCACCGATGTCGATCGCCTGACCCTGGATGCGGTCGTGCCGATCGAGATCGAGCATCCCGAGCTCGCTCGCCGCGCCGGTGCCGGCGTCGATCGTCGGCGATCCCGCGGCCTGCCGGAAGTCACCGTTGGCGGGCTCGCTGAACACCGGGGGCGCGAGCTGGTTCGAAGCCGAACCGGCGGCCGGGACCTCGGAGTCGGCAGCCAGATCCAGCACGCTGTCGAAGTTGGAGTAGTCGATGTCCGCCTCGACGGTCGAACCCGAGTCGCCGAACACCTGGATGTCGCTCTCCGAGCCGCCGCCCTGGAAGATCACGTTGCGTGCATCGAGAACGGTCGACCCGTCGGAGCCGAAAGCGCCGAGGTAGATGCCCGAGCCCTGATCGGAGTAGGCGGTGACGTTGCGAAGGGTCCCGCCGAGGGTCGAGCTGTATCCGGAGATCTCGATCCCGTCGCTGAAGCCCGACGGGCTGGTCCCGTTGCCCCAGCAGAGGCTGTCTCGCAGGACGCCGCTCTGCAGATTGCAGCCGTTGCCTGTCTCCTGCTGGGTGTTCGTGTCGAACGACCCCTGGTTGATGGCAGCGACACGCTCGGCCCGCGGAGTCCCCGAGCCGGTCAGCAGGAGGGAAGCCTGGGTGGAGGCGCTGACGATCACCGCGTCGCGGAGCGACGAGTCGTCGCCGACGACCTGTACGGCGAAGCCGGGAGCGGAAGACCTGAGGATCGGCGGCCCGAACGACGCGTCCGGATCCACCGGGCTCACATCGTTCTGGTTGTCGATCGCCAGGCTCTGCGACCCGAGCTCATAGCTGCCGGGGAACAGCTTGACGTCCTCCTCGAACCCGGCGCTGTCGACCGCCGTCCGAATGTCGCACGGGCTCTGCTCGGTGCAATCGGCCCCGGATCCGTTCGGCGAGGCGTAGTTCCCGGTCACACCGGCGGCGGCAACCGCCGGTCCCGTCGCAACCCCCGCCAGCAGGATGATCGCCGACGCCGACAGCTTCGCGGGGGCACAGCGCGCCCGTCTCTCGAACCACTTCATGGAGCGCGACAAGCTACCGACCGCCGGAAGGGCTCGGTCTGGGGACTCGTCGCCGCGGTGCCGTCGCCGGCGTCGATCCTCGGCGGACCGTCCCCCTCACCGAAGTCACAGCGACCTCATCGACGAGGCGACGAGCTGAAGATCCTTCGGCACGGGGCGCCGAAGGATCTTCAGCGCCGCCGTCGCAGGATCTTCCAGCCGTAGCGCGCCGGACCGCTCGTGTTGCCCGCCTCGTCGATGCCTCTGACGCGAAACAGGTGCCGTCCCGGCTTGAGCCCTCGGAAGGTCCGAGGCGAGGCGCACGGGCGGAATGGCCGGCCGTCGAGTCTGCACTCGAACGACACGGGCGCGGCTGAATCGTCCGTCGCGGTGAACCGGAACGTCGCGATGCGCGCCCGCGTGCGCTTGGCCGGAGCCCGCGTGATCCGGACCTCGGGAGCCAGGGTGTCCGGCGCCTCGTCCTCGTAGGCACCGATGTCGATCCGGCCGTTCTGGAAGCGCTCGTCGCCGGCGAGATCGGTCGTGCCGAGGTCGGTCGCCGCCGCGGTCCCGGCGTCGATCGTCGGAGAACCCGGCGCCTGTGTGAAGTCGCCGGCCGCCTCGTTCGAGAAGACAGGCGAGGCGGTCTGATTGTCATCGGAGTTGGGCGCGGCGATCGAGTCCGGCCCGTTGACGCTCGAGTAGTTCGAGAAATCTATGTCGCCGATCCGGGCGCCGTCGCCGAACGATTCGATGTCTGCCTGCGGGCTGTCGAGGTCACCGTCGTTGCCACGGAAGATCGAGTTCCGCGCGTCGACCGTCACTGAGGCAGCCTGGAAGGCGCCGATGTAGAGACCGGACCCCGACTTCGAGTAGGCCGTGACGTTACGCAACCTGGCGGAGAAGGTGCCGCCGTTGAAGCCCTGGACGGCGACCCCGTCGTTGGATTGTGCCGCACCGCTTCCGAAGCAGACCGAATCGCGGATCAAGCCGGCCTGCATGCTGCATGCCGCGCCGGTGTTGTCGTAGCTCTCCACGTACACGCGCTCGGCGAGTGGCGACCCTTGGTCGAGCAGCAACGCGGCGTTGGCGTTGGCGGCACGAATCGTGAGGTCGGCGATCGAGGATCCGTCGCCGTTGACTCGGACGCTCGATCCGATGCCTCCGGTCGCTGCGATCGTCACCTGCTGGTCGTCCTTCGGGCCTACGTCGGTGCCGCCGCCGATGAAGAGCCCGCTCTCGCCGAGCTGGTAGTTGCCACCCTCGAGCAGCACCTGTCCGCCGGCGGCGCCATTGATCGCCGTAGCGATGTCGCACGGCGCCTGCTCGGTGCAGGGTTGAGCCGAGGTTCCCGTCGGGGACTCGTACCTCGCGGACCCGACCCCGGCGACCGCCGGCGACGCCGCCGCCGAGAGGAACGATGAGGCCGCGACCGCGGCGAACAGACCTGTGATGGCGCGGCGCCGTAGCGCCAAGCGGGACCCCCTGGAGCTCATAGGCGCGGCAACCTACACGCGCAGCGGGCGGCAACGCGGCACTCGGCCGAGGCCTCGAACGGATTGCGCTCCCTCAGCCCGAGACGAGCGGCAGCATCGCCTCGAGCTTGAGCTCGGTCTCGGCCAGCTCGAGCTGCGGGTCCGAGCCGGCGACGATGCCCGCGCCGGCGTAGAGATGGGCGGTGCGATCGCGCAGCAGCGCGCTTCGCAACCCGACGCAGAACTCGCCGTCGTCGAGCGCGTCGACCCAGCCGATCGGCCCTGCGTACCAGCCGCGGTCGAGGTCCTCGAGGTCGCGTATGGCTTCGAGCGCGGGTCCGCGGGGCTCGCCGCCGACGGCCGGCGTCGGGTGTAGCAGCCGGACGAGCTCGATCGTCGACAGCGGCTCGGCGAGCTGGGCGTGGATCGGGGTCGCGAGGTGCTGGATGTTGGCGACACGGACGAGCACCGGGTCTCCCCCGGCCTCCACCCAGACCGCGCGACGGCCGAGGACCCGGCGGATCCGCTCGACGACGAACTCGTGTTCGCTGCGGTTCTTCGCCGAGACTCGGAGCTGTTCGCCCAGGTGGTCGTCGACCGACGGGTCGGCGCTGCGGCGCGTCGAGCCGGCCAGGGCGACCGTGGCCACGGACGCCCCGCGACGGCGGACGAGAAGCTCGGGGCTCGCGCCGACGAACGCCGCCTGGGGCGTCCCGACGCAGAAGTTGAAGCACGACGGGAAGCCCTCGCGCAGGGCTCCGAAGACGGCCGCGGCGTCGTGTGCGGAGTCGGCCTCGACCCGCACCTCGCGCGCGAGCACGGTCTTGACGAAGGCGCCCGCTGCGATTCGGTCGAGAGCCGCGGCGACGGCACCCTCGTAGTGGCTCGGGGGCAGGGCACTGCGGATCGTCGCCCGGGAGCGCAGCGAGGGCTCGAGCAGCGGCAGACCCTGCGCCTCCAGCGACCCGAGCCGTGAGGAGAGGCGGCGCAGCGTGCCCTCGACGTCACCGTCGCCCATCGCGTTGATCGTCACGAAGCAACGACCCCACGAACGGACGATCGAGAGCTCGGGACAGACGAGGCGCCCCGGTTCGAGCGATGACCAATGCGGCTCGCGGCACGAGTCGGGCGCGAAGCTGAACCCTCCGACCCAGACGGGGCCGGAGCCAGCGGGCGCGCCGGGTGGCTCCTCGCCGATCCGATTGCGGATCAGGACCTGCCGCAGCGCCTCGAGCCGGACGAAGCGCCCTTCACCGCGATCGTTCAGTGCCGCCGCCTCCCCGACCCCCGCCAGCGCGAACCCGTCGCGGTCGGGCTGCTCCCAGGCGAACCACGGATCGGAGGCGAGCCGCGAACCGAAGATCGCGGCGCTCGGATCGGCGACGTCCGCCTCCCACGTGGAGCTGACCAGCCTGCGGCGGCCCTTCGCGCGCGACAGACCGCGCTCGAGAGACCCGAGCGCGTCGGCGGCCGCGGCGATCATCCGAAGGCCTAGGAGTCTTGGCGCGAGCGCGTGATCGCGATCTCGCCCGTGCGGACCATCTCGACGAGCCCGTGTGGGCGGACCATGCGCTCGAACGAGTCGATCCGCTCCTGGGTCCCTGTGATCTCGACGGTCAACGTCCGGCGCGAGACGTCGATGATCTTCGCCTGGAAGATCTCGGCGAACTGCATGACCTCGGCCCGACCATCGACCCCGGCGGAGATCCGCAGCAGGGCCATCTCCCGCGCGACCGTGGTCTGCGGGTCCATGTCGCGGATCTTGATCACGTTGACCAGCTTGTGGAGCTGCTTGGTGACCTGATCGATCGGGTGCACGGCACCGTCGAGCGTCAGCGTGATCCGCGAGATGTCCGGATCCTCGGTCGGCCCGACCGCGAGCGTGTCGATGTTGAAGCCGCGGCGGCTGAACAGGCCGGCGATCCGCGCCAGGACGCCCGGCGTGTCCTCGACGGTCAGCGAGAGGATGTGCCGGCGGCCGGTCAGCGCGCGGCCGGCCTCGAGGTCCTCGAGCCTGACGACGTCCTGGGTTCCCGGTTCACCCATCTCAGCCCACCATGTCCCTGGCCGCGTGGCCGGCCGGGATCATCGGATAGCAGTTCTCCTCGCGGCTGACGTGGACGTCGAGGAGGACGGGTCCGTCGGCCTCGATCGCCTCGCGCATCGCGTCGCGCAGTTCGCGCTTCTCGGTCACCTTGCGACCGGTCCAGCCGAACGCCTCGGCGAGCTTCGCCCAGTCCGGGCTCGATCCGGTCTCGACCGACTGGTAGCGTCCGTCCCAGAAGAGCTCCTGCCACTGGCGGACCATGCCGTAGTGGCCGTTGTTCATCAGGAACACCTTGACCGGGATCTCGTGGATCGCGGCGGTCGCCATCTCCTGCGTGGTCATGATCAGCGACCCGTCGCCGGACAGGCAGATGACGTCGCGATCCGGGACGGCGACCTTGGCGCCGATCGCGGCCGGGAGGCCGAATCCCATCGTGCCCAGACCGCCCGAATTGAGCCACCGGCGCGGCTCGGGGAAGTGGTAGTACTGCGCCGCCCACATCTGGTGCTGGCCGACGTCGGAGGTGATGATCGCCTCACCGTTCGAGGCCTCGTACATCGCCTCGACCATGAACTGCGGCTTGATCTCGCCGTCGTTGGAGTCCTCGTAGCGCAGCGGATACTCGGCCTGCCAGGCGCGGATCCGCCCCCACCAGTCCTCGAGCCTCGACGAGTCGGGCTTCAGCGCGCGGTACTCGCGAGTCAGCTTCGGCAGGACGTCGGCCGCGTCGCCGACGATCGGGATGTGCGCCGGGACGTTCTTCGAGATCTCGGCCGGGTCGACGTCGATGTGGACGAACTTGGCCCGCGGCGCGAACTCCGAGAGCTTGCCGGTGATGCGATCGTCGAAGCGCGCGCCGACGCAGATGATCAGGTCGGCCTCGTCCATGGCGTAGTTCGCCGCGCGAGTGCCGTGCATGCCGAGCATCCCGAGCCACTGCTCATCGGGCGCCGGATAGGCACCGAGTCCCATCACGGTCAGCGTGACCGGGAGGCGATCGGAGTGGCAGAACTCGCGAAACTCGCTCGAGGCGTCGGCGTTGATGATCCCGCCGCCGCCGTAGATGACCGGGCGCCGCGAATTCGCGAGCGCCTTCGCGGCGATGCGGATCTGCTTGATGTTGCCCTGCAGCGAGGGCTTGTAGCCGGGGAGCGAGGGTGGGCCCTCGGCCGGCGCGTAGTCGATGTCGGCGCGGATCAGGTCCTGCGGGACGTCGACGAGCACCGGGCCCGGGCGGCCGGAGCTCGCGATGTGGAACGCCTGATGGATGTAGGACGGGATCTGGCGCGGGTCCGTGACGAGCAGCGAGTGCTTGACGACGGGCATCGTGATGCCGGTGACATCGGCCTCCTGGAAGCCATCGGTCCCGATCAGATCGGTCCGGACCTGGCCCGTGATGAACACGGTCGGCACCGAGTCCATCATCGCGTCGGCGATCGGCGTGACGAGGTTGGTCGCGCCGGGGCCCGAGGTCGCGAACGCTACGCCGACCCGCCCCGATGCCTTCGCATACCCCTCGGCCATGTGGCCGGCGCCCTGCTCGTGGCGGGCGAGGATGTGCTTGAGCTTCGAGTCGTACAGGGCGTCGTAGAGCGGAAGGCTGGCTCCACCAGGGATGCCGAAGACGTACTCGACCCCCTCGTCGAGGAGCGCTTCGCAGAGTGCGTCGGCGGCTCGCATATCGACCGTCGAGCATAGCCGTCGCCCGACATCGGCTGCCAGGGGCGCGCGTGGCGCGAGAACGCGCTTGCGCCGTTCAGACGGTGGGCGTCGGCGCGGGCGCCGCGGCGTGCGGCTGGACGTCGACCTCGCCGGGCTTCCAGGTCGTCGACGGGAGGATGGCGCGGTCGATCACGCGGTCGCGGTGGCGATCGATGATCCCGAGCACCGAGCGAACGAGCTCCTCGCCGAGCAGGTGGGGCTCGAGCCCGAGGTCACGCAGCTTGGTGTTGGCCGCGTTGTAGTAGTGCGTCTCGGCCTCGACCCTCGGGTTCGGGTAGTTGCGGACCTCGACGTCGATTCCGACCTCGGAGCCCGCGCGCTTGACAAGCCCCGCGAGCTCGGTGACCGAGAACTGCTCGGTGAACTGGTTGAAGACGCGGAACTCGCCGCCGGCGGCCGGGTTCTCGACGGCCAGCTCGACGCAGCGCAGCGTGTCGCGGATGTTGAGGAAGCCGCGCGTCTGCCCACCGCCGCCGTAGACCGTCAGCGGGTGGCCGATGACCGCCTGGACGCAGAAGCGGTTGAGGACTGTGCCGAAGTACTCGTCGTAGTCGAAGCGCGTGATCAGGCGCTCGTCAGCCGCCGACTCGTCGGTCTCGATGCCGTAGACGACGCCCTGGTTGAGATCGGTGGCGCGCAAGCCCCAGATCCGGCAGGCGAAGTGGATGTTGTGCGAGTCGTGAACCTTCGACAGGTGATACAGCGAGCCCGGGAGCTTCGGGAACGGCAGCGTGTCGGATCGCCCCTTGTGGGAGATCTCGATGTAGCCCTCCTCGATGTCGATGTTGGGGGTGCCGTACTCCCCCATCGTCCCGAGCTTGACCAGGTGGCAGTCCGGCACGCGGTCGCGGATCGAGAACAGCAGCTGGAGGTTCCCGATGACGTTCGTGTACTGCGTCTCGATCGCGTCCTCGCGCGAGCGCATCGAGAACGGCGCGGAAGGCTGCTCCCCGTAGTGGACGACCGCCTCGGGCATCGTCTCGGCGACGACCGAGTCGATGAAGGTCCAGTCCTCGATCGAGCCGACGAACGGCCGGATCTCGCGTCCGGAGACCTCGCGCCAGGCCTCTATCCGGTCGGCGAGCGACGAGATCGGCGTCAGGGAATCGGTCGAGTTCTCGGTGTGCCAGCGGCGTCGCGAGAAGTTGTCGACGATCGACACCTCGTGGCCGGCCGCCGAGAAACGCATCGCCGTTGGCCAGCCGAGGTAGCCGTCGCCCCCGAGAATCAGGATCCGCATAGCGCGCGAGCGTAGCGGGACCGCCAGCCGGAGATCGGGTGCGAAGACCTCCGGCGGATGGGTTGCGTCAACCCTGGGCGATCGTGACGTTCTCGCAGCGACTGCGGGGGCGGTCGCCGAGGACGTCCTCCGGGCCCGCGACGACGGTGTCGTTTCCGTCCCCGCAGCTGATCCGATCGACGCCGTCGCCGTCGACGCCGTTGATCTGGTCGTCGCCGTCGCCGCCGACGAGACGATCGGCCCCGCTCGACGGGTTGTTCAATCCGCCGCCCACCGGGTCGAGCACATCGTCGCCCGCCCCACCGAGCAGGCGATCGTCGCCCTCTTGACCCAGGAGCGTGTCGTCATCGGCTCCGCCCTTGAGCAGATCGCGCTCGGCAGCCCCGGAGTTACCGCCGTCGAGGGAGTCGTCACCCGGCCCACCTCCGACCCTGTCGTCGCCCTCCGCGCCGTCGATGACATCGTTGTCCTTGCCGGCGCAGATCTTGTCGTCGTCGCCCTGCGGTCCGCCGCCGGAGTCGGCATCGCCCCGAACCACGTCGTTACCGGTGAGCGATCGGATCACGTCGGAGCCGAAGGTTCCGACCAGGACGTCAGGTCCGCCCGTCCCGGGGATCGTCGCGTCCTCGCCGAAGCACTTCATCTTGAACGCGGCCTCGCCACCGGACGCGGCCGAGGGGGAACCGACCCCGACGATGGCTGCGAGGGCCACGAGCAGCGCCGGCCCGGCGAGCCACCGCGAACGGTGGTCGACGAAGGTCCGTGAGTTCAAGCTGTGACCCCCTCGAGCGCCATCGGTGATGGCGGCGCACGCTACACGACGCGCTCTGCCCGATGAGGCGCCCGCGGCCGCGCCGATCGGCCGCCCGAGCCCGCTCTATCCTGCCGGGGCTTCCGTGAACCCCGTCTTCGCCGACATCCTGCCGCCCGAGCTGACCGCGATCCGGATCGTCGGCCTGGCGATCGCCGTCGCGCTCGCCGGGTTCGCGATCGCGCGGCGCCGCTCGCTGCGAAACGCCGACGTGCTGATCCTGCTGCTGGTCGCGGTCGCGCTCGCGATCGTCGCCGGCACCGAGCTGCTCGACGCGGTACTCGCGGCGTTCTCATTCGAGCGCGAGAACGGCACCCGGATCGTCGGCGTCGCGATCCTCGCGATCTTCGTCCTCTTCGCGCTCGTCGTCCGCGCGCTGTCGCAGGGGTCGAGGGTGGCGCGCGAGGTCTCGGCGCTCCTCGAGGGCCTCGCCTGGGAGCAGTTCCGCCTCGACGGCAACCCGCCGCGCTTCGAGGGCCGAGTCGCGGTGGTGGTCCCCGCCTACAACGAGGCCGACAACATCGCCGTCGTCCTGGACCGGATCGCGCCTGAGGTCTGCGGCGTCCCGACGGCGGTTCTCGTCGTCGACGACGGCTCGCGCGACGGCACGGCCGAGGTCGCGATCGCCCACGGCGCGACCGTCGCCCGCCACGTGATCAACCGCGGCGGAGGAGCCGCGCTTCGCACCGGCTACCGGCTGATGGCCGACTCGAAGGCGCGGATCGTCGTGACGATCGACGCCGACGGGCAACACCTGCCCGAGGAGATGGAACGACTCGTAGCGCCGGTGCTCTCGGGCGAGGTGGCGATGGCCCATGGGTCGCGCGTGCTCGGCGAGGCCGAGCCCAACCACCGGGCCCGCGAGCTCGGGATCGTCTTCTTCAACCGGCTCGTCTCGTTCATCACCCGCACGAAGGTCTCGGACTGCTCGAACGGCTACCGGGCCGTGCGCGCCGACGTCCTCCCCATGCTCGTGCTGCGCCAGGAGCAGTTCCACACCTCGGAGTTCATGATCGAGGCGATCAAGCGCGGGATACCTGCCAAGGAGGTCCCCGTCACCGTCGTCAGCCGGATCTCAGGCCACTCGAAGAAGCCCGCGGTCGTCCGCTACGGGATCGGGTTCGCGAACGCGATCTTCCGCACCTGGCTGCGCTGAGCGCTCCCCCTCAGACGCGGGGCTGGCGGACCTCGGAGGGGTCGGGCAGGTAGAGGTCCTCACCGCAGCGGCGACAGACCTGGACGTAGAGCTTCTGGACCGCGCCGCAGCGCGGACAGCGGCGCTCGGGCTCGGTCTTCTCGTAGCGGTACATGAACGCCGCGATCAGGCCGAACAGCGGGATGACGAACCCGACGAGGAACCAGATGAAGAACGAGCTCCCCTTGGAGCGACCGACGAAGCCCGTGGCGAGACCGAAGGCGAGCAGGATGACGAGGAGCTCCACGCCTCCTGATTATCGCCGGCCGGCTCAGTCCTCCTCGGTCGGCGCGAGCGGGCGCTGCGCGCCGCCGCGCCGGTACTCCTCGTCGCTGAGCGGACGCGGATGGCCGATCGAACCGACCTCCGCGACGTCGCGAGCGAACGGCAGGCTGACGGTCCAGTCGGCGACCGCTCGCGCCTTGCGAGAGAACCCCGGGATCTGGCTCATGTGGTAGCTGCGCGCCATCCACCAGGCGGGGAAGCCCGAGAAGGTCTGCTCGCCGAGCTTGCCGACCGCCTTGTAGCGGCCGAGGTTGACGAACTGACCCTTGTTCGAATAGGAGAACGGCGCGGCCTTGCCGATCCCGAGCTCGGCGGCGACGTTCTTGGCCACGGCACGACCCTGGCGGATCGCGTGCTGGGCCGTCGGCGGGCAGGGGCGCTCACCGTTTCGGTCCGGATCCGGGACCGCGGCTCCGTCGCCGATCGCCCAGACACCGTCGAGGCCCTCGACCCGCATGTGATCGTCGACGATCACCTTGCCCGAGTCATCGAGCGGCAGCGAGAGCTCTTTCAGCGCCGGGTGCGGCGCCACGCCAGTCGTCCACACGACGCACTTCGTGGCCACGCGCTCGCCGGTCGACAGCAGCGCCTCACCTTCGCGCAGCTCCTCGATCCGCGTGTTCAGCATGATCTGGATGCCGCGGCTGCGCAGCTCGCGGACCGCGTAGTCGGCGAGGTTCCTGTCGATCTCCGGCAGCACCCTGTCGGCGGCCTCGACGAGGATCCAGCGCATCCCGCTCAGTCGGGCACGCGGGTAGCGGTCCATCGCCGCGGCGGCGAAGTCCTGGAGCTCGGCGAGCGCCTCGAGGCCGGCGTAGCCGCCACCGACGAAGACGAAGGTCAGGAGCTTCTCGCGCTTGGCCCGGTCCTCGGTCGCGTTGGCCGCCTCGAGGCTCTCGACGACCTGATTTCGCAGCTGGATCGCGTCGGCGAGGTTCTTGAACCCGACGGCGTGCTCGCCCAGGCCGGGCACGGGCAGCAGCCGCGAGACCGAGCCGATCGCGACGACGAGCTGGTCATAGGCGAGCTCGTCGACCTCGCCGTCGTGGTTCGTCATCGTCACCGTGCGCGCGGCCGGGTCGTGCGCGGTCACCGCGCCGAGGCGCAGAAAGGTCCGCTTGAGCACGTCGCGGATCGGGGTCACGACATGACGCGGCTCGAGCGTTCCCGATGCGGCCTCGGGCAGGAACGGCGTATAGAGCGTGAAGTTGACGTCGTTGACGAGGGTCAGACGCGTCGACTGCTTGGGCAGCAGGCGCTCGAGCTTGTGGGCCGTGTGGAGACCTCCGAAGCCCCCGCCGGCGATCACGACGTTCCATGCCATAGCTCTCTCCCTGCCCAGCCCGGGTTCGGTGAATCCTCAGCCGAGCCCGAGCTGCTCGCGGACCAGACGCGTCACCTCGCCACCGTCGGCGCGGCCCTTCGTCTCGCGCATCACGGCGCCCATGATCGGTCCGATCGCCTGCATGCGACCGTTGCGGATCGATTCGGCGGCATCCGGGTTCGCCTCGATCGCCGCCGCGACCAGCTCGGCGAGCTCACCCGAGTCGCCCTCGATCTGCCCGAGACCCTCGCGCTCGACGATCCGCGCCGGGTCGCCGCCCTCGGCGACGAGGTGGTCGAGCACCTGGCGCGCCGACCCGCTCGAAACCTGTTTGGCCTCGGCCATCGCGGCGAGGCTTGCGAGGGCCGCCGGCGTGACCTTCGAGGCCTCGGGACTCCCACCGGCGTCGCGGAGTCGCGGAGCGAGCTCGCCGGTCACCCAATTGGCGAGCGTCCGGGGCTCCGGTCGGTCGCCGTCACGGGACCCCAGTGCCGACTCGAAGAAGGCGGCTAGCTCGGCATCGAAGGCGAGCTGGGTCGCGGTGTCGGCGGGCAGGCCGAGCTCGCCCGAGTAGCGCGCCCGACGCTCGGCCGGAAGCTCCGGGAGCTCGGCGCGGATCCGCTCGATCCGCTCCTCGCTCGGCGCGACGGCGACGAGGTCGGGCTCGGGGAAGTAGCGATAGTCGTGCGCCTCCTCCTTCGAGCGCAGCGAGGTGAGCGAGCCACTTCGGGGATCGAAGTGAAGCGTCTCCTGGACGACGCTCTCACCGGCGTCGAGCAGCGCCGCCTGGCGCTCGATCTCGGCCTTCACCCCGCGCTCGAGGAACCGGAAGCTGTTCATGTTCTTGAGCTCGGTCTTCGTGCCGAGCTCGGAGCTGCCCGCGGGGCGAAGCGAGATGTTCGCGTCGCAGCGCAGGCTGCCCTCCTCCATGTTCACGTCGGAGACTCCGAGCTGGCGCACGGTGTTGCGGAGCAGCGTCAGCCACTCGCGCGCCTGCGCCGCGTCGTGGAGGTCAGGCTCGGTGACGATCTCGACGAGCGGCGTGCCGCCGCGGTTGAAGTCGACGAGCGAGGCACCCGAATCGTGGATCCGGCCGGACTCGGAGACGTGGACGAGCTTCGCCGCGTCCTCCTCGAGGTGGGCGCGGTGGATCCTGACGTCGCCGAGCCGCCCGGCGCCGCAGATCGGAACGTCGTACTGACTGATCTGGTAGGCCTTGGGCGAGTCCGGATAGAAGTAGTTCTTGCGGTGGAAGATCGAGCGCGGCGCGATCTCGCAACCAAGGGCGAGGCCGATCTTGATCGCCGAGTCGATCGCCGCCTCGTTGGGGACCGGGAGCGCCCCCGGATGGGCCAGGCAGACTGGGCAGGTGTGGACGTTCGGATCGTCGCCGAACGACAACTCGCAGCCGCAGAACATCTTCGTGCGGGTCGATAGCTGGACGTGGATCTCCAGCCCGATCACCGGCTCCCAGCGCTCGGCGGAGCTCATCGAGCAACCGCCGGCGAGGGATCGAACTCGATCTGTGCCTCGAGCGCGTGCGCCGCGTCGAGCAGCTTCGACTCCGAGAACGCGGGGCCCGCGATCTGAAGCCCGACCGGGAGCTCGGGGCCGCCGCCGGCCGGCTCGGCCAGCCCGGCGGGGATCGAGATCGCCGGCGTTCCGGCGAGCGACATCGGGACCGTGAAGTAGTCGGAGAGGTACATCGCGAGCGGATCGGCGGTCCGCTCGCCGAGCTCGAAGGCGACAGTCGGCGAGGTCGGCGTGATCAGGAAGTCCACCTCGGAGAAGACCCGGCGTAGGTCCGCGGCGATCAGCGTCCGGACCTTCTGCGCGCGCCCGTAGTAGGCGTCGTAGTAGCCGGAGGAGAGCGCGTAGGTGCCGAGCATGATCCGGCGCTTGACCTCGGCGCCGAAGCCCTGCTCGCGGGTCAGCTCGTACATCGAGCCGAGGTCGGTGGCATCGGGCGCGCGGAAGCCGTAGCGGACGCCGTCGTAGCGAGCGAGGTTGGACGATGCCTCGGCCGGCGCGAGTACGTAGTAGGCGGAGATCCCGTGGTGGGCGTGCGGCAGCTCGACCTCGGTCACCTCGCCGCCGAGCGCGAAGATCTCGCCGATCGCGGCATCGAAGACCTCCGCGACTCCCGGCTCGATGCCCTCGGCATCGGATCCGAAGCCCTTGCCGACCCCGAAGCGAAGCCCGGAGAGGTCCTGACGCGTGGGAAGCTCGATCGGCTCCGGGATCCCGAACGAGGTCGAGTCCATCGGGTCACGTCCCTCGAGCTCGCGCAACAGCAGAGCGGAGTCGGCGACGGTCCGCGTCAGCGTCCCGCACTGGTCGAGCGAGGAGGCGAAGGCGATCATCCCGTAGCGCGAGATCGCGCCGTAGGTTGGCTTCAGGCCGACGATCCCGCAGAGCGAGGCGGGCTGGCGGATCGAGCCTCCGGTGTCGGTGCCGAGAGCCCACGGCGCCGTCCGTGCCGCGACCGTCGCGGCGGAGCCGCCCGACGAGCCACCTGGGACCCGGGAGTGGTCCCAGGGGTTGAGGACCGGCCCGTAGGCCGAGTTCTCGTTCGACGAGCCCATCGCGAACTCGTCCATGTTCGTCTTGCCGAGGATCGACGCGCCGGCGGCCTCGACCCGGGCGACGGAGGTGGCGGTGTAGGGCGGTACGTAGCCCTCGAGGATCCGCGACCCGCTGGTCGTCTCGATGCCCTCCGTGCAGAAGAGGTCCTTGACGGCGAGCGGCAGTCCGCCGAGAGCCGCGTCCGTCGGGCCGAGCTCCGCGTCCGGCGAGGCCGTCCAGAGGTATGAGTTCGTCGCGTCGGACGCCGCCCGGCCCGCGTAGAGCTCGAAGATCTCGCGCGCGTCGAGCTCGCCGCCGCGAATCGCCTCGAGAGCCTCGGCCGCGCTCAGCTCGAGGACGTGCTCGTCGCCGCCGGCGCTCACGCCTGCGGGGAGGGGACCGCGAAGGCCCCGTCGCGCGGTTCGGGTGCGCTGGCAAGCGCGACGTCGCGCGGCAGGCTCGGCCGCGGCTCGTCGGGTCGCAGGACGTTCTCGAGCTCGACGACGTGTGTCGTCGGCGGCGTCCCCTCGAGATCGAGCGCGGCAATCCGCTCGACGTGATCGAGGATCCCCGACAGCTCACCGGTCAGGCTCTCGATCTCCGTCTCGGAGAGCTCGAGCCGCGCGAGGCGGGCTACGTGGGTCACCTGGGCGCGGTCGATCACGGCGGCCAGTCTACGGCGACGGCGCCCCGCGAGCGATCGCGGGGAAGCGTCTAGAACGCGTCGTCGAAGCCGTCCGCGTCGCGCCGCCGCGTGACGCGGCCCCCGGGGCTCTCGTCCTGCATCGACATCCAGCCGCCGACCGCGACGCCGGCCGCCGCGATCAGGCCGAGGAAGATCCACGGCGCGATCCCGTATGGCACCGGCGGGACGATGATCCGGATCAGGATGAGCAGCGCCGAGATGCCGCCGAGCGCCGCCGTCAGCGTGCCCGCCGCCACGGGGACGCTGACCGTCTCGGATGCGACCGTGACCACCGCCAGGGCCACCGCCACCAGCGCGGTCACCAGGAAGAAGAGGTCCATCAGCGACAGGACCTCCCAGGCGTTGAAGCCGACGCTCGTCACGCCGGAGGACGCGTAGTCGGGGTCCTGCGCCTCGAGGATCTCGGCGGCCTGCCGCGCTGCTCCGGCGCCGAGGTCCAGCACCCCCTCCACCGTGATCGAGAACCACGGCAGGAACATGACGACGAGGAGCGCGACCCCCGAGACCGCGGCGATCAGCTCGCCGCGGCGCAGCCTCGAGGCGTCCAAGGGTCGCGCTCGCTCGTCGCCGGGTCCGGGCTAGGCGGCCGTGCCGCCGGAGCCCGAACCGCGCAGGCGGTCGGCTTCGCCACCGAACGAGGTGCCGCTCTGGTTCATCGCCATGACGCCACCGGCGGTCATCGCGATCGAGGCGAGAAGCCCGATCCAGAGACCGATGCCGCGGCCGAGGTCGACCCCGATGCCGTCCGGCACGTCGCCGGCTCCCGGGATGAAGATCACGCGGATGATCACCAGGATCAGGGCCAGGATCGATGCCCCGGCGACGATCGCGGTCGGCGCGACGGGCAGGTTCGTGGACGAGTTGTTCGCCAGCATCGCGACGACACCGATCACAGCGACGACGCAGAGCAGGATCAGCACGGCGAAGAAGCCGGAGGAGTCCCAGAGACTGCCGCCCTCGGAGATCGAGGGGCCGAAGCCACCACCGTCGAAGCTGACGGTGTACCAGCTGAGGAAGGTCGAGATCAGAAGGACGATCGCCGCGACCCCGGCGATCTTGAGGCCCTGGCTCAGGCGAGATACATCCATAGTTCTTCCACGTACTCCCAGATTGATCGTCGCCGACCCGCGCCGGCTCCAGATTGCGCCCGCAGGCTACTCCCCCGGTCGGCGGCTCGGCGCGACCCCCGCGTCGCTCGCCGGCTCACGGCGCGCCGCCATGCCGCCTCCGATCGTCATCCCGAGCGCCGCGAGCACGCCGATGAACAGCCCGAGCTCACGTCCGAGCTCGACGTCGGCCGTGACCTCCGCCTCGGCCGCCGTGCCGTCCCCCGGCAGCCCGAGATCACTCGCGGACAGCTCGACGTTATTCGGCGGCAGGATCGCCACGTAGACGACGAGCACGAGCGCGACGATGCCGAGGACCGCGACGATGGTCGCCCGGCGCTCGGTCAACTCGGGCCCGCGAAGGGCGAGCGCCCCGAGCACGATCGTCCCGAGCGCACAGATCGCGACGAGGATGTCGAGGAAGCTCGTCGTCTCCCACAGCGACCCGGCCGGCACCTCGACGCCACTGAAGACGAGCGGCCCGAGACCCAGGTCCTGCTCACCCACCCCGGGGACGTCGACGGTCAGGCCCTGGGCGTCGAACCACGGCAGCGCCACGGTCGCGAACAGGAGGACGATCGCCGAGACGACCGCGATCGTGACGCCGGTTCGCTGCTGGGATGAAGGCACGGGGGAGCTCCTGACCTCGGATGACCGCGCGGGACGCTACGCGATCGCCGGGCGCGGCCGTTCAGGCGGCTCGGCGGAGCTCGGCCGCGCGCAGTGTGTTCGCGAGCAGCATCGCGATCGTCATCGGGCCCACGCCTCCGGGGACCGGCGTGACGGCTCCCGCGACCTCGGACACCGCTTCGAATTCGACGTCGCCGACCAATCCATCGTCGGTCCGGTTCGTGCCGACGTCGACCACGATCGCTCCGGGCTTGACGTGGTCGGCACCGATCATCCGTGGGGATCCGACCGCGGCGACGAGGATGTCGGCCCGGCGGCAGACCGCGGCGAGGTCCCGCGTGCGCGAGTGGCAGACGGTGACCGTCGCGTTCGCGTTCAGCAGCAGGCTCGCGAGCGGCCGGCCGACGAGGATCGAGCGCCCGACGACGACGGCCTCGCGCCCGGCAGGGTCGACGCCCGCCTCGGCCAGGATCTCGAGCACCCCGGCCGGCGTGCAGGGAACGAGGGCCGGGTCGCCCTGGGCCAGCAACCCGGCGCTTCCGACCGTCAGCCCGTCGACGTCCTTGGCGGCCGGTATCGCGGCCAGGACCGGCGCCTGGTCGAGCCCTTCGGGGAGCGGCAGCTGCACGAGGATTCCATCGACCCCGTCGTCGGCGCCCAGCTCCTCGACGAGTGCCTCGAGCTCGAACTGGGACGTCCCGGCCGCCAGCTCGTGGTGGATCGAGCGCATCCCGGCCTCCTCGGAGAGCCGGCGTTTGTTCGAGACGTAGACGTGCGAGGCGGGATCCTCGCCGACGAGCACCGTGGCGAGGCCGGGGGTCGTCCCGTGGCGCTCCCGGAAATCGGCGACGCCTTCGGCGACGCGTCCGCGGACCTTGGCGGCGAGGGCCTTGCCGTCGATCACGCGTGCGCCCACGGCGTCAGCTCGCCTTGCGAAGCGGCGCGTAGTCGGCCATCAGCCGGCGCTCGGCGCCGTCGTCGGCGAACCGCACGACGACGACCGACCCCGGCTCGACGCCGGTGACGACGCCGCCCCCGAACGTCGCGTGGACGACGTCGTCGCCGGTCTTGAATGCGGCCAGGGGCGCCTGCGGTTGCCTACGCTCGGGACCGCCGCCGCCCTCGCCGAGCCGTCCCGAGGTCGAATAGGAGCCACCGCCGAGCCGCAGTCCCCCTCCCCCGCCGCTCGACCAGCCCATCCGGGTCGCCAGCGCCTTGCGCTCGATCAGCTCCTCGGGAAGCTCGGAGAGGAAGCGCGACGGTAGGTTGCGGTCCTGCCCGCCGAACAGGCTGCGGCGCTGGGCGTAGGTCATGTAGAGCCGCTCGCGGGCGCGGGTGATGCCGACGTAACAGAGTCGCCGCTCCTCCTCGAGGTTGCCCTCGTCGACCGAGCGCGAGTGCGGGAAGACGCCCTCCTCGCAGCCGAGGATGAAGACCGCGTCGTACTCGAGGCCCTTGGCGTTGTGGAGCGTCATCAGCGTGACGAGACCCTCGTCGGGATCGTCGAGCGAGTCCTGCGCGGTCAGCAGGCTGATCTGGGCTAGGAACTCCTCGACGGGCGTCTCCGGGGAGTCACCTTCGACCTCGCGGTTCGAGTCGAACTCGCGCGCGACGCCGATCAGCTCTTGGAGGTTCTCGATCCGTCCCTCGGACTCGATCGTCCGCTCGGCCTCGAGCGCCTCGAAGACGCCCGCCTCGGTCAGCACCGCCTCGAGAACGTCGCCTACCGAGTCGTCCTCGATCCGCTCGCGAAGCGACTCCATCGTCTGGGCGAAGCGACTCACGGCCTTGACCGCCGCCGACCCGAGCGTCGGTATCCGCTCCGGCTCGGCCATCACCTCCCAGACGGTCTGGCCCGTGGTGTTGGCCTGCGAGAGGATGCGGCCCTGGGTCGTATCGCCGATCCCGCGCCGTGGCGAGTTGATGACACGCGAGAACGAAACCGTGTCGGCGGGGTTCGAGAGCACCGTCAGGTACGCGATCGCGTCCTTGATCTCGGCGCGGTCGTAGAACTTCGTGCCGCCGATCACCTGGTAGGCGACGTCGAATCGCACCAGGGTGTCCTCGAGGACACGGCTCTGGGCGTTCACCCTGTAGAAGACCGCGATCTGTGAGCGCTCCATGCCCTCGTCGGAGAGCAGGCGCTCGATCTCGCCGGCGACGTAGCGCGCCTCCGCGTGCTCGTCGTCCAGCTCGGCGAGCGTGATCGGCACCCCCCGACCGGCGTCCGTCCAGAGGTGCTTCGGCTTCTGCTCGCGGTTGTTGGCGATCAGCGCGTTCGCCGCGTCGAGCACCGTCCCGGTCGAGCGGTAGTTCTGTTCGAGCCGCACGACCTCGGCGTCGGTGAAGTCCTTCTCGAAGTCGAGGATGTTGCGGATGTCGGCGTGACGGAAGCCGTAGACCGAGTTGTGAGTTACGAGCCCGTTGGCGACGAAGTTGTGCGTCCCCTCGACGTTGATGTCGTAGACGGGGCGGTCGAACTCGATCCGCTCCACCGACTCGACGATGTCGTAGGAGCCGTCCCCGGCGAACATCGCCATCCCCGGTCTGACGGAGGAGGCGGGCAGGCACTGGAGCGAGTTTCCAACGAGCCGTCCGGGCTGCGACGGCCCGAACCGACCCTGGATGCGGACCGCGACGTCGACCTCGTCCTCGATGCGGCCGGCCATCCGAAGAGCCTCGCCGAAGTCCTTGACGCAAGTCTCGAGCCGCCAGGATTCAGAGCCTTCGCGCGCCGCGCGCACCGAGAACCCGGCGGCTTCCAGGGCGCCGCGGTCGCGTGGCGAGCTCCCGTGCATCGAAACCCGATGCATCTGGGTCGCACCGCGCTTCTCGCCGCAAAGGGTCAGCGTCAAGACTCTTCGACGCTCGGCGAATGTGCCGGCGTGATGATGCGGGTGCTGGAAGGAGTGGCCCTGGTCTCGGAGTAGGCGCAGCCCGCCGACGTCCGAGTCGATCGCGCTGAAGACGTCATCGAGGAGCTTCTGGTTGCCGACGAGGCTCGTCTCGGCCCGCTTTGAGCGGGCGACGAACGGCAGCGTCGGAATCGAGTAGCGAAGCGAAGCGATCGTCTCCGCGGCCCTCGCCTCGGCTTCGGTCTCGTGAGTGGACAGGACCCAGACCGCGTCAGCCGCCTCGTGGAAGCAGCGCTGGCGGAAGCCGGCGATCGGCTTGCGCTGCCCATCGGTGTAGACGCGCGTTGTGCCGACGCGGTAGCCCATGTCGCGGCGCCACATCAGATAGGTCATGTGCATCTGCGGCGTGGAGCCGAGGCGGTAGCCCGCGAAGTGCATGTGATCCAGCGTGCTCTCCAAGCGGCGACCGGCGCTCGTCGTGATGCCGACGCCCTCGCTCTCGTGGCTCCGGAACGCGCCGGTCACCTCCGCGGGCCGGAAGTCTCCGCTTCCGTAGGAGGACATGACCCGGTCGCCGCACCGGATCTTCTCAATCGGGCGATGCGTTCCGTCGCCCATCAGAACATCGGTCCCTTCAGGCAGGCACTGGGCGTCGTCGCCGACCACGGTCAAATTCCGGTGCTCCTCGCTCAGCAGCTGGAGCATCCGGTACTGGGCGCGGTTGGTGTCCTGGTACTCGTCGACGAGGACCCAGCGGAAGTGCTTGCGGTAGCGCTCGCGGACGTCGGGGAACAGCTCGAGCAGGTTGACCGTGCGGACGAGCAGGTCGTCGAAGTCCATCGCGTTGGCCGCATGCATCCGCTTCTCGTAGAGCTCGTAGACGTCGGCGACGGTCTCCTCGAAGAACGATCCCTGCTCGGCGCGAAAATCGGCGGCGTCGACGAGCCGGTTCTTCGCGGCGGAGATCTGAGCCCGGACGGCGCGCGGGTTGAAGCGCTTCGGGTCGATCTCGAGCTCGTCCATGCAGCGCTTGACCATGCGCCGCGAGTCGGCCTCGTCATAGATCGTGAAGGAGCGCTTGTAGCCGAGCCGCTCGGCGTCGGAGCGCAGCAGTCGCGCGCAGGCCGAGTGGAAGGTCATGACCCACATCAGTCGCGACGCGCGTCCGACCAGCCCCTCGACCCGTTCGCGCATCTCCTGCGCGGCCTTGTTCGTGAACGTGATCGCGAGGATCTCGCTCGGGCGAGCAAGACCGGTCGCGACGAGGTAGGCGATGCGGTGCGTGAGCACGCGCGTCTTCCCCGAACCGGCGCCGGCGAGGACCAGGAGCGGCCCCTCGCCATGGACCACGGCCTCGCGCTGCGGCGGGTTGAGGCCCTCGAGCAGGCGCTCGGCCTGGTCCGCACCCGGCGCCGTCGGCGCCCCGAGCTCGATCTGCCCACTCACCCCATCGAGGATAGATGTGGGATCGGCCGGTTTCGGCTCGCTTCAGCCGCCCGCCGAGGAGCGGCCGGTCTTTCCGCGAATCCGGGTCTCGCGGGGCGCCGCGGAGCCGTTTCCCTCCGCCTCCCCGAGCCTTCCCTCGAGCTCTGCGATGCGATCGGAGAGCTCGCGGATCGCATCGGCGACGGGGTCGGGCAGATGGATCCAGTCGGCGTCCGGGCCCTCTGGCCGGCGACCCTCGACCCTGACCGGATGCCCGGGGTTGCCGACGACGGTCGAGTCGGTCGGGACGTCGGCGATGACGACCGAGTTGGCGCCGATCTTGGCGCGGTCGCCGACCTCGATCGGACCGAGCAGCTTCGCGCCGGAGCCGATGATCACGTCGTCGCCGACGCTCGGATGGCGCTTGCCCGGCTCGAACCCGGTTCCGCCGAGCGTCACCCCCTGATAGAGCGTCACGCGGTCGCCGATCTTCGCCGTCTCGCCGATGACGACGCCGGACCCGTGGTCGATGAACGGCTCGCTACCGATCTCGGCAGCCGGATGGATCTCGATCCCGGTCACCGAGCGGCTCCAGAAGGCGAGAAGACGCGGCAGGAGCGGCACTCGCTTCAGGTAGAGCGCATGAGCCAGGCGATGCGCCAGGATCGCCTGCACCCCCGCCCAGGCGGCGAGGATCTCGATCGCGCCGACTCCGTGCGCGGCCGGATCGCGCTCGCGAGCGACGCGGACGTCGCAACGGATCTCCGCCAGCGCCCCTCGGATCGTCCCCTGGGCGGCCATCGGTCTCAGGCGGCGAAGAACGGCAGCGACATGTAGCGCTCGCCGCCGTCGCAGGCGATCGTGACGATCCGCTTGCCGGCCATCTCGGGCCGTGCGGCCAGCTCCAGTGACGCATGCAGGGCGGCTCCGGCCGAGATCCCGATCAGCAGTCCCTCCTCGTGACCGGCGCGACGGGCGCAATCGAGCGCCTCCTCGTCATTCACGCCGATGACCTCATCGATGACCGAGCGGTCGAGGACCTCGGGCACGAAACCCGCCCCGATTCCCTGGATGCGGTGTGGGCCCGGCTTGCCGCCCGAGAGCACCGGCGAGGTGGCGGGCTCGACCGCGACGACGTGGGTCTGCGGCCTGCGCTCCTTCAGCACCTGCCCGACACCCGTGATCGTCCCGCCGGTGCCGACGCCGCACACCAGGGCATCGACCTCGCCTCCGGTGTCGCGGAGAATCTCGGCGGCAGTCGTCCGGCGGTGGACCTCTGGGTTCGCGGGGTTCGAGAACTGCTGCGGCATGAACGCGTCCTCGGCAGCGACGATCTCGCGCGCGAGGTCGATCGCCTCGCCCATCCCACCGAGCGACGGTGTCTCGTGGACCTCGGCGCCGTAGGCACGGAGCAGCTTCGTGCGCTCACGACTCATGCCCTCGGGCAGCGTGAGTACGAGGCGGTAACCGCGGGCGGCACAGACGAGCGCCAGCGCGATCCCGGTGTTGCCGGAGGTCGGCTCGACCACGGTCGACGAGCCGGGACGGATTCGGCCCTCGCGCTCGGCGGCCTCGATCATCGCCAGGCCGATCCGGTCCTTGACCGAGCCACCCGGATTCAGGTACTCGAGCTTGGCGAGGACCTGACCGCCGAGCTCAGCCGTCAGCCGCGGGAGCTCGAGCAGGGGCGTGTCGCCGATCGCGCCCGCCGCCTCGTGCAGGATCGGTCGACCAGGGGACGCCATCGATCCCAACCTAGCGCCGCCGCGACGGCGTCCCGCGCGGCGGTTGACCGCCGGTCGGCTCGGACCTAGGGTCGATCCGACGAGCTGGGAGGTTCCGCATGGGTGGGTCGGATCGTGGATCGGTGGTGACCAGGGCTGTCGCCTGGAGCGCGCTCTTCCTCGCGCTCGCCGGCGGCGCCTACGCCGCGGTGGAGCTGGGGCGAAACAGCGTCAAGTCGCGGAATATCGCCCCGGGCCAGGTGAAGGCGGGTGACCTCGGACCGCGTGCCGTCACCCCGGCGAAGCTCGGTGCTCAGCCGATGATCGATGTTCGCCGGTTCGGCTCGCAGGAGCTCTCGCCGGATGAGAAGGTCGTCTGGGACGACCTCGGTCCGGTCAAGGGGTTCGACATCGGTGACGACGGCGAGCTCACGGTGGAGGTCGCAGGGACCTACGAGACCCACCTCGACCTGTCGATCACCGGCGGCGAGCTGGCCATCCGGGTGAATGGTCAGAACGTGCAGACGCGAAGCACGGGCGCTGGACAGCGCGCACAGATCCACACCCTGCTCGAGCTCGCCCGGGGCGACACCGTGAGCGTGGCGAACCCGGAGGGCCTCACCTCGACGGTTCCGAGCGGCAGCTCCCTGCGGCCGTCGGTCGAGCTCGTCCTGACGCGGCTGGGGCCGGCGGGCGGTTCGACGCCGGTCAGATGAAGTACATGCCTGCGCCGGCCTCGGCGGCCTCGCGCTGGGCGACGTCGGCGATCGTCGTCTTCGCGAAGACCTCGCGCAGCGCGCCGACACCCTCGGCCCAGATCCCCCCGGCCTCGCGCGCCTCCTCGCCGACCCTGCCGTCGAGCGCCTGGACGACGTCGAGGACCGTGATCTCATCGGCCGGGCGGGCCAACGAGTAACCGCCCTTCACCCCACGCTGGCTCGTCAGCAGACCGCCGCGGCGCAGGATCGAGAACAACTGCTCGAGGAACTGCACGGGGATCTCGCGTCGCTCGGCGATCTGCGCCAGGGGCACCGGCCCCGCCCCCGACCGCGCCAGCTCGGCCAGCGCGACCACCGCATACCGCGACTTCGAGGTAACCGAGATCACAAGCCCGGTTCTATCGCAACCCAACCGATCCGGTCCACAATCGCCCCTGACACCCCTTCAACCGAACGGGGCCGAAAAGCAAGCATGGGCGGGGAAGCAGGGAGGGAAGTGTGCTCCGCACACGACCGACCGATGACCCGCTCAGGCGCCGCTTTGCAGGCCCCGCCCTCGCGGACGAACGCGCGCCTAGATCCAGTCCTTGTCGCGTGCGATCAGGACCGCCTGAGCCCGATCGACCGCCCCGATCTTGCGGTAGACGTTGTGCAGGTGGGTGCGGACGGTCGAGACCGACAGGTCGAGCTCGCTGGCGATCTGCTTGTAGACCTTGCCCTCGGCGAGGCCCCGGAGGGCGTCGAGCTCGCGGGCCGAGAGCGGACAGGGAGCCGCGGAGCGGCGCTTGGCCTGGGTGGCGTAGGGAAAGTCGAACAGCAGCTCGCGAAGTCGTCCCTGATCGATCCCTAGCGACGCGCCCGCACGCGCGAGCTCCTCGGAGCCGACGGGATCGCCGGCGGCCTGGTGGGCGATCAGGTCGGCGAGCCGGACGGCGGCGGCGTGGCCGGTCGCGTCGGGAGCATGATGGCGCTCGACGGTCGAGGCGACCGACTGGCGAAGCCCCCACCGGCGCAGCAGCACTCCGCCGACGAGGCCGTGGTCGATCCCGAGCTCGCGGCGCTCGGCACGGACCCGCTCCTCGGGCGTGAGGCGGTCGAACCCGGCGATCCGCTCCTCGCTGTACATCTCGACGAGGACGAGGCGCCCGACGTCGTGGAGCAGCGCCGCTACGGCGAGCTCATCGGCGTCGGGCAGCCGCAGGATCTCGCCGATCTTCTCGGCCGCCTGCTTGGTGGCGACGGCGTGGCGGCGGAAGCGCTCGAGGCGCTCTGAGCCCGAGCGCTCGAGCGGATCGAAGGTGGTGATTCGGCCGGCGACCTGGACGAGCTTGTCCGGCGGCAGGCTCTCGACGGCCTCGCGCACGCCTCCGCAGCGTCCCGACGGACCCGGGCCGTTGTTGGCAGCCCGCATGACCGCCACTGCGATCGCCGCGTCCGATTCGATCGCGGCGGTGAGCTCGTCGGCCCCGTCCTCCCCGCGCTCGATCGCGCGCAGCAGGCGACGCCGCGCCTCGCGCAGCGCCGGCATCGCCGACACCGCGACGAAGGCGCTCGCGAGCCTGTGGCCCGCCGCACCCCCGCGCTGGGGCCCCGGATCGCTCTTCGGCTTTGTCTGAACTGCCATCTCGGTATCGAGCGGCGGGCGCGTCGGTGTGCGCCTGCCCCCCGGCCCTTACATCGGCAGCGACGGCTTGGGCCTTAGCGCGGGGTTCCTTCGAGCGGTCCGGACCGCCGGGCGCAGAGGTCAGAAACGCGACAGTGCCGCGGCGATCCGCTCGAGCGAGGGCTCGCGACCGAGCACGGCGAGCGACTCGAATATTCCGGGCGAGACGGTCGATCCGGTGATCGCGACCCTGATCGGCTGGTAGACGCTTCCCGGCTTCCAGTCGTGCTCGGCGAGGAGCGACTCGAGCCCGGCCTCGATCGCGGTCAGGTCCCACGACGGGAGAGCCCGGAGGGCGGCGTCGGCCGCGGCTAGGCGCTCGGGAGCTCCGTCCTTGCCCATCACCTTCGCCCAGGCGCGCTCGTCGGACACCGGCGGCTCGAAGACGAACCTGACGAGCGGCCACACCTCGGCGAGCGTCTGCGCCTTCTCCTGGGCCGGCTCCAAGGCCTCGGCGAGGCGGGCACGATCGGCGGGCGCACCGCCGGCCTCGCGTTCGAGGTATTCGGCAACCGCGTCGGTGTAGTCCTCGAGTGGCATTTCGCGCAGGAAGCGACCGTTCATCCACCGCAGCTTGCGCTCATCGAAGACCGCCGAGGAGCGCCCGACGTCCTCGATCCGGAAGCGCGACAGGAGCTCCTCGGTCGACATCAGAGTCGTGTCGTCGTCGGTTCCCCAGCCGAGAAGCGCGAGGTAGTTGCGGATCGCCGCCGGCAGGTAGCCGGCGGCCCTCAGCTCCTGAACGGACGCGGCTCCGTGGCGCTTCGAGAGCTTCTTGCCGTCGGGTCCGTGGAGCAGCGGCAGGTGGGCGTATGTCGGTGCGGTCGCGCCGAGCGCTTCAATCACCTGCTGCTGTTTCGGCGTGTTCGACAGGTGGTCGTCGCCGCGGATCACCTCGGTGACCCCCATCTCGACATCGTCGACCGCGACCGCGAAGTTGTAGAGCGGCGTTCCGTCGCCGCGAGCGATGACCAGATCGTCGGCGAGCCGGTTCTCGAACCGAACCGGGCCCCGCAGTAGATCCTCGACGACCGTCTCGCCCTCGTCGGGTACCCGCAGGCGAACGGCCCCGACGCCATCGGGGTCCGGCTCACCGCGGTAACCGCGGCCGGGGTTTCGCTCCCGCCACGCCTTGACGTCGTCGCCCATCGCCCGGTCGTGGTAGGCGCGGCCCGAGTCCAGCAGTTCGGCGATTCGCTCGTCATGGCGCTCGCGGCGCGACGCCTGGCTGACCGGCCCCTCGTCCCAGTCGAGCTCGAGCCACCTGAGCGCGTCGATGATCTGGTCGACGTTGGCCGTGGTCGAGCGCTCGAGGTCCGTGTCCTCGATCCGCAGGATCATCCGCCCGCCCCGACTGCGGGCGACAAGCCAGTTATAAAGTGCCGTTCTGGCTCCCCCGATGTGAAGGGCGCCGGTCGGAGACGGCGCGAAACGGACCACGGGAGACTCGACCTCAGTGCTCATCGGCGCTCATGTATCCACGGCCGGGGGGCTCGAAAAGGCCGTCGCGCGCGGCGTCGATACGAACTCCGACGCGATCCAGATCTTCAACCAGTCGCCCCGGGCCTGGCGACCGACGAACTACTCCGACGACGACTTCGCGGCCTACCGCGAGGCTTTCGAGGCATCCCGGCTCGAGGCGACGGTGATCCATGCCGTCTATCTCATCAACTGCGCGTCGAAGGAGCCGGAGGTTCGCGGCAAATCGATCGCGGCGCTGACGAACGCGCTTCGGGTCGGCGACGGAATCGGCGCCGACGGAGTGGTGCTCCACGCCGGATCGCGCAAGGGCGAGCCGCACGATGCGTCGATGAAGCGCGCAGCCGAAGCGATCTCGGAGGCGCTCGCCGAGACGGAGAGCTGCCGCCTACTGCTCGAGAACACGGCGGGGACGAACGGCCCTCTGGGCCGCAACTTCGCCGAGCTCGCCGAGCTGATCGAGCTCGCCGGCGGCGGCGAGCGCCTGGGGATCTGCGTCGACTGCTGCCACCTGTTCGCGTCCGGTTACGAGATTCGCAGCTTCGAGGCGATGGACGCCGTCGTCGCCGAGCTCGACTCCGAGGTCGGGCTCGACCGGCTCGGCTGCCTCCACGTCAACGATTCGGCGATACCGCTCGGCGGCCAGCGCGACAAGCACGCGGACGTGGCCGAGGGCGAGATCGGTCCCGACGGGATCGCGGCGTTCCTGTCCGAGCCGCGCTTCGAGGACCTGCCCGCCCTGCTCGAGACGCCGGGCCTCGACGCTGGAGCGGGCGGAGCCGCCCAGGTCGCCGAGGCGAGGCGCCTACGCGAACGCGGAAGCGCCGCCCGGTAGGGCGGCGCTTCACAGTCGACGGAGCCAGCAGGACCGTCTTCCGGATGCCTTCCTGGCACCCGGTCAGTTGTCGGGTCCGCTAGGAGCCCAGGCCGCTGCTCGGCTGGCGCGAGATGGCGTAGCGGAGTCCGAGTCCGAGTCCGGTGACGGCGAGCGCGACCGCGATCATCGCGATGACGTCGAAGCCGGTGAACGGAAGCGGGCCGACGTCCGCGCTCAGGCCACTGCCACTACCACTGCCGGTTTCGCTGCCGACCCCGGTCTGACCGCTCGGCGGCGGAGTGTCGTTCGGGTCGGTGCTGCCACCACCCTGCAGGTTGATGATGTTGTCGTACTGGTCCTCAGTCGGGTTGATCGCCTGAGCGGAGGCGACGGCCGGGACTGCGAACAGCGCGAGCAGGGCCGTGAGGATGGCGCCGACTGCGATGCGGTTCTTGAAATTCCTGGTCATTCTCTATCTCTTTCCTGAGCTGCTGGCTCCGTTGTATGGCGTTCACCCTAGGTGCGCCGGCTAAGACGACCGTGAGCCGAAGATGAGAAATGCTCTTAAGCGGTATTTCGGCCGCAGGAGCACCTCTTCTTCCGTTCTTCGGCTTGGCTTCGTCACCGGATCACCCGGACCTGCAAGTCTCCGGCCCTTGGCCACCCGAATGAGACCGGCTCGTCCGACCGAATGCTTTCGCACCCGACCGGACGGGCATGTTGACAGACGTTACGGCGGAATGTCTCGGAGCCTCGCGGCGGCGATTTCTCATCCCGATCTCATCATTTGCGGCAAAGCTTTTTCACGATGTCGTCGATGCCCTCCAGCGGCGGGGTCGGTTCCGTGCCCCGGAAGCTGATCGCCGCGCAAGCCGTGGTCGTGATCGGCCTGGTCGCGCTCATCTACTTCACGTTGCTCAGGCCCGACGAGGGCGGCCCGCCGAGGGTCGTCGACGCGCCGGGAGAGACCCAGGCGCAGCTGCCCGACCGACCGCGAGAGGATGGGCGTGACGGCGCCGCACGCAACAACCGCCAGAGCACCGGCGGCGGCGGCGGCGGCGGGGCGCTCGGTACGCCCCCGGGAGGCCCCTCATCCCTCGGCGCCGGTGCCGGCGGCTCCGGTCAGAACGCGCCGGGCGTGCCCGGGTTCCCCGGCGGTCCCGGCGAGCCCGGTGGTCCCGGCGCGCCGGACGGGCCCACGGACCCAGGGGGCCCGCCGGGGCCCGGTGGGCAGTCGCCTCCCGGCGTGGGCGGAGACGGCGGATACGGCCCGGGCGACGATCAGTACGGCAACAGCATCACCCGCCTCGAGGAGCGGATCGGGCTCGATTCGGCTCCGTCGGCGCCATAGCAGGCGACTGGTGGACCGGGCCCGCGCGTCCCGCGGCGGGGTAGGTTGGGACGGATGAGCGGCCGCGACGAAGAGGCTCCCGATCACGGCGCCGACGACCCGCCGCCCTCGCGCCGGATGTTCGTCAGCGGGGTCCGGACCCGCGCGCTCGTTTCGTTCATGCTGCTGCTCGTCGTCTCGACGGCCGCGTCGCTGTTCGTACTGCGCGCCGTGCTGCTCTCGCGGATCGGCGACCAGGTCGACGAGCAGCTCACCGTCCAGGTCGACACCCTCGGAGACATCTCGGGCGCCAGCGCCAATCCACCGCAGACCCTCGAGGCCCTGTTCGATCGCTTCTTCACCGAGGTCCCCCCGCTCGCCGACGGGACCATCGTCGGGATGATCGAGGGCGAGCGCGAGGACTACGTGAGCGCCGGCCCGCTGGCGACGCCCGGGATCGCGGCGGCCGCGGAGAGCGTGATCGGACCCGTTTCCGCGACGTCGAGCGGTGAGCTGCGCCTCGCGGGTGAGACCGTCCGCTACGTCGCCGTCCCCGCCGCGATCGGTGATGACCGCGGAACGGTGATTGCGATCGGCGAGCTCGACGCCCAGCGTGCCCAGGTGGGCGAGGCGGTGCGGATAGCCGCGGGCGTGTCGCTAGTCGTGATGCTTTTGGCCTCGCTGTTCATCTGGCTCGCCGCCGGCAGGACCGTCGCTCCGCTCAAGGCTCTGGCGCGCGCGGCGCGGACGGTCACCGAGACGGACCTCTCGCGACGGATACCGGTACGTGGCCATGACGAGATCGCGGTGCTCGGGAGGACCTTCAACAGCATGCTCGACCGGCTCGAGACCGGCTTCGCCAACCAGAAGGAGTTCCTGACCGACGTCAGCCACGAGCTGCGAACGCCGATCACCGTGATCCGCGGCTACCTCGAGACGCTCGGCGACGACCCCGCCGAGCGTGAGGAGGCCATCGCGGTCGTCCAGGACGAGCTCGACCGCATGAACCGGCTGGTCGACGACCTGCTGCTGCTTGCCAAGGCCTCGCGGCCCGACTTCCTCCTCCCCGAGCCGGTCGATCTCGACCTGTTCACCCACGATCTCTACGCGAAGGTGCGCAGTCTCGGACCGCGGAACTGGCGTCTCGACGGGACCGGAATCGGCATCGTTCGGATGGACGCCCAGCGATTGACGCAAGCGGTGATGAACCTCGCCGAGAACGCCGTCCGGCACACCAACCCCGAGCAGGAGATCGCGATCGGGAGCTCGCTGATCGCGGGTCACGCGAGGATCTGGGTCCGAGACCAGGGCCCGGGGATCTCGCTCGACATCCACGACCGGATCTTCGACCGCCACGTTCGCGCCGACGGCAACTGGACCGACGCGACATCCGACGGCGCCGGGGTCGGGCTCGCGATCGTCAAGGCTGTCGCCGAGGGCCACGGCGGCGCGATCAGGCTCGAGTCGACACCCGGAAGCGGCTCGACGTTCACGATCGAGATTCCGGCCGTCGGCGCCGAGCGCCCGACGCCCGTCGGCCAGGAGGCCCGCGCTTGAGCCGGATCCTGATCGCCGAGGATGAGACCAGGCTCGCCAGCTTCGTCGACAAGGGGCTTCGCGCCAGCGGCTACACCACCGCGATCGTCGGCAACGGTCACCTCGCCGAGTCGATGGCCAACGGCGAGGACTTCGACCTCCTGATCCTCGACCTCGGGCTCCCCGGACGGGACGGGATGGAGGTGCTCCGGGGCCTGCGAGCCCGGGGCGAGCAGATCCCGGTGATCATCCTGACCGCGCGGGGTGACCCGTCGGACCGCGTCGCGGGGCTCGAGCAGGGCGCGGACGACTACCTCGCGAAGCCGTTCCACCTCGAGGAGCTCCTCGCGCGGGTCAAGGCGAGGCTCCGAAACGAGTCCGGTGGCTCGAACGGGGATCGGATCAGCGTCGGCGACGTCGCCCTGGACCTGCGCACGCGTTGGGCCGACGTCGCGGGCGACACGATCGAGCTGAGCGTTCGCGAGTTCGAACTGCTTCGCACGTTCCTCGAGCACCCCAACCAGGTCCTGAGCCGCGAGCAGTTGCTGTCCCACGTCTGGGGTTACGACTACGACCCGGGCTCGAACGTGGTCGATGTCTACGTGGGCTACCTGCGCCGAAAGCTGGGCTCGAAGCGACTCGAGACCGTGCGCGGGATCGGTTATCGGTTCCGCACCGCCTGAGCGCGGGCACGAGGGGCGCCTCGGCGCCGGCTCGTTGATCGTCTGGCGGCTGCTCGTCGCCGCCTCCGGCCTCCTCGGGGTGACCCTCGCCGTGCTCGAGTTCGACGGGGGCCTCGGCGCACTGAGCCAGCAGGCGAGCCTGGCGGCAGGGCTGCTCTACGCGCTGCTGGCAGCCCTCGCGGTGGTGCGACCGGTCACCGACCTGCCGTGGGCCCGCGGGGCAATGGCCAGCATCCTGGCGCTCGTCGCGGTCACCTACGCCTTTCTCTTGAGCCCCGACTACGGCCCGCTCTACTCGCTACTCGAGCACGTCGTGACGCCGATCCTGGTCATCGCCGACTTCCTGCTGCTGGCCCACGCGACGCAGACGTCGTGGTGGTGGCCGATCTCCTGGCTCGTCGCGCCACTCGCCTACCTCGCGTACTACCTGACCCAGGGCCTGGACCTCTACCCGTTCCTCGATCCGCAGGACCCGGGCTTCGCCGGACTGATCGCCGGCTTCCTCGTCGGCCTGCTCGCGATCGGCTACGCGATGCTGGCCGTCGTGCGGGCCCGATCGGCTCGCTAGTCCGAGATCAGCTGGCGGATGTCGAAGGCGCGGATGCCCTCGGGACCGGCGTCGGTGCAGTCGAAGAAGCGCGGGTTGACGCAGTCGAACGCCGGCCCGTCGCCCTCGAAGGCCGGCTCGACCGCGAACTGACAGTGCGGCATCGGCTCGCCCGTCAGCTTGATCCCGCCGTAGCCACCGGTCGCCTCGGCGAGGTCGAAGGCCGCGACGTCGATCTCGGCACGGAAGACCTTGCGCATGCACCCCATGACCTGGCGACCCGAGAGCGGGTCGTCGTAGGAGTAGAGATAGCGGCAGCCCATCTCGACGCAACCGCGCGGCTCGATCAGCTTGTCGCAGAAGGTGCGGCAGCGCCGGCACTCGCCGTGACGTAGCTCGCGATTGGCCTTCAGAGGCGCCATCGGCTGCGAATTCTAGGTGTTGGAGCCCTCGCGAGCTACGGCCTAGGCGGCCAGCGCGGTCGGGCCGAGGATGTGGTCGATCTCGTCGCGGAGCGCCGGCGAGGCGTCGACGCCGTGGTCCTTGCCGAAGCGCAGGCGCCGCAGCCCCTCCCCCGTCTCCATCTCGAGCATCACCTGGGTCTTGCCCGGGAACGTCTCGAAGGCGACCTTGAGCTCGTCGAGGACCTCGACCCCGAAGCGCGAGGCGTCGATCCGCAGCGTGATCGACTCCGGCGTCTTGCGGCCGTTGGCGCGCTTGCGCGCACTCTCGAGCTCGTCCTCGGGCGGGTCGAATATCTCGGCCTCCTGGACGACGAACGAGGTGCGACCGCCCTCGCGATGGTCGAGCCTGCCGCGGACCAGGACGACGCGGTCGGGCTGGAGCGCGTCGGCGTGCTTTTCGAGCACCTGGTTGAAGACGAGCATCTCGACGCTGCCACCGGTGTCGTCGAGCGTCGCGAACATCATGTCGGTGCCGCTGCGGGTACGGATCTTCTTGACCTCGCCCATGAGCCCCCCGACGGTGAGGAACGAGCGATCCGGCATCCCGTCGAGCGCGGCGAGCGTGCAGTCGACGCGCTCGCGAAGCAGGTCCTTGTAGTCGTCGAGCGGATGCGCCGAGACGTAGGTGCCGAGCGTCTCCTTCTCCATCGCGAGCAACTCTCGCGGTTCGAACTCGAGACCCGGGACCGGTGGGTGCTGCGGGCGACCCGTGGAGACCGGGCCCGAATCGTCCGAGCCACCGCCCAGGTCGAAGATCGAACCCTGACCGCGCTGCGCGTCCTCTTGGGACTTGACGCCCGCCGACTGGGCCTGCGGCAGGATCTCGAGCATCCCGCGGCGACTGTCACCGGTCGAGTCGAGGGCCCCGCAGCGGACCAGGCACTCGATCGCGCGCCTGTTGACGGCGCGGCAGTCGACGCGCTCGCAGAAGTCGTAGAGCGAGCGGAACTCACCGTCCTCCTCGCGAGCGCGGAGGATCGCCTCGACGGCCGAGTGGCCGACGTTCTTGACCGCGTCGAGCCCGAAGCGGATCGAGGAGCCGGAAGCGATGAAGCCGTGGCTCGAGGCGTTGACGTCGGGCGGCAGGACGTCGATCCCCATCTCCTCGCAGCGCGAGACGAAGAACGGGACCTTGTCCTTCGTGTTCATCACCGAAGAGATCACCGCGGCCATGTACTCGGCCGGGTAGTTGGCCTTGAGGTAGGCGGTGCGATAGGAGATCAGCGCGTAGCAGGCGGCGTGCGACTTGTTGAACGAATAGTCGGCCGCCGCCGTCATCAGCTTCCAGAGCTTGGTCGCGACGGGCTTGCTCGTC
This sequence comes from Thermoleophilia bacterium SCSIO 60948, assembly GCA_021496505.1. Taxonomy (GTDB): domain Bacteria; phylum Actinomycetota; class Thermoleophilia; order Solirubrobacterales; family 70-9; genus JACDBR01. Next base: position 1,408,937 of record CP053031.1, on the reverse strand, counting down.
CCGGAAGCATCGAGGCCCGCGTAGAACTGCGGCTCGAGCCTGGCCATCATGTCGCGCTTCTTCTTGCCGATCGCCTTGCGGAGGTCGTCCGCTTCGGCGGGCGAGAAGCCGGCCAGTCGCTTCGAGATCTCCATCAGCTGCTCCTGGTAGAGACAGCAGCCGTAGGTCGGCTCGGTGATCGGCTTCAAGCGCTCGTCGTCGTACTTGACTTCGTGCGGGCGCGCCTTGCCCTTGGCGTAATCGTCGATATAGGCCATCGCCCCGGGCCGGTAGAGCGCGACGAGCGCGACGATGTCGTCGAACTCCGTCGGGCGGACCTTCTTCATCGCCTCGCGCATGCCCTCGGACTCGAGCTGGAAGACGCCGACCGAGTCACCGCGGGCGAGCATCTCGAACGTCTTCGCGTCGTCGAGCGGGATCTGCTCGATGTCGATCTCGATCCCGTGTGAGCGCTTGATGATCTCCTTGGCGTCCTCGATCACGTCGAGGTTTCGCAGCCCGAGGAAGTCCATCTTCAGCAGGCCCATCTCCTCGACGGGCCCCATCGAGAACTGGGTCACGATCTTGTACGCGCGCTCGCGCTTGCCGTTTCCGTTCGGCGCCTCGGCGGGGGCGCTGCGGTCCTCGGCGAGCTGCAACGGAGCGATCTCCTGCAGCGGCCGGTCGGCGATGACGACCGCGGCGGCGTGGATCGAGTTGTTGCGAACGATGCCCTCGAGCCCGCGCGCGACGTCGACGATCTCGCGGGCGTCTGAGTCCGCGTCGTAGGCCGTTCGCAGCTCCTGACCCTTCTTCATGCAGTCGTCGAAGCTCGGGTTGCGGCCCATGATCGGCTCGGGAATCTTCTTCGCGAGCTCGTCGCCCTTGGCGACCGTGAAGCCGAGTACGCGCGCGGCGTCCCGGGTCGCCGCGCGCGGCGCCATCCGGCCGAAGGTGATGATCTGGGCGACCGACTCGCGGCCGTACTTTTCCTGGACGTAGCGGATCACGCGCTCGCGGCCGCGAACCGAGAAGTCGATGTCGATGTCGGGCATCGACTTGCGCGCCGGGTTGAGGAAGCGCTCGAAGAGCAGATCGTTGGCGATCGGATCGAGATCGGTGATCGACAGCGCGTAGGCGACGATCGACCCGGCGGCCGATCCACGGCCGGGCCCGACGGCGACCCCGTTCTCCTTCGCGAAGTTGACGAAGTCCCAGACGATCAGGAAGTAGGACTCGAAGCCCATGTCGGCGATGACCGAGAGCTCGAACTCGAGCCGCTCGGTGGCTTCGGCCGGCACCGGGTCGCCGTAGCGGCGACGCAGCCCCTCCTCGGCGAGGCGGCGCAGCATCGCGCCGGGCTCCTCGCCGTCGGGGGTCGGGAAGCGCGGCAACAGGAGCTTGCCGAGCTCGATCTCGACGTTGCAGCGCTCGGCGATCTCGTAGGTGGTCTCGACCGCCCCGTCCCAGGCCGCGAACGACTCCTTCATCTCGTCGCTGGACTTCAAATAGAACTCGTTCGTGTCGAAGCTGAGCTTCGGCTCGGCGAGCGTCGACTTGGTCTGGACGCAGAGCAGCGCCGCGTGATGGCGGTAGTCCTCGCGACGCAGGTAGTGGACGTCGGCGGTGGCGACCAGCGGGCGGCCGAGCTCGCGCGCGAACCGCGCGATGCCCTGGTTGGCCTTGTCCTGGACGTCGATCCCGTTCTCCTGGACCTCGAAATAGAGGTTGTCGGCGCCGAACACCTGCGCCATCTCGTCCAGGTGGGCGCGGGCGTCGTCGGGGCGATCGTCGATCAGCCGCTGACAGAAGCGCGACTGCAGGCAGCCGGTGAGCGCGATCACGCCCTCCGAGTGCTCGGAGAGCAGCTCCATGTCGACGCTCGGCTTGCCGCGGGCGAACCCCTCGAGGAAGCCGGTCGAGGTCAGCTTCACGAGGTTGCGGTAGCCCGCATCGTTCTCGGCGAGCAGCGTCAGGTGGTTGCGCTCGAAGCGCGGCGCGCCCGGAACCTTGATCGCGTGGCGATCGTCGACGAGGTAGGCCTCGAGCCCGAGGACCGGCTTGATGCCCGCGGACTTGCAGGCCTTGTAGTGCTCGACGGCTCCGTTCATCACCCCGTGGTCGGTCAGGCCGAGCGCCGGCATCCCGAGTTCGGCGGCCCGCTGGGCCATCGGGCCGATCTTGCAGGCACCGTCGAGAAGCGAGTACTCGCTGTGCACGTGGAGGTGGACGGCCACGCGGCCATCTTGGCAAGCGAGTCAGATGTCAAACGGCCAAGAAGCCGCGATCTGCGGAAAGAGCGTCCGGCGCTCCCGACCGCCCCCGTCGCAGCTACGGTGCAGCCGCCATGACGTCCTCCGAGACTGCGCCCGCCCTCGCTTCCGATGCGGCGCGTGAACGTCTCGAGGCGCGACGCTCGCGCGTCGTAGGACTCGCCGCGACGGCGGTCCTATCGGCCTTCTTCGCCTGGTGGGCGCTGGCGAGCGGGGCCTACTTCGCCACGGTCTCGCTGCCCGGCCTGATCATCCTCGCGGCGGTCCTCGCTGTCCTCGTCATCGCCGAGCTGCTGCCCGCGGGCGTCAGGCGGCGGATCGACGGACCGGGCTCGCTCGCGGCCGCCGCGCTCTTCGGGCTCGCCGCGTGGTCGGCGCTGTCGGCCGTCTGGAGCCCGTCGCCCGACACCGCGCTGGCCGACGGGCTCAAGATCGCGGCCTACGGACTGGCGTTCGCGTTCGGCGCGATCGTGGCGAGCGGGTCGGGCGGGCGACGCGAGCTCGCGCTCGTCCCGCTCGCGCTCACCGGCCTGATCGTCGCGGCGGTGACGATCGCGCGGATGTTGCTCGGCGATGACCCGGCGGTGATGCTGAACAACAGCGACAACACGTTGCAGGCACCGCTCGGCTACCGCAACGCGACCGCAGCCCTCTACATCGTCTGCTTCATCGCCGCGGCCGGTCTCGCCGCCGGGCGCCGGGGCGGCTTCGCCCTGCGGCTGCCCGCGGCGGTGGTCGCAACGCTGTGCGCGGCGCTCGCGATCCTCTGCCAGAGCCGAGCGAGTGCGCCGGCCTTCGTGCTGATGCTGGTCTTCCTGATCATCATCGCGCCACTCAAGCTGCGGCTGGTCGGCTGGTTCGTGATCCTGATCGTCCCGGCGTTCCTCGTCGTCCCCTCGATGGAGGCGCTGTTCGAGGCCTCGGGCTCGGCCCCGGTCACCGAGGCCGGGCCCGAGATGGCGGCCGCAGCGCGAGCGGCCCTGCTCGCCGGGGTGGTGTCGCTCGCGTTGAGCGCGGCGGCGATCGCCGTCGGGCCGCGCCTGCCGGGGATCGGAGCGGAGACGCCGCGCGGCAACCGCGCGGTCCTCGCGACGGTCGCGGCGACGATCGTCCTCGGCGCGGTCGGCTTCCTCGTCTCGATCGGCGACCCGGGCCGCTGGGTCGACGAGCGCCTCGACGAGCTGCGCAGCCTCGAGACGACCTCGTTCGAGAACCGCTCGACGCGGTTCGGTTTCGAGGTCGGAACCGGACGGCTCGACTTCTGGCGCGTCGCGATCGACGAGATGGAATCCAGCCCGTTCGCCGGGGCGGGCGGCGGGGGCTTCCAGTACGCCTACACCCTCGACCGCCGGCGCCTGACCGACGCGCGCGACGCGCACAGCTTCGAGCTCGAGATCGGCAGCGAGCTCGGACTCGTCGGCCTGGCGCTGATCGCGCTCGCGCTGATCGCCGCCGCCTGGAGCGTCTGGAGGACCCGCGTCGAGGGCTGGGACGCCGCCCACGTCAGCGCGATCGCCCTGGCGATCGGCTTCTACTGGGTCGTCCATGCATCGGTCGACTGGTTCTGGAGCTATCCCGGACTCACCGCGCCCGTGCTCGCCACGCTCGGGGCGGCGGCCGGGACCCGTGTCAGAGCAGGCGGCCTCGGCCTGCCCTCGAAGGCCACGCGAGCGGCCGTCCTCGTCGCCCTGGCCGCGGTCGCGCTCGCCGCTCTGCCTCCGTTTCTCAGCGAGCGCCAGGTCGATCGCGCCGCGGCGCTTCGCGAGGAGGACCCGGCGGCGGCACTCGCCGCGCTCGACCGCGCGAACGAGCTCAACCCGCTCGACGAGGTGCCGCTGCTCCTCGGTGGTGAGCTGGCCCGTCGCGGCGGCGAGCCCGAGCTGGCCCGCGAGCGCTTCGAGGACGCGGTCGAGCTGCGGCCGGACGAGTGGGCCGGGTTCTTCTATCTCGCGGTTCTCGACGCCCGGACCGACCGGGATCGGGCCGAGGCCGAGCTCGAGCGCGCCCGAGCGCTCAACCCCCTTGAACCGTGCCTCGAGAACCTGGCCGCCGCGGTTCGGTGTAGTTCTGGCAAGTCTGCGTAAGTTCTGAGCCCGGTCGACTCGAACTCCGCTCTGTCAAGCGCTGTCTTCTGCCTGAACATCGGTTAGCTTGACTTCGGTGCGCTCCTCGAAGCCTGATTTCGCGAGGTCCGAGCGCGACCGTGAGGCACTCGCCAAGTCGTGGCTCGTCGAGCTGATCGGCAACACGCCCCTGCCCGAGGTCGAAGGGCTCGCCCTGTCGTGGATCTCGCGGCACGCATCGCCACTCATCGCCGACATCGCCGAGGCGATGAACCCGCTCGCGACGCCGACCGCCGAGGAGCGAAGCGACCGCCAGCGCCGCGAGGCCGAACTCGCGCGCCTGCGCGAGGGAGCCGAGGCCGCCGAGCTGATCCCGCGCGATCTCGCGGCGCTCCAGATCCTTCTGATCGAGAACCTGCGGCGCGAGATCCCGGAGCGCGAGCCCGGCGAGTTCGCGCGCTCGGTCAGCCGGCTCGCCGAGATCTTCGGCGAGCTCCAGTCGAGCGTCGCGAAGGCGCTCGTCGACGAGCGAAGCGGCGCGAGCAACGACCCGCTGACCGGCCTGCGCACCGCCGCCCACCTCGATGAGCACCTGCGGATCCTGCTCGCCGAGCACCGCCGCTACGACCACGTCTTCGCGATCGCGACGGTCGAGATCGATGGTCTAAGCCACATCAACGAGGCCTACGGGCGCGAATCCGGCGACCGGATGCTGACCGCGATCGCCGGCCTGCTCGTGCGCCAGGTACGGGCCGCCGACCAGGCCTACCGGATCTCCGGCGACGAGTTCTGCGTCGTCGCACCGCACCAGACCCCGACCGGGATGCGCACGGTCGGCCAGCGACTCGCGACGCTGATCGACAGCTCGCAGGGCGGCGATGGTCCGCGCCTCGGCGTCTCGGTCGGGATCGCGACCTGTCCCGAGGACGGCGACGCGCCTCAGGAGCTGATCGACGCCGCCCAGGAGGCCACCTACGCCGCCAAGGCCGCGGGGCTCGAGGTCATGGTGCGCTCCCAGATGACGCAGACCACCGAGGACTGACCGCCCGGTTGCAAGTTCTGCGGGCCAACTTGCAATCCAGGGCCCGAACTTGAGTAAATCCTTCCCCGCGCCGATGTCGCGGCAGCGACGCCCATCCGGGCAACGAGAGCGGGAGTGAGCTTGAGCAACGTACGAATCAATACAGCGGCAGAGCTCCTCGGGGTCAGCACGAGCACGCTTCGCAGCTGGGAGCGGCGACTCGGATACCCGCAGCCCTCCCGCACGCCCGGGCAGCACCGGCTGTACGCGGTCGACGAGATCGAGGCGCTCCGCGACGCGCTCGCCGAGACCGGCAGCATCGCCTCCGCGGTCGAGGTCGCGCGGGTTCGCGGCCAGGCACCGGCGACCGCCAACAAGCTCGGCGCAGCCTTCGAGCGCTTCGACGAGGCGGCCGCCGACCGGGCCATGGAGGAGAGCCTCGCGGTCCGCTCGATCGAGCGCAGTGTCGAGGAGCTCCTCCTGCCGGCGCTCGAGAACACCGAGGAGCAGCCCCGTCGAGAAGCCGAGTTCGAGTTCGGATGCCGCTGGGCCACGGGCTGGATCCACTCCGCGCGACGCCTCGCCCCGCCGGCGGTTCGCGACGAGGCGGTCGTCCTGCTCGATGCGTCCGAGCCGCTGACGATCAGCGCGCTGCGCGCGCAGGCGCTCGAGCTCTTCCTGCGTCGCGGCGGCTACCGCGTCCTGCTGCTGTCGGCGAAGCTCGCCGAGCAGCGCTTCGCATCGGCGCTGCGGGCGCTTCACCCGCGCGTGGTGGTCCTGTGCGGCGAGGACGCGCGCCTCGACGTGATCGGCCGTCATCTGCGAAACGTCCTGCGCTCCCCCGACTCACCGCGCCTCGTCGGCTTCGGCGGCGCCCAGCTCGTCGCGGGCAGCGAGGGCATCGAGTCGCTCTCGGACTCTCCGGCGGAGGCGCTCGAAGCGCTGGTCGCCGCGATGGCGCGGCGCTGACAGACCGAGCGGCGGCAGAACCGCCAGATAGCGCCCACGGCATCCACGAGGGTGCGTAAACCTGCGAGCTATCTGCAGGTTCCGGGCCTGGAACTTGTACATCTGCCAGACAGCCGTCCAGCGGGCTTGTGTAGTTACGCCGCCCGGCCGTAAGAACCTTCTGGAAAGTCGAATTTTCGCGCTACCAGCGCGAAATCGTTCTCGGGAGGTCTTACGAGCTCATGGATGATCTGGCGCCGAAACTCCTGAATGTCAGCGAGGCGGCGACCTACCTTGGCGTCAGCAGCGCTTCGCTGCGCAAGTGGTCGGACCAAGGCCTGGTGCCCGTCTACCGGACACCGGGCGGCCAGCGCCGCTACGCCTCCGGGGATCTCGATTCGTTCATCGACTCGATGCGCCAGCCGGCGCCGCTCGCGGTGCCGCGGTATGGCCGCGCAGCCGTCGGAGGCTGAGGCAGCCCGGACGTTCTCCGCGACGGGACCCACCACTCGATGACCGACCGGCCGACACGACGAGTGCTTGCGCTCGAGGGGCTCGCCCTCGCGCTCGCGGTGCCCGCCGCCGTGCTGCTCGACGGCTGGTCGGATTGGGATCCCGGCCTGTTCGGCGTCCTGCTGGCGCTCGCGGTCATCAGCGACCTCGTCGCGGTCCGCGTCAAGGTCCACAAGATCGTCATCTCGGCGAGCTTCCTCGCCATCGTCACCGGCGTCGTGTTCCTCGGTCCGGCGCCCGGTGCCCTGATCGGGGTCCTCGCGATCGGCGCCGGTTGGCTCAAGGACCGCTACGCGGCCGGTCACGCCCTGATCAACCTCGTCACCTACGCCTGGTTCCCGCTGATCACCGGGTTCGGCTTCCATGCACTCGTCGAAGGCAGCAACATCGCGCCGGACGAGCCAGCCTTCCTCCTGCTCGTCTTCGGGCTCTTCTGCGTGTCACTCGCGATCGACTTCGCGCTCATCGCCGGGTACAGCTGCTACGAGGAGCGGAGTAGCTTCAAGACCAAGGTCACCCGCGGTCTCGTTCCGCTCCTCCCATCGGAGCTCGCCTCGGCGCTTCTCGCGGTCGGCGTCGCGTTCGCCTACGCGCAGATCGGCCTTGCCGCGGTCGCCTTGTTCGCGGTTCTGATCGTCGTCTTCCAGTACCTGGTCGGCGCCCTGCTCGAATCCCAGGACCGCGGGGATGAGCTCGAGCTGCGAGCCCGCCAGCTCGCCGGCTTCCAGGTCGCGCTCCTGTCCGCGCTGCTGCGGACGCTCGACCTGCGCGACAAGATGACCGCGCGCCACTCCGCGGCCGTGGCACGTTACGCGCGCGAGATCGCCAAACAGGCGGGGTTGTCGGAGGCCCAGCAGGAGCTCGCGCACACCGCCGGGCTGCTCCACGACATCGGCAAGTTCGTGCTCCCCGACCGGATCCTCAAGGGGACCGACCGCAGGCTGAGCGAGGCCGACTGGCAGGAGATCCGCAAGCACCCCTACGAGGGCGCGCGGATCGTCTCCCACATCGACGGCTACGCGCCGATCGGCGACATCATCCTCGCCCACCACGAGCGCGTCGACGGGCTCGGCTACCCACGCGGACTGCGTGGCGACGCGATCCCGGAGATCTCCCGGATCATCTCGATCGCCGATGTCTACGACGTGATGACGGCGCGCGACTCCTACCGCGAGCCCGTCAGCTCCTACGAGGCGATCGAGGAACTCCGCCGGGTGTCCGGGACCCAGCTCGACGGCCGCCTGGTCGAGGCCTTCATCGAGGTGCTCGCCGACAAGGACCTCTCCTACCGCCACGGCGCCGATGCCGACTTCGAGGCCGAGCTCGGCCTCGACAAACGCATCCACGACTACATGCAGTCCGAGAGCCCCGCTCCGGCGGTCGGCGAACCCGCCGTCTAGCTGCCCTTCGGACCTCGGGCACGAAAAGGGCCACCGATTCGGTGGCCCTTTGCCGTTGAAACTCAGTTTCCCTGAGAACTAGCCCTTGCGGTAACCCATGGAAGCCTCCCCAAGATGTTCACGTGACGGGTGTTGTCTACCCAAGACCTCGCAGAAGTTAAACGAAATTGCATCAAAGCGCAAAATTTTTCGCACAAACTTGTAATCCCCAACCGGATTTGGCTTGACCACTAGCCTCGGCGGGCTTCATGCGCGCCGCCCTCAAGCCACTTCGCCTGCCCGGGTTCCCGAATCTGGCGACGGCCTACTTCGTCAACGAGCTCGGGAACTGGCTCGGCGAGATCGCGCTGGCCGTCCTCGTCTACGACCGCACGGGGAGCCCGCTGGCATCCGCGGCCCTGTTCTGCGCGATGCAGTTCGTCCCCGCGATCCTCGGGCCGCCGCTCGTCGCCCGGCTCGAGCCGCTGAACGCGCGCCGCACCCTCGTCGGGCTCTACCTGGCCGAAGCGATCGGGTTCGGCGTGCTCGCGCTGCTGGCGACGGACTTCGCCCTTTGGGCGGTCATCCTCGTGGCGCTGATCGACGGCGCCATCGCCTCCGCCGCCCGCACGCTCACCCGCGCCACCTCGACGGCGGTGCTCCAGCCGAAGGAGATGCTGCGCGAGGGCAACGCGATCCTGAATCTCGGGTTCACCGTCGGCGCCGCGGCGGGCCCGGCCCTCGCCGGCCTCGTGGTGGCGGGGTTCGGAACCTCCGAGGCGCTCGCGGCCGACGCCGTTTCGTTCCTGCTCGTGGCGCTGATCCTGCTGAGCGCCCGCGGCCTCCCACAGCCCGAGACCGACGAAGGCGACTGGATTCCGCGACTGCGCCGGGGGATCGACTACGTGCGCGAGAAGCCCATGCTGCGCAGCCTGCTCTTCGCCCAGGCCGGCGCCTTCGTCTTCTTCGCACTCGTCATCCCGATCGAGGTCGTGTTCGCGAAGGAGACCCTGGAGGTCGGTGACGCCGGCTACGGAGCGCTGCTCGCGGCCTGGGGCGTGGGGATGGTGCTCGGGAGCTTCCTGTTCGCCGGACTCGCCTTCGTGCGCCTGTCGACCCTGCTCGTCCTGAGCACGGCCGCGATCGGCGTCTCCTACGTCGCCACCGGCATCTCCCCCACGCTCGCCATCGCCTGCGCGGCCGCCCTGCTCGGCGGGACCGGCAACGGAGTCCAGTGGGTGGCGCTCGTGACCGCGGTCCAGGAGATGACCGAGCGCCGGTTCCAGGGACGGGTCATCGCTTTCCTCGAGGCGCTCGCCAGCGCGGCGCCGGGGATCGGCTTCCTGGCGGGCGGAGCGATCGCCGCCCTGCTCGACCCACGGGCCAGCTACCTGGTCGCCGGCGCGGGGGTGATCGTCGTGCTCGCGATCGCGGCCCTCCGCCTTCGCGGTGCCGACTGGGATCGGATGACCCAGCACGCGCGAAGCTCGGTCGAAGCCGGCCAGGAACTGCAAGTTCCCGTGCAAACCGAAGGAATCGAGCCGCTTCCGTAGAGGGGGCCGGGGCTAGGATCGGGCCACGCCGAATCCGTACTGAACGAAGTCCGGAGCGGGGGAACCGATGGGCGGCCGAGTGGTCGCCCGGGGGCGAATCGCGGTCCGTGCATCGCGTAGCCGCTCGATACGTACCGACCGAGTGGCGAGCCCGACAGCTAACCCCGCAGGCCCAATTACGAGAATCGAGCCTGGAGCACCCGTGCCGAGAGATCGGACCCAAGTCGTACGCAGTCAGACACGCCTTCTTCGCGCCTCTCTCGGGGTCCTCGCGACCGGGGCAGCGATCGCGCTCTTCCCAGCTTCGGCCCCCGCCGCCACGATCGACGAGCTGAACGCGCGGATCGCCGACGCGCAGTCGCAGGCATCCCAGCTCGGCGCCCAGATCGAGGAGAACGCCGCCGCGCTCGCTCAGGCCCGCTCGGAGGCCGCCGCGGCGGCCCAGCGCGAGGCCGAGCTCAGCTCGATGCTCGCCGAGGGCGAGGCCCGCGAGCGCGAGCTCGAGGCCGAGGTCGTGGAGACCCAGGACGCCCTCGACCGCGCCAAGCAGCGGCTCTCGGCGGCGCGCCGCGAGCTCGCCGACCGTCTCGTCGAGATTTACAAGGGCTCGGACCCAGACGCGCTCGGACTGCTCCTGTCGGCCGATGGCTTCGACGACCTGGCGACCCGCGTCGACCTACTGCAGCGAATCCAGCAGGCCGACGAGGATCTCGCCGCGCGGGTCGAGTCGCTCAAGCAGGAGGTCGACGCGAAACTGATCGCGGTCGAGGACGCCGAGCAGCAGGTCTCCGACTACACCGATCGGCTCGCGGTCGCCCGCGACCAGATCGCGTCGGTCCGTGCCGCGGCCGAGGAGAAGGCCGCCGCGGTCGCCAGCGCCCAGGCCTCTCAGCAGGCCTCGCTCACGTCGCTCCGCGACCAGGTAGCCGGCTGGGAGTCCGACGTCCAGGCCGCTCGCGAGGCAGCCGCCGCCCGCGCGGCCGCCGCGGAGCAGGCCGCCGCCGAGCAGGCCGCCGCCGAGGCCGCGGCGACGCCGGAGGCCGCCGAGCAGGAGGTCGCCGATTGGATGGGCGACTGGGCGATCCCCGAGTCGATCGTGATGTGCGAGTCGGGTGGGAACTTCGGCGCCGTCAACCCGGACTCGGGCGCCGGCGGCGCCTACCAGATCATGCCCGAGACCTGGCAGGGCTACGGCGGATCGGGCAACCCCGAGGATGCCTCCCCCGCCGAGCAGTCCGCGATCGCCGCACAGATCTGGCAGGACTCCGGCTCGGCCGCCTGGGAGTGCGCGGGCTAGCTACCCGACGCGCGTCTACTCGTCCGAGCCGCTGCGGCTGGCGAGCCAGCCGCCGAGGAGGATCGCCGCGAGGATGGTTCCGAGCCCGACCCTGATCTGGGTCCCGAAGCGCGCCCAGGCGAGTCTGACGACGAGGCGGCCGATTGCTGCGTAGATCGTGTCCATGGCAGGCGCCCTACCCCTCGTCTCGGTGACGAATCCGGTGGGCGAGCCGGCTCTGAAGAGTGAACAGCTCGATGAACCCGGGGCTCGCGTCCTGAGAGAACTCGCCGCCCGACTCGCCGAAGCCGGCGAGTGACTCGTCATAGAGCGCGTACGGCGATGACCGCGCGACCGGCATCGCGACTCCCTTGAACAGCCGCACCGTGATCTCACCCGTGACGTGCTCGTTGGCGGCCCGCATGTAGCCGTCGATGTCGGTCCGCAGCGGGTCGAGCCACAGCCCCGCGTAGGCGAGGTAGGCCCACTTGCGGTCGAGGATGTGCTTGAACTCGTTCTGGTGGATCGTCGAGACGAGCTTTTCGAGGTCCTGGTGCGCGGCGAGCAGGATCGTCGCGCCCGGGACCTCGTAGAGGTCGCGGACCTTGAGCCCGACGATCCGGTCCTCGAGGTGGTCGACGATGCCGCAGCCGTGGCGCCGGCCGAGGTCTGAGACCCGGTCGATCAGCTCGACGAGCGGAAGGCGCTCGCCGTCCACGGCAATCGGCCGACCGGACTTGAACTCGATCCGCACCAGCTCCGGTTCGTCCGGCGTCTCCTCGGGACGGGTCACGAGCTGGAAGACGTCGCCTCGCGGCGGCTCGGCGAGATCCTCGATCGCGCCGCCCTCCGAGGAGCGGCCCCAGAGGTTGTCGTCGATCGAATACGGAGGCTTCTCGGTCCCGCCCTTGATCGGGATCTTGTGATCGCGCGCGTAGGCGATCTCCTCCTCGCGTCCCATCTTCCACTCGCGAACGGGCGCGAGGATTCCCAGGGAAGGGTCGAGCGTGGCGATGGTCGCCTCGAGGCGAACCTGATCGTTGCCCTTGCCCGTGCAGCCGTGGGCGATCGTGTCGCACCCGGTGCGCTGCGCGTGCTCGACGGCGAGCTTCGCGATCAACGGGCGTGCCAGCGAGGTGAAGAGCGGATAGCCGCCGCCATACAGGGCGTTGGCGTGGATCGCCGGCAGCACGTAGTCCTCGGCGAACTCCTCGCGGGCGTCGGCGACGATCGTCTCGACCGCACCCATGTCGCGAGCCTTGCCGACCACCGCATCCCAGTCCTCGTCGGGTTGTCCGAGCTCGACGGTCAGCGTCACGACCTCGGCGCCGTAGCGCTCCTGGATCCAGTGCAGCATCACCGAGGTGTCGAGACCGCCCGAGTAGAGCAGGAGGACGCGGCCGATCCGCTCGGGATCGGCTTGGTAGGTCGCGATCCGGGGCGCGCCTGCGGACGGGAATGCTGGGTCTTGGAAGCTCATCTGATGGCGCGTGAGTCTCGCAGGCGCGCCGCCGGGCCGTCATCATGTGCCGATGCGCCGCGCGCTTCGAATCCTCTCGATCGCACTGATCACGGCGGGCATCGTGGTGATGGCCGACGTCGCGGCGACGCTGCTGTGGAAGGAGCCCGTCTCGACCGTCTACGGATCGATCCAGCAGTCACGCGCCGACGGAGAGCTTTCTGAGCTGAACGAGGCGTTCGCGGCCGACGCCGACGTCGTCGAGCTGCTCGACCAGATCCGCTCCGGCGCGCAGGGAGCGGAGCTCTCCCCCGCCGACTCCAAGCGCCTCGCAGGGCTGTTCGCGAAGAAGATCGAGACGGGTGAGGCGATCGGCCGGATCGAGATCCCGGCGATGGACCAGGACGACGTGATGCTGCAGGGGACCGACGACGCGACGCTCCGCGAGGGCCCGGGCCACTACCCGGACACGGCGCTACCGGGCGAGGGCAAGACGATCGGCGTCGCGGGCCACCGAACGACCTACCTGGCGCCGTTCCGCCGTATCAACGAGCTCGAGAAGGGCGACGAGATCCGGGTCGAGATGCCCTACGGCAACTTCACCTACGAAGTGGAGAAGACGGAGATCGTCGACCCTTACGACGTCGAGGTCGTCGACAACGTCGGCTACGAGCGGATCGTGCTGACAGCGTGCCACCCGCTCTACAGCGCGGCGCAGCGCTACGTGGCCTTCGGGCGCCTGACTTCGGCGACGCCGCGCGGCTGAACCCGATCACACCCGCTCTTGCAGGCAAACGTTCGCCTCCGCTGAGGTAGCCGTTCCCGCGCTGCGCCGGGTAGTCTCACGCCCGCATCGGGTCAACCCGATCTGAGCGAATGGTGGAGCAGACTCGATCACAGGCCTCCGACTGGCAGCAGCCGGCACGCGAGGAATCAGGACTTCGCGAGTACGTCGCGACGATTCGCGAGCGCATCTGGCTGATCGTCGGCGCCGTCCTGATCTGCCTCGTCGCCGCGGTCGGCTACCTGCTCGTCGCCGACCGCGTCTACGAAGCACGCGCGGAGCTCCTCGTGAGCCCCGTTCCGGCCGACGACCCGCTGCTAGCGAGCCTCGGCCTGATCCGCCAGTCGAGCGACCCCACGCGCGACGTGGAGACGGCGGCGACGCTCGCGCAGAGCATCGACGTCGCGGCGCGGGCATCGGAGGAGCTCGGCGGCGCCCCAGGCCCGCAGACGTTGCTCGACGACGTGACCGCCGAGCCGGTGGCGACGAGCAACATCATCGCGATCACAGCGAGCGCGGAGTCGCCGCAGGCGGCCGCCGACGTCGCCAACGCGATGGCGCAGGCCGTCGTCGACGACCGGACCGAGGCGCTCCACGAGCAGGTCGAGACCCAGCTGTCGGCGCTGACCGAGGACGGTGCGACCACGGGCGGTAGCGCTCAGGCCGAGGTCAGCCAGCTCGAGATCCTCTCGCGCAGCGAGGACCCGACGATCCGCGTCGAGACGGAGGCGGTGGTACCCGACGAGGCAGCCTCGCCCAACGTCCGCCTCACGCTGGGAGCCGCGCTCCTCGCCGGATTGGTGATCGGCGGCATCGCCGCGTTCGGCAGCCAGGCGCTCGACCCGCGCCTTCGCCGCGAGGAACAGCTGCGCTCGCGCTTCAAGCTCCCGATCCTGGCCCGGGTCCCGAAGGAGCAGTCGCGCCGCAACGCGCCGATGGCCCCCGGGACGATGTCCCAGGCCGCGAGCGAGGCCTATCGAACGCTCCGGGCCAACCTGCTCAGTAACCGCTCGCGTGATGACGGCCTCGCGCAGACGATCATGGTCACCGGCTCCGCGCCCTCCGAGGGTAAGACGACGACCGCGATCAACCTCGCCGCCTCGTTCGTCCTCACCGGCGCCCGCGTGATCGTCATCGAGGCCGACCTTCGACGGCCTTCGGTCGGCGAGACGCTCGGCCTCGAACCACCGAAGCGAGGCGGCACCGCGGGCACGCTGCTCGGCAACGTCGAGCTCGAGGACGCCCTCGTGACGAGCGCGCCGTTCGGCGAGGGCCTCAAGCTGCTGCTCGCCGACTACCGCGGCGCGGCGATGAGCGAGCTCTTCTCGCTGCGCGCGGCTGAGCGGCTCCTGCGCGAGGCTCAAGAGCTCGCCGACATCGTGATCATCGACTCCCCGCCGCTCACGGCTGTGGTCGACACCCTCCCGCTCGCGCGCCAGGTCGACGACGTCCTGATCGTCTGCCGCCTCGGCCTGACCCGGCTCGACCGCCTGAGCGAGCTGTCCGAGCTCCTCGCGAGCAACGGCGTGGCGCCGACCGGCTTCGCGCTGATCGAGGTCACGCGCTCCGAGGGCTCGTCGTCCTACTACTACCGGGGCAACGAAGCCGGCGGCCGCGAGACCTCTGCGCGCCGCGGGCGCGAGCCCTCGGCGGCGAGCGGAACCCCGCGCTGAACCGCACCACCGGATCCGTGCCGAACCGGGGCGACGGTTCGCCCCCCGCGACCGTCGAGATCGTCTCCGAGCCCGCCCGGGTCACGGCGCTCGAGCCCGAATGGCGCCGGCTCGCGGTCGACCAGGGCAACGCATTCGTGACGCCGGATTGGTTCGCTGCCTGGCGCGGGCGCGAAGGCGGCGGCGAGAGACCCGCGGTCGGCGTCGCTCGCGACGGCGCCGGCGGGCTCGCCGGCGTGCTGCCGCTGATCGAGACGGGCACCGGGCGCCGCCGGGCGCTTGGGTTCGCGGGCGCGCGGTTCGGCGACCACTTCGCACCGGTCGCCGATGGCGACCCGGCGCCGTTCCTTCGCGCGCTCGGGCCACGGCTGCGCGAGCGCGGGCGCTCGGTCCGCCTCGAGAAGATCGACGACGGGGCACCCTGGGCCGCCGAGCTCGCCAGGTCGGCGGGGTTCGGAACCCCGATCCCCTATCGCGCCGCGGGACTGCCGACGCTGCGGATCGGTGGGCGAACCTGGGAGGAGTTCCTCGCCGGGCGCAGCCGGAACTTCCGCAGCCAGCTCGGACGCAAGCGGCGCGCGCTCGAGCGCGACCACCGACCCGAGTTTCGCTGGTCCGCGGGCGAGTCGGAGGTCCGCGAGGACATGGCGACCCTGTTTCGGCTGCACGACCTGCGCTGGGACGAGCGGACCGGCGAAACGTCGCTCGACAGCCCGATCATCCGGCGCTTCCTGGAGCAGTTCGCGGTCGCGGCGGAGCGCAACGGATGGCTTCGTCTCTGCACGCTCACGGTCGACGAGGCGCCGGCCGCGTCGTGGCTCGGCTGGAACATCGGTGGCCGCTTCGCCTACTACCAGGCGGGTTTCGACCCCGCGAGAGCGTCGCACAGCGTCGGTCTGCTGATCCTCGCCGAGGCGGTTCGCCGCGCCTTCGACGAGGGCGCCGACGAGTTCGATCTTCTGCTCGGTGACGAGGCGTTCAAGAGCCGCTTCGCCGACTCCGAGCGCCAGGTGACGAGCCTGTTGCTCGCCCCGCGGCTCGGAGCGGACCGCCTCGCGGCCGGCCTCGGGGGTCTCGCCAGGCGCGGCCTTCGCCGCCTCCCCGAAGACCAGCGACGGCGCATCGGCGCCGCGAAGAAGCGACTCACGAGACGCTCCTAGAGATCGGCCCCGGAAGCCCTCGACGCGGGCGACCGCTTGGAGTAGCTTGACCGTCGGGGTGGGGCCGCTTCTTCTGTGTTATCACGCGATCAGTGACGGCTGGCCTGGAGACCTCGCCGTAGGGCGAGAGCAGTTCGCGTCTCACGTCGCGCTGCTGAAGCGCCGCGGCTATCGGTTCGCGACGATCGACGACGCGATCGCGTCCGGTCCCGCAGACCGCGTCGCCGCGATCAGCTTCGACGACGCCCTGCGCTCGGTCGCCGAGCGGGCGCGTCCGGTGCTCGACGCCGCCGGCGCGGTCGCGACCGTCTACGCGCCGACCGACCTGATCGGCGCCGAACGGCCAGCGGCCTGGTCCAGGGTCGATGGGTGGCTCGACGGTCCGCACCGCGACGAACTGGTCGCGATGTCGTGGGATGAGCTCGGCGGGCTCGCATCGGACGGTTGGCAAGTCGGCTCCCACACGCTCTCGCATCCACGGCTACCGGAGCTCGACGTCGCCGAGATCGAGCGCCAGCTCGCGGGATCGAAGCGCGAGCTCGAGGACCGACTCGGCTTCGAATGCACCTCGCTCGCCTACCCCTACGGCCTCCTCGACGACCGCGCGCGAGCCGCGGCGGAGCGCACCGGATACGCGAACGCGGTCGGAACCGCTCGCTGCAGGCCGGCGGGACCCGCCGACCCCTACTCGATCCCGAGGACCGTCATCAACCGCGTCGACAGCGAGCGCCGGTTCGCGGTGAAGACCTCGGCGACGATGCGCCGCGTCTCAGGCACGCGGGCGTGGCGAGGCATGAACCGAGCTCGCCGTTCGTTGGGCAGCCGAGCGGTGCGACAGCCGACGTGAGCGTGGGCGCTCCGGCGCCCGGTTGCCTGCGATCATGATCGGATGAGCGCGACCCTCGTGGCACCTCGCGGCTGGCTTCCCGCCGCCGCGCTCGGGCTCGCCGCGGTCGCGCTCGGGATCCTCGCCGGCTACGACCCGGCCCTCGCCGTGGTCGCCGCGATCGGGCTCGCCTTCACGCTCGTCGTGATGGCGAACCTCTACGCCGGACTGGTGATGTTCATCGTCATCTCGTTCGTCTCTCAGGTCCCGATGCTCGCCGGGGCGGGCCTGAGCTTCGCGAAGATCACCGGGCTTCTGCTCGCCATCTCGTGGTTCGCGACCACGGTCACGCGCGCCGACCGGCGCTCCGAGCTGCCGGCCGCCCACCCGTTGTTCACCGGCATCGTCGTCCTCTTCCTCGTCTGGCTGACCCTGAGCCGGGTCTGGGCCGACGACGGCGCGCTGGCGCTCGACGCGGCGTACCGGATCGCCCTCAACGCTGTGCTGTTCCTGATCGTGTTCACCGCCGTCCGCACCCGCCGCCAGGTGCTCGGCGTAGTGGCCGCGGTCGCGTTCGGCGCGAGCTTCGACGCCGTCTACGGCTTGCTGTTCGCCGCCCCGAACGAGGGCGACACGAGCAGGCTCGCGTCGAACACGCAGGAGCCCGGGGAGCTCGCCGCGATCTGCGTCGCCGGTCTCGCCTTCGCGGTCAGCCTCATCTATGCGTGGCGCGACCCGCTCGCGCGACTGAGCGCCGGGCTCGTCGGCGTCGTCTGCATCGCCGCCGTGTTTCTCACCGGGTCGCGGGGCGGCCTCGTATCGCTCGCCGTCGCCCTCGCCGCGTTCGTCGCGGTCTCCTCGAAGCAGCGGATCCGGATGGTCCTGTTCGCGGGCGTCTCGGTTCTCGCGGCCTTCGCCTTCTTCAACTACGCCGCGACACCGGAGCTGCGCGAGCGCGTCGTGACCGTCGACGACGGAAGCGGGCGCGTGGACCTCTGGAACGTCGGCTGGAGAATGGTCGAGGACGAGCCGATCACGGGTGTCGGCGCGGGGAACTTCGCCAACGTCGCGCCCGACTATCTGCTCCAGCCGGGCGTGATTCAGCGCGCCGACTACTTCATCGGGGCCGAGGCCGACAAGGTCGCCCACAACACCTTCCTCGAGTTCTGGGCGGAGACGGGACTGGTCGGCCTGCTGTTGTTCGTCGGCATAGTCGTCTTCTGTCTCGTTTGCTCGCTGCGCGCCGCGGGCCGTTTCGACCTCGCCGGCGACCGCGCGATGTCGATCACCGCCCGTGCCCTGTTCGTAGCCCTTGCGGCGCTGCTCGCGGCCGCGTTCTTCGCCTCGCGCCAGTACTCCAAGGACCTCTGGCTCCTGCTCGCGCTCGCTCCCGCCCTCCTCAACGTCGCCCAGGCGATGCTCGCCGAGCAGCGGCGCGAGGCCGAGGGCGACGGCGACGGCGACGGCGACGGCGAGCCGAGCCCCGCCGAGCCGCCGGCGCGACCGCCCGGCCGCCCGGTCGCGGCGCGATGAACCACCGCCTGGTCTTCATCGGGGGCCTTCACCGCAGCGGTACCACCCCGCTCGCGCGGTGGATGAGCGAGCACCCGCAGATCAGCGGCTTCTCCGACACCGGGGTCTGGGAGGACGAGGGCCAGCACCTCCAGGACGTCGTCCCGCCGGCGCGTGCCTACGGCGGGCCGGGGTTGTTCGCGCTCGATCACGCGAGTCGCCTGACCGAGTCCTCACCGCTCCTGACCGAAGAGAACGGGCGCCGGATGTGGGGTTCGTGGGCCGAGCACTGGGACCTCGAAAGACCGGTGCTGCTCGAGAAGTCCCCTCCGAACATGATCCGGATGCGCTTCCTCCAGGCGATGTTTCCCGGGTCGCTGTTCATCGTCGTCGTCCGCCACCCGATCGCGGTGACCTACGCGACGAAGAAGTGGGCGCGGACGAGGTCGGTGGCGGCGCTGCTTCGCAACTGGTGCGCGGCGCAGGGCGACTGCCTGGCTGACGCCGCGCACGTCGAGCGACTCCGCTTCGTCCGCTACGAGGACCTGATCGCCGATCCGGCCGCGGAGCTCGATCGCCTCTACGCGTTCATCGGACTCGAAGCCCACGAGCACGAGATCGAGGTCAGACCACGGCTGAACGAGAAGTATTTCGAGCGCTGGGGAGCGTCAGGACCCAACCCCGTCAAGCGTGCCCGCGCGGCGCTGCTCAGCCGCCGCTTCGACGAGGCGGCCGGCGCGTGGGGCTATGACCTGCGCGACCCGCGACCGCGAAGGCCGCGCGACACGCGGGTGGCGGCTCAGATGGCGGGCTTGCCGGGTGCGGAGCGAAGCCGCTCGTAGATCGCGGCGATCCGCTCGACCGTCACGCCGATCTCGAACTCCTCGCGGCGTCGCAACCTTCCCCGCTCGCCCATCGCCCGCGCCATCGCGGGGTCACGGAGCAGGCGCGCGATCGCCTCGGCGAGCCCGCTCGGGTCCCGCGGCTCGACCAGCTCGCCCTCGACGCCCGGGCGAATCATGTCGGGGATGCCGCCGACCCTCGTCGCGACCACCGGGACTCGTGCCTCCATGTACTCGAGGATCGAGAGCGGGGTGCCCTCGAAGTCCGACGAGCATGCCGCGACATCGAACATGTGGACGAGATCGGTCGCGTCGGGCCTGAAGCCCGCGAGGATCACGGTCGGCTCGGCGTCGAAGCGCGCGATCGCCTCCTCGACGTAGGCCCGTTCCTTGCCGTTGCCGATGATCAGCACGCGCAGGTCGGGGAACTCGACCCGGAGCTTGACCGCGGCCCCGACCAGGACATCGAGGGCCTTCTGCCTTCGCAGCGTGCAGACCGTCCCGACCACGGGCGCGCCGGGAGGGATCCCGAACTCGGTTCGCAGCCCCGCGGCCTCGCCGCGCTCGCCCGGCGTCGGGATCCCGTTCGGCACGAAGGTGACCTTGTCCTCGGGGATCCCCTCTATCTCGATCATCCGCCGCCGGTCCTCGCTCGAGACGGCGAGGAAGGCGTCGGCGCGCCGAGCGATCAGCTGACGGTCGAGGAACTTGCGCAACGGGCGCCCCTCGAAGGACCACGTGTGCTCGTGGGCGACGATCACCGGGACGCTCGCGAGGCTCCCCGTCAGAGCACCCCAGACGTTGGACCCGAAGCCGTGGGAGTGCAGAACGTCGATCCGCTCACGTCGCATCATCGATATCAGCGGCTTCCAGGCCGTGAGGTCCTTGGCCGAGGAGCGCTTGAGACCGATGAACCTGACGCCGGCGCGCTCGAAGCGCTCGAGCGCCGCCGCCGATGCCTCCGGACTGGCGCGCTCGTCGGGCCAGCGACTCGCGCAGATCGTGCGCTCGAAGCGCGCCGGGTCCAGGCCGACCATGACGTCGCGAGCGATCCGCTCGGCGCCGCCGCCCAGCCCGAGGCCGTCGAGCAGCGTGAGGACGCGCAGCGGACGCCCGAGACCGGCCGGCGAGCCGGTTCGGAAGGGGGTCTGGTCGGCGATGACTTCGATGGAGGGCGAGGGTGAGAACCGTGGCGCTGACGGGGCTGCCTGCGCAGGGTAGCCGCGGCGGCGGCGTGCGAAGGGACGGCGGCTCAGGCCAGCCAGGCGTCGAGCTCGAGCCCGCACAGCGCACGCAGGCGCTCGACCTGCTCGGCGACCAGCGGTCGGATCATCTCCCGCGCGCCGTCGCTGAGCGCGGCGCGATCGACCTGCTGGCTGTTGACGCGATGGAGCACGAGCGCGGTGCGGCGGCGCATTCGCTGCGTC
Source organism: Thermoleophilia bacterium SCSIO 60948 (assembly GCA_021496505.1). Classification (GTDB taxonomy): domain Bacteria; phylum Actinomycetota; class Thermoleophilia; order Solirubrobacterales; family 70-9; genus JACDBR01. The sequence goes on along the minus strand of CP053031.1, from coordinate 1,388,249 downwards.
GAGACCGCGTGCAGAGCCCGTCGAAGCGCCGGTGGCGGATTTCGAACCGCGGTCCGCAGCGCCGAGCTGCGGACCCGCTTGTTGGCGTTGACCACCTCGAATGAGGGCGTGAACGACGGGTCCACCCGGAGGAACTCGAGCACCCGCCGGTAGGCGGCCGCGGTGTCGGCTCGGAACTCGTCGTACGTGACGAGAAGCACGCGCTCGGCACCGAACTCATCGAGATACCGCGCGATCTGCTCGTCGTAGCGCGCAGCCGAGAGGTAGGAGTCCGGCGGGAACCCGGGCGGCCTCTCCCCCGCTTCGCGCGCGGGATCGAGTGCCAGCGCGCGATCGAAATCCGGCTCCGGCTCGAGTCCGACGTAGACGAACTGGGAGTGCAGCGAGGGCAGCATCTCGAGCGGATTGCGGAGCATCACCACGATCTGGGCGTCCGGTGAGAAGCGGTGGATCCGGCTCGGAGCCTCGCGCGAGTACAGGTACCAGACCGACGACTCGCCGATCCGCCCGAAGCCCTGCGCGTCGGCGAACATCTCGAGGTATCGCGCCTCGGTGATCTCGGGCTCGCCCGCGGTTCCGAAGCGCCGCCACATCTGCTCGCCGGCTAGGAACTGGGTCTCCTTGCGGTCGCACATGCCGATCTCGGGATGCGAGCGCAGGTAGTCGTCCATGGCCGTGGTCCCGCACTTCGGGGCGCCGACGAGGAAGAAGTCGGGGCGTCGGGTCGTGGCTCGTGATGGCGGCGCCGGCACCGGCGCAACATAGCCTCGAGACGGCGCACGCTCCGCGCTCATCGGCGGCCGAGCGCCCGCTTCGGGAGCTGGGTGAGCATCCCGAGCTCCTCGCGGCTGAGGTCGCGACTCGCCAGGACCGCGCCGAGGTAGACCAGCCCGGCTCCGACCGCGCCGCCGATCCACTGCACGATGCCGAGATCCGACGTCCCGACCGCGAGCAGGACGGCGCCGGACAGCGCCGCGGCAACCAGGACGGCGACCGCCGTCCGAGCGATACGCGCGACCGAGATCCCGATCACGACGCGGCAGAGCCAGAGGTGCGCGCCGATGAAGAGCGTGTAGCCGACCGTGCATCCGATCACCGCCCCCATCACCCCGATCCGCGGAATGAGGATCAGGTCGATGACCGCGTTGATGAGCAGCGCCGAGATCGCGATCGGTATCCGACGCCGCGCCTCGCCCATGTAGTTCAACGGCGCGAACAGGAGCGGCCCGACACCGGTCAGGAACAGGTACAGCGACATCCCCCGGAGCACATCGGCCGACGCCTCGAAATCCGGGCCGAGCGCCAGCTCGACGATCGGCCCCGCCCACAGGACGGCGAACGGGACGAACAACGCCTGCACGATCAGAACGAGCCTGATCGCCCGCTCGAGTGCCGCTACGGGGGGCGAGCGATCGGCCCGGCGCACGTGATGGGGCGCGACGCCCTGGGAGACGGCCAGTCCGACGAACCCGAGGAAGGTGATCAGCTGCAGCGGCGCGCTGAAGATTGCGACGGCGGTCGGATCGAGCAACGCGCCGAGCAACAGCACATCGATGACGCTGAAAGCCGTGAACGCGCCGGCGACGATGAACATCGCCCCGGAGTAGGTCATGAACTCACGCCGCGAGACCGGGCTCGGCCCCGTCCGGACCATCGCCGGTCGCCCGAGCATCCGCCCGAGGAGCCAGATCGCGAGGATCGCGCCGGCGACGTATGCGATCGCTCGGCCGGCCGTCGCGGCGGTGGCTCCGCCGAACAGGACGACCAGGGCGACCGTCGCCGTGAGCTCGAGCGTCGACTCGACCGTGACGAGCCAGAAGCCGGTGCGCGTCCGACGAAGCGCCGTGAACATGGCGAGCGCGAAGGCGAGGATGCTCTGGCCGATGAACGAGATCGCGATCGCTCGCAACGGCCAGAGCAGCTCCGGCGTCGAGTAGAGCTCCGCGATCGGTCCGGCGAGCACGAACAGGGCGACGCCGATCAGGCTCGCGGTCGTGGTGCGCAGACGCAGCGCGACGCCGAGCACCCCGGCCACGCCGCGGAGGTCGTCGTGGCGCTCGGCGACGAACCGAGCCGCCGACTGGGTGATCCCGACCTCGGAGGGCCGCCGCAGCAGGCCGCCGGTGCTCACCGCCAGCGCGAAGACACCGAACCCCTCCGGACCCAGGGCGCGGACCAGGTAGAGGGTGATGATCGCGGTCGCCACCGCGGTACTGATTCGCGTCAGCAGAGCAAACAGGGAGTTTCGACTCATCGAGTCGGTGGAACCTGCTTGTTGCTGGACCTGGTGGCTCGCGCCCATCGCGTGGCTATCTTCCCTTGCTGATGCGCTTTGAGGAGGCGACAGACGCGGGCCGGGAGGCCCCGCTCATCATCGTCGGCACCGGCCGATGTGGCTCGACCCTGCTGCATCGCCTGCTCGCCGAGCACGAGCAGCTCGCGTGGATTTCGCCGTACAACGAGGTCATGCCAGAGCGCACTTCGCTCGGCGTGCTCTCGAACCTCTACCGGCTGCCGCTGTCGACCAGGGTTCGTCACGCAAAGGTTTTCCCGAAGCCGTACGAGGCCTACCGCTTCTGGGAGCACTACATGCCGGGCTTCTCGCGCCGGGAGAGCCCCCTCGAGGCCTCCGACGTGCCCGAGGAAGGCGCCCGCCGTGTGCGGGTCGCGGCGGATCGGCTCGTCCGCGCACAGGGCGGACGGCGCCTGCTGGTCAAGGTGACGGGCTGGTCGCGGATGGCCTACTTCGACCGCGTCTTCCCGGGTGCGACGTTCATCCATCTCAAGCGCGACCCGCGCTCGGTGGTCAGTTCGTGGATGCAGGCCGGTTGGCTCAACGTGACCAGGGCACCCGACACGCCCGGCTGGGAATGGGGTGCCGTCCCCGGGGCCTACATGGCCGCGTGGTCCGAGCTCGGCGGCGACGCGATCATGTCGGCTGCGCTGAAGATCCGGCTCGACCTCGATGACATCGAGGCCAACGACGCCCTGCTTCCCAACCCGACGCTCGAGACGAGCTACGAGGATCTCGTCGGCGCGCCGGTCGAAACGCTGCGCGGGATCGTGCGGGAGACCGGCCTCGACTGGACGCCCGCGTTCGAGCGGCGGATCGCCAGGCGCTCGTTCTACGACTCACGTGAGCGGTGGCGGGAGCACCTGAGCGACGAGGACGGCGACCGCGTCGTCGAGTTCATGAATCGCGCGAACTCGGTCAGGAGCACGCCGAGCATGGAGCTGCCGACGGTCGACGACGCCGAGATCGAGGTCCCGGCGGGCGAGGCGCCGGCCTAGCGCGCGAGGAAACCGAGCAGCCCGTCGACCTCGCGCTCGAGGGTGTGGGCCCGGATCCATCCGGCGCCGGCGCGCCGCAGACGCTCGCGCTCGGACCCATCGTCACGCACTCGTCGTAATCCGTCGGCCAGCGCCTGCGCGTCGCCGGCCGGGACCAGCACCACCGCATCCTCGGCGGCGCGCCGGATCCCGCCGACGTCGGTCGATACGACCGGGAGACCCGCGGCGAAGGCCTCGACGAAGGTCTGCGGGAAACCCTCGGTCCACGAGGTCGCCACGAACACGTCGGCGGCGCGGTATCGCTCGGCGAGCTCGGCGAACGGGACGTACCCCTCCAGGGTCGCCCGCGAGAGCACTCCGTTGTGCTCGAGCCGCTCTCCGAGGGCCGCGGTCAGCGGCCCCTCGCCGCAGACCGACAGCGTCCAGCGGCCGGGCTCGTCGCGCTCGAGGATCTCGAGGACGTCGGCGAGCAGCAGCGGATTCTTCTCCGTCTCGATCCGGCCGACGCTGATCAGCCGCGTGACCTCGCCGGAGTCGGGCTCCCCCGCCGCGGGCGCCTCGAGCTCGCGCTCGGAGACCAGGCTCACGATCAGCTCGTGCATCCGCGGGGACCGGCGATAGATCTCCGCGAGCTCAGGCCCGACGACGACGGTCGGGAGCACCCGCGCGAGCGCTCGCCACGTGAGCTCGAGGGCGACGCCGAGCGCGATCAGCGCCCGCCGCCCGGGGTGGCGGCTGCGTACGTAGGAGATCGTCTCCTGGCGAACGCCGAGGACGACCCTGCGGCGACGCATCAGTCCGATCAGGACCAGCATCAGGCCGACGGGATGCGGGCCGAGCGCCCACACGGTGTCGACCTCGTCGAGGCTCCTCCACGCGGTGCGGAAGGAGCGGATCGTCGCCGCCATCGCGACGAGCGGGCGGCCGAGGCTGCTGTAGCTCTTCAACGGGACGAACGTGATCTGGGGCGAGAGCTCGTAGCGGGCGCGGTCGCTGCCCTCGCTGATCCGCCCGAGCAGCCGGACCCCGCCGAGCTCCCCCGCCAGCGCCGCGAGGAAGAGGACGAAGGCACGGTCGGCGAACAGCCTTCCACCGACCGACTGGTACTCGTTGCCGCTGAAGACCGCCAGGCGCACGCGCGGCAGGCTAGTCCTGCCGCGAGGCGGAGCGCGGGGCTAGCGCACCCACCGGGTGAGCTGCCAGTTCGCGAAGTCGATGTGGCTCGGGCCGATCGACGAGTTCTGGTAGCGGCCGAAGAAGAGGTCCGCACTGTCGCCACAGGCGCCGCCGTGCAGCGTGTTCGTGGTGATCGTGTCACTGAGCTGCTCGAGCTCACCGTCCTGGTCCATGTCGCCCCAGACCTCGACGAGACCCTGGCCCGGATCGGTCGACATCTTCAGCTTGACCGCCATCCGGTACCACTCGCCGCGCTCGACGGGCGCCGACCACAGCGTCGTCTCGCCGACGCCCATCTCGCTCGTCACGAGCGCGACCTTGTTCGCGTACTCGTACATGTGGATCCGGGGTGACTCGCCGCAGGACTGGTCGTGGATGATCTGCCACATCTGCGTCTTCGAGTAGGCGCCGCGGCCGTTCGGGTCGGGGAAGTCGGGCGCCTCGTCCTGGAGCCGGAACGAGTTGTAGAGGATGACCTCCTCGCCCTCGCGGAACTTGTGGAAGGTGCGCTGGAGCGCGGTTCCGCGGGCCCCGACGTGGACGCGCTCGCGCGAGGTGCTGTCGCCGGTGGCGCGGTCGCCGTCCTCGATCGAGACCTCGCGGTAGCTCGTGTTCGTGCCGCCGCCGACGAGCTCGTGCGTGTCGCCGCCCGAGCTGAAGGTCTGGACGCGGTCGGTGATGCCGGGGTTGATCTTGTACCAGAGGGCGAGCAGCGGATTCTGCGACGCGAGGTCCTCGGCGATGATCGCGCCCGTGCCGGGGATCGCACCCGTGTTCTGCGGCTCGGCCGGCTGGTCGATCGCGAAGTTGTCGCCGGCGGGGACCGCATCGACGTTGCCCGCGCGGTCGATCGCGCGGATCTGGAGGCGGTGCGAGCCCGGAGCCAGATCGGCGACCGTCGCCGCGGCCTCGCAGGTCTTCCAGACCCCATCGTCGATCCGGCACTCGAAGGAGGATCCTTCCTCGGTCGAGGAGGCGCTGTAGCCGACGGCGCCGCCGTCGACCGTGAGCTCGTCGATCGCCGTGTCGGGAGCGGTCAGGTCGACGTCAAAGACTCGCTCCGCCGGCGTGTCGTCGGCGACTCCTCCGCGATCGATCGCCCGAACGCGCAGCGAGTGCCGGCCCTCGGCCAGATCGGTGAGGCTGAGCGGGCTCGTGCAGGCGCTCCACTCGGCCTGCGCATCGACCTGGCACTCGAAGCCGACGCCGCTGGCCGAACCGAACTCGAACACGGGCGAGACCTCGGAGGTCGCCGTCCTCGGGCCGGCCGTGATGGCGGTCTCGGGACGGGTCATGATCATGAGGCTGCCGCGACGCGTGTTCTTCGGAACACGCACGCGGACCATGCGACCGCGACGCATCGCGTTGCGGACGGCGTTGACCTGAACCCGGCGCCCGACCGTCCGGCCGCCGCGCTTCGAACGGCGCGAGCGGTGGATCTGGGCGTGGGCGCCACGGACCTCGCGGGGGCTGCCCTGGACCTTGAAGAAGAGTGCCCGCTTCGAGTGCCCGTCGGCCTTGACCCTGACCTTGGCGGCGTCGGCCTGCGCGCCGCCGGCGAGCATCAGGATCAGCGTCGTGATGAGCGCGAGCGCCGATGCGACGCAGCGTCGATTGTCGCGGCCAGAAGCCAACATCGTGGGTCCCCCCGGTAGCTGAGCCATCTCGCTCGATGCGAGACCTCGGGCTTTGCGTGCACGCCTCGCGACGTGGTCGCCTTTGTCATGGAGGCCCCTGGTGCGGCCTCAGCCCCGATATCGGCCGTCAGGCGGAAAGTCGAGCCGGGGCGGGCCGTTCTCGACGGGTGTACTAGACGCCTCGACCCGCGCCCCGCCCGCCGCGGCCCCGAGTACGCTGCTCGGCGTGCCGGTCGCGACGAGAGGCAGCTCGAGTCCGTGCCGACCCCGGCGGGCAGGCGAGCGACCCCGGTGAGCGCACGCACGGAGAGACGCGCCTCGACCGGCGAGGACCGGGGCCGCAGCTGGTTGCGCTCCGGCCAGGAGCGAAGCGGCCTCGTCAGCTTCGTAGCGATCCTGCGCGAGCGCGCGCGGATCGTCATCGCGTGCCCGCTGATCGCGCTGCTCCTGGCGATCGCCTACCTGCTCACCGCACCCACGGTCTACGAGTCCCGCGCCGACCTCGTGGTGAACCCCGTGCCCGCGACCGAAGCCACCCTCGCCACGCTGGGTCTGATCCGCGAGTCGTCGGACCCCTCGCTCGACGTCGAGACCGCGGCGCAGCTCATCAACACTCCGGACATCGCCGCCGACGCCGCCGAGGGACTCGACGTCGATCCCGAGAGCGTCACGGCGGACGTGTTGATCGAGCCGATCCCCGAGAGCAACATCGTCACCGTCGTGGCGCAGGCCGACGACCCGGAGCGGGCCGAAGCGCTCGCCGAGGCCTACGCGGGGGCCGCGCTCGACGACCGGACCGAGAACCTCCACGCTCGCATCGACGAGGTCCTGCCGCAGCTGCGCGACCAGCTCGAGGACGCATCGGCGGGCGAGTTCGCGGGTGACTCGCTCGCGACGCAGATCGCGCAGATCGAGGTCCTGCGATCCGGACCGGACCCGACGCTGCAGGCGGTCGGCCCCGCCGACGCGGCGGTCCAGATCAGCCCCCGGCCGCTCTTCGACCTTCTCGCCGCCGTCGTCGCGGGGGCGCTGATCGGAGTCGCGCTCGCGCTCGCGAGCCGCGCCCTCGACCCCCGGCTGCGCCGGGAGGAGCAGGTCCGCGACCTCTTCGACGTCCCGATCCTCGCCCGGATCCCGCGCCAGAGCGAGGCGAGAACCGAGCGCCCGCTCTCGCCCGACCGTCTGACGCCCGGTGCCCGCGAGGCCTACAGGACCCTGCGGGCGACGCTCAGCGCCGCCTGGCCGCGGGGCTCCGGTGAGCCTCGCTCGGCCCTGATCACGGGATCGTCGCCGTCGGAGGGCAAGACGACGACCGCGATCAACCTCGCCACCTCGCTCGCGCTGGGTGGAAGCCGGGTCATCCTGATCGAGAGCGACATGCGCCGCCCCTCGATCGCCGCCGCCATGGGCATCGAGCCTCGCTACGGGATCGCCGGCGCGTTGCTTCGCGAAGCGAGCCTCGAGGAGGCGCTCGTCACGACACCGGTATACGGGCCGAACCTGCGGCTGCTCGTCGCCGAGCCGAAGATCGCCGAGCACGCCGGGGCCGCGACCGCGGAGCTGCTCTCGCTGCCCGCGGGGCGCGAGCTCGTCGACGAGGCCAAGCGCCTCGCCGACTTCGTGCTGATCGACTCACCGCCGTTCACTGAGGTGATCGACTCGCTGCCGCTGGCCTTCGAGGTCGACCAGGTGCTCGTAGTCGCGCGACTCGGAAAGAGTCGGCTCGCGCGACTCAAGCAGCTCGGCGAGCTGCTGTCGGAGAACGGCATCCGCCCCGCCGGCATCGCCCTCGTGGGCACCGCCTCGACGTCGAGCCAGTACTACTACAAGGACACTCCCACCCCCCGCCGCCGCGAATCCGCGGCGCGACGGTGAGCACCGCCCACCCGGTGCGTTTGCGGACCTAAAGTACGATCGGTTTCCGATCGATAGATCGGAACGATGTCCGGCGCGTCTCACAATCACCGGCGCGAGCGTCAGGTTCTCGTCCTCTGCTACCACGCGGTGAGCGAAGACTGGCCGGCCGCCATGGCCGTCCGTCCCGAGTCCCTGCGCGCCCAGCTCAAGCGCTTCCGGCGCCAGGGCTTCGCCTCCACGACCTTCACCGAGGCCGTGACCGGCACCGCGCCCGGACGCTTCATGGCGATCACCTTCGATGACGCCTACCGCTCGGTCGTCGAGCTCGCGAAGCCGATCCTCGACGAGCTCGAGATGACCGCGACGGTGTTCGTACCGACCTCGAAGTCGGCCGCCTTCCAGGAGGCCAGGTCGTGGCCCGAGATCGACCACTGGAAAGAACGCTTCGCGAACGAGCTCTCCTCGGCGTCGTGGGACGAGCTGCGATCGCTGCACCGTTTCGGCTGGGAGCTCGGCGCCCACACGCGGACGCATCCGAAGCTCACCCTCGTCGGCGACCGCGGTCGTCTCGACGATGAGATCGCGGGCAGCAAGGCGGACGTCGAGGAGCAGATCGACGCCGAGTGCACCTCCTTCGCCTATCCGTTCGGCCTCGTCGACGACGAGGCCGAAGCTGCCGTGGCGCGAGCCGGTTACCGCGCCGCGGCCGCGCTCTCCGACGAGACCTCGATGGCGATGGCGACAAACCCACTGCGCTGGCCACGGCTCGGCGTCTACCGGTCCGACAGCCCCAGCCGGATGATGGTCAAGGGCTGGCTCTATGCCCGTGGTGCCGGGAGCTGGAACGCCCTCCAGAGGGTGCGAACCCGGCGCGGCGCGGGCGCGACCGCCCGCGGGCAGAACGTCACGGCAGGATGAGCCCGACCTCCGTCGACCCTCGGGCGACGGAGACACGATCGCCGAGCACCGCGCTCGCCTCCTCGGTCAGCTCGGCCGGGTCGAGCGCGAGCAACAGCTGATCGGCGAACGGCGCGAAGAGCAGCGCGCCGATCCCGTCGAGCAGCGACTCGGTCTCGATCACGACCCAGTCGGCGACCCGCTCGGCCGCCGCGATGACCTCTCCGAGCTGCTCGCCGAGGCCGTCGAGGTGACTCGCGTCGGCCTCGCTCGGAGGAGCGAGGCGCAGGAGACCGGGCTGCGAGGCGTCGGCGCGCAGCGCGCTCTCGATCGGCTCGCCCATCACAACGTCGAGCAGATCCGGGGCGTCCGTCCCCGAGCCGTGGCCGCCGGCGACGGTCGGGATCACGACGACCTCCGACCCCGCCCGCGCCAGGGCGATCGCCAGCTCGGAGCCGGCGGAGCCGAGGACCGTGCCGACCCCCGAGGCGGCGACCACGATCGTGCGGGGTCCGGCGCGGTGCTGGCGGGCGATCTCGACCCGCCGGCGAAGCGCCTGGATTCCTGCCGACCGGACCCCGGAGCGGTCGTCGCGCGGCCTGACCCTCCCCATCACCTCGACCGAGAGCCCTTCGAGCGCGGCAGCCTGACCGAGCGTGCGGTCAGACCCGATTCGCTCGCGAAGCAGTGCGGTCGCCGCGCCGAGGACGCACCCGAGGATCACGGCGGCGGCGAGGACCATCCATGGCGGGTCCTCGATCGGCGCGGTCGGCACGGTCGCCTCGCGGGCGATCGAGAGCGTCGGGTCCCCGCCGTCGATCGCGCTGCGAAGCGTGGCGACCCTGGACTCGAGCTCAGCCTGCTCGGTCGGGTCGGCGAACGCCTCGTCCTCGAGTCGCGAGCTCAGGGCCTCGACCCTGGCCTCGAGGGCATCGTCGACCAGCTCGCCGCGGACGTCGATCACGGCCTCGACATAGGCGTTGGCGATGTCGGCCGCCACCTCGGGCGAGGAGGCCGTCGCGGTGACCGCGATCACGTCGCTGCCCTCGACGACCTCGATGTCGATCGCGGCCTCTACCTCGGCCTCCGTGACACCGCTCGCCCGGGCGGCGGCTCGGTCGATCGCCGCCGTGTCGATCAGATTCGCCATCGTCAGTGTCGGGCGCGCGGCGTCGGGGCCGACGGCTCGGAGCACCGGGATCCCGACGAACGTCTCGTCGACGGGAGGCAGCGGTGTCACGAGCAGTTGCGCACCGGACTCGTAGCTGACGGTCCGCACGCTGAGGAAGGCGAAGCTCGCTCCGACGCACGCCAGCGCCACCGCAAGCGCCAGCCAGATCCTGCGCCGCAACACGGACAGGAGCTCGCGGATCGCCTCGGCCGGCGCGTCGGGACGGTCGGCCTCGAGACCCGTGGGGCCCTGGGGGCGTGCGCTCATCTCGCTCCCTCTTCCCGGCGCGCGAGCCCTGCGAGCCCGACGCCGATCGCGAACAGGAACCAGATCCGCTTGTCGTAGCCGTTCGAGAGGAAGAACGAGGCGGTGAGGATCGAGACCTGCCCGAGCAGGACCGCCAGCGAGAGATTCGACATCGTCTCGCGCCCGCGGCGGGCGAACGAGCGCGCCGCCGAGAAGGTCGCCGCGAGCACGGCTACGACGAGAGCGAGGAGCAGGACCAATCCGACGATCCCGGTCTCGGCGAACTGCTGCAGATACACGTTGTGGACCAGCGTCGGCTCGCGGATGATCAGGTCGGAGCGCTCGAGACTGCCTGGCTGGCGGACGTAGTCGGGCGAGACCTCACGGAAGTTGTTGACGCCGACGCCGACGCCCGGGTTGTCCTCGGCGACCCGCCAGGCGACCACCCAGAGGTCCTCGCGGCCCGTGTTCGTGTCGAACGAGCGCACGCGATCGATCGTCTCGGGGGAGCTGATCGTGATCCAGGCACCGGCTAGCGCGATCGCGGCGATCGCGGCGACGGCGATCCGGGCGCGGGCCCGAGGCAACAGGACCAGCGCGACGATCAGCGCCGCGGCGATCGCGAGCAGGCCTCCCCTCGAGCCGGTCGCGATCGTCGCGACGAGCAGCACCATCGACGTCGCCACGAGCATCGCCCTCAGCGCCGGGGAGCGCTCGGACGCGTAGAGCGCAGCCGCGATGGCCAGCGCGGGCACGAGCCCGGCGGCGAGATAGTTCGGGTCTCCGAACGAGCCCGAGAACCTGCCCGCCTCGAGGCCCTCGACCGGCGCGACGGCACCCGGGACCAGGCCCGCGATGACCGACAGCGCCGCGCCGACGACGAACGCGACCGCCACCCAGCGGGCGTGGCGCTCGGAGTTGACGACGCCGACGACGATCACCATCAGCAGTGCGGCGACCCACCAGTTCCAGACGTCGACGAGCACGAGCGCCGGATCCGCCGCCCACGCGACGGACAGCGTCAGCCACGACAGCAATGCGGCGACGGCGAGCCAAACCGCGGGGAAGCGCGCGAACTGGGCGGCGAGCGCGCCACGACGGCGGCTCACCGCCAGCGTCCACGCACCGACGACGATCAGCCCGAGCCCCGTGACCCCGAGGCCGACGGCGGGAACACGCTCCACGAACATCAACGGCAGCCACAGCGCGGCCGCCAGCGGCAGGTTGAACAGCGCGACGGGCACGAACAGGCTGCCGAGGAGGATCGCGACGCCGAGCTCGACCCCACGCGTGAGCGCCGCCGCGACCACGACGGCAGCGGCCAGCCCGATCGCGGCCGCGAACGCGGTCGTCGACCAGGCGCTAGCGCGGCGCGGCGGCTCGGCGGCGACGACCGCCATCAGGTGCTCGTAGCGGTCATCGGCGCCCGGCGATCTTACGGCGGGCCCCGGCGCAGGCGAGCGGCGCTATAGATGCCTGGGTGTCAGAGAGCGCAGCGGGGATCGGCGGACGCACGCTGCGCGGTATGGCGTGGGCCTACGGCTCGTATGCCGGCGGGCGGTTGCTCGTGCTCGTCTCGACCGCGGTCCTGGCCCGACTCCTGGCGCCGGAGGAGTTCGGCCTCGTCGCCCTGGCGCTGACCTTCATCGGCCTGCTCGACCTCGCGGTCGACTTCGGGCTCGGGCCCGCGCTCGTGATCGCGCCGGACGAGGACCTCGACCGGCGCGCCGACACGGTGTTCATCAGCACGGTCACGATCGGGGCCGTCCTCACCGTCGTCATCGCTGCGATGGGCCCGTTCCTGGCCGATTTCTTCAGCGAGCCCGAGCTCGTCGGGATCGCGGCGGCGCTCGGCGGCAACTTCCTGCTGCGCTCACTCGGAACCACCCACTACGCGCTCGCGCAGCGGCGCCTCGACTTCAAGGGACGGACGATCGCCGAGTTCGCGGACGTCATCGTGCGGGCCACGGCCGGCATCGTCCTCGCGCTGCTCGGCTTCGGGGCCTGGAGCCTCGTCATCGGCTACCTGCTCGGCACCCTGGCGCTCGTGATCGCGATCTGGGTAGTGGTCGAGTGGCGGCCGAGGCCACGCTTCAGCGGGGACATGCTGCGCGGGATGATCGGCTTCGGCGGGGCGATCACCGGGCTGAACCTGACGGCGGCGGTGATCTCGAACGTCGACTACATGTTCATCGGCAAGCTGCTGGGCAGCGCGGCCCTCGGCCTCTACACGCTCGCCTTCCGGCTGCCCGAGCTGATCGTCCTCAACATCTCGAACGTCGCCGGCCAGGTCCTGTTCCCGGCGATGTCGGCCGTCGCGCCCGCCGACCGCGGCCCGGTCTTCATGACCACGTTCCGCTACACGGCCCTGATCACGATCCCGGTCGCCGTCGGGCTCGTCCTGCTGGCCGAGCCGTTCGTGATCGCGCTGTTCGGCAGCCAGTGGGCCGACTCGGTCGTGGTGATGCAGATCCTGTCGATCTACGCGCTGACGATCGCGCTCGGGACACCGGGGGGCCAGATGCTGAAGGCGACCGGGCGCGCGTCGATCCTGTTCGGGCTGGCCCTCGTCAGGCTCGCGGTGATCGTCGGCCTGCTGATCGCGTTCGCCGACCTCGGGATCGAGGTCGTCGCAGCCTGCCAGGCGGCGGTCGCCGGGGCTGCCGAGCTCGTCTCGCTTCTCATCGCCACGCGGATGCTGGACGTCCGGGCCCGCGAATGGCTCGGTGCGCTCGTCGTCCCGGTCACCGCGAGCGTCGTGATGGCGATCCCGGTCGGCGCCGCGGCGCTGCTGATCGACTCGCCGTGGCTGGCGCTCCTGGCCGGAGGCGTCGCGGGCGCCGCCGCCTTCGTGCTCGCCGTGCGGGTCATGGCCCCGCAGCTCATCACCTATGTGCGCGAGCGCATCCGGCGGCCGGCCTCGGGACCCGCGGACCCCGCGCCTCCGGGCGCCTTAGGATCCCGTGAGACCGATGTGATCGCATAGGCGACGCATCCGGACCCCGAGCAACCCGACAGGACCCCCGCTGGCGTAGGACAAGCGTCCATTCCGGGGCGCCGAGCGACAAGCCCGGCCCCCAGAGCCCGATAGCGGGGGCGTGAAGCGCATCGCCTACCTCGTCTCACTCTTCTTCGCCTTCGGTATGTCGGCCGCGCAGCCGTCGCTCGCCGACATCCGCAGCTTCGACCCGGTCCAGACGACGAAGCGGGCGATGGTCTTCGCTCCCCACGAGCTCGAGCAGGTCGACGTCAGCGGCTCGACGGTCCGCATGCGCTCCGCCGGCGGGCGCGAGCGGACGCGCGACATCCGCGTCGAACGCGTCACCCGCGCGATCGACGAGACGCGCAACCTGCGCGTCCGCAAGGGACAGCGCATCCAGTCGGGCAAGCTGACCGTCGAGTACGAGCCCCGCCCCACCCCGCCGGTCGATCCCGAGCAGCCGGCCGAGCCCCAGGAGCCGGTCGATCCGGGCTGCGTCTCGACGCTCACGAGCTTCAGCGAGGGCGGCGCCCCGCCCGCCTGCTGGACTCCGTTCGCCGCCAACAGCCCGTTCAACAGCGAGGTCGGTTCCGGCGACACGATCGACTCGAACTCGAATTCGATCGTCGACCGCATGATCGGCTTCTCCGGCACCGGGCCCGACAAGTTCGCCCCGAACAACGCCGGCACGAGCGACGACTGGAACCACCCGATCTACTTCAGCGAGCCGACCGACCCGGTCTACACGGTCCGCTGCACCTACTCGGCCTCCTGGGGACCGTGCGGCGTCGAGGGAATGCAGGTCCGGATCCCCGCCGAGGCCCAGCCGGCGGCAGGCGGCGACGGTCACATGGCGGTCATCGACCAGGCGACGGGCTGGGAGTACGACTTCTGGCAGGTCCGCAACAAGCCCGCGGGCGGCGGCACGCTGACGGTCAGCTACGGCGGCCGCACCCAGATCGACGGGAAGGGCCTCGGCGCCCAGGCGACGGCGAGCTACTTCGCCCTCAGCGCCGGTGTGATCCGCCCGCAGGAGATGCTCGAGGGCGAGATCAACCACGCGCTGTTCATCGTCGTCAAGTGCACGAACGACGAGCGCGTCTGGCCGGCGACCGGTGGCGCAGCCGGCCGGCCCTGCTCAGATCTCGGGCTCTCGAACCGCAACGCGCCGGCGATGGGCCAGCACTTCGTCCTCGACATGACCGCGGCCGAGATCGACGCCCTGCGCGAGCCCGAGTGGAAGAAGACGATCCTCCACGCGATGGCCGAGTACGGAATGTACGTCGGCGACACCGGCGGCAACGGCTGGGGCATCACCGTGGAGTCCGGTTCGAGCCAGACGAGCTTCGGCAAGCGCGACCCGTGGACGACGGTCGGCCAGAGGCTCAACATCCCGACCTGGGACGACGGCACCCGCGTCCATCACGTCTTCGACATGCGCACGGCCGTCGACTGGAAGAGCCAGCTCGAGGTCGTCGCTCCGGCGCAGTAGCCGCCGGGAGCGCCGACTAGTCTGGAGCTCGACCCGGCCGGCGACGGCCCGACCCGCCGTCCCCGAACGAAGCCCTCCCCCGCCGCCTTGCATGTCCACGCCGTCATCTCATCGCTCACGCTCGGCGGCGCGGAGAGCCTGCTCGCGGACTTCGCTCACGCCGCGCCGAGCGCCGGGGTCGAGCTCTCGGTCTCCTACCTCGAGGCGGAGGACGAAATGCGGCCGCGGATCGAGGCGGCAGGCGTCGAGCCGGAGCTCGTCGCGGTGAGCAGCCTGTTCTCGCGCGGCGACGTACGGCGGCTGAGCGCTCGGATCGCGGCTCAGCGCCCGGACATCGTCCACACCCACCTCGGGACGGCCGACCACTTCGGCGGCCTCGCCGCCCGCTCGCTCGGCCTGCCCTCGATCTCCACACTTCACGAGGTCCGGTGGGACTACGCGGCGCTGCGTGCCCGCGCCCGGACGCGGTTGATGGCCTTCGTACGCCGCCGCACCGCGGCCCGCATCCTGGCTGTCTCGGAGGCCGCCCGGCAGGCCTACCTCGCCGCGGGCTGGGACAGCCCCGAGCGGGTCGAGGTCGTCCACAACGGCGTCCGCGGCGACGTCGTCGCCGGTTCCGGGGCGGCGCTTCGCGCCCGGCTCGGGATCGGCGCCGATGACGAGGTGGTGTCGATGATCGCGGTGCTGCGGCCGGGCAAGGGGCACGCGACGGCGATCGAGGCTATCGGCCGCCTGCGAGCGACGCGACCGCGGCTGCGTCTGCTGATCGCGGGCGACGGCCCCGAGCGCGAGCGGATCGAGTCACTCGCGACCCCGCACCGGGACGCGATCGTCCTCGCTGGGCACGTCGACGATCCGATGGCGGTGCTCGACGCGAGCGACGTGCTCGTCCATCCGAGTGAGTTCGACGCCTTCCCGACCACCCTCCTCGAGGCGATGGCGGCTCGGGTGCCCATCGTCGCGAGCGCGGTCGGCGGGATCCCTGAGATCGTCACGGACCACGTCGACGGGCTGCTGCTCGCCGATCCGAGCTCGGCCGATGGGCTCGCAGGTCTGGTCGAGGGCCTGCTCGCCGATCCGGATCGCCGCCGGGCGATCGCCGCGGCGGGGCGCGAGCGCTACGAGAACGAGTTCGCGCTCGGCCCTTGGATGAACCGGCTACGAGCTGTGTACGAGGACGTCATCGCAACGAGAGGAAGCGCTTGAAGGTCGGGATCGTCGAGGTGACCCCCTTCGGGGGCCTGCTGCACTACGCCGTCCAGCTCGGCGACGCGCTCGCCGCGCGCGGCAACGAGGTCGACCTGATCACACCGGCGGGCAACGAGCTCGCCGGCGGCCACAGCGGCGCGGCGCGGATGCGGGCCGTCCTGCACCCGTCGGTCAAGGGCTCCGAGCAGCCGAAGCCGGGCCGGCTCAACTTCCTGCGCCGCCGCGCGGGGGTCGCCGTCGGCCTGGTCCGCGCCTGGGTCCGGGCGGTCTTCGAGGCGCGCCGCGGCCGCTACGACGTCGTCCTCGTGACCTGCGACGTCCAGAACATCGTCGCCGCGACCGCGATGCGGATCGCCCTGGGCCTCCCCCGCCACGCGCGCTACGTCAACCTCTGCCACAACGCTCGACCCTTCAGTCGCTTCGACGCCGACAGCAGCTACCACGACGCGGCCTTCAGCGAGCGCCTGCTGGCCGATATGTACTCGCGCTACGACGCGATCCTGGTTCACGGCGAGCGCACGAAGAAGATGTTCGCCGAGAACTGGCCGCACGCCAGGATCGGGATCGTTCCGCACGGTGACGAGCGGGTCTTCGGCGAGGACGCGCCGCCCCTGCCCGACGAGCGCCGGATCCTCTTCTTCGGCGCCTGGCGACGCGTGAAGGGAATCCCGATCCTGCTCGACGCGTTCGACATCCTCAGCGAGCGGATGCCCGACGCGAGCATCACCCTCGCCGGCTACCCGCACCGCCAGGAGGTCGACGTCGATGCGATCGAGGCCTGGGCCGAGCGCCACGGGCCGAGGGTCGAGATCATCGACCGCTACCTCGAGATCGCCGAGGTCGAGCCCGTCTACGCGCGCTCGATGGTCGCGGTGACGCCGTACACGGCGGGCTTCCAGAGCGGTGTCGTCCATGTCGCGATGACGATGGGCCGTCCGGTCGTCTCCAGTGACGTCGGCGACATCGGCGACGTCGTGATCGATGGCGAGACAGGCCTGCTCGTGGCGCCCGGCGACCCCGCCGCGCTGGCCGATGCCCTGGAGCGAGTGCTCTCGGACCGAGATCTCGCCGAGCGAATGGGAGCGGCGGGACGCGAGTTGGCGCTCGCGGACGCGAGCTGGGAGCGGGCGGCGGAGATCGTCGAGGGTGAGCTGCGGGCGACGCTCGAGGCTCAGCCGGCCGGCGGCGGCGCGAGGTAGCTCTCGAGATAGGCCTGGGCAGCGGCGTCGACCGAGAGGCGCTCCTCGACCAGCGCCCGGCCGGCCAGCGAGCGCTGCTCGCGCTCCGGCCCGTCGCGCCGCAACGACTCGACGATCCCGCCGGCCAGCGCGGCCACGTCTCCGCGCGGGACGATCTCCGCGACCTCCGAGACGAGCCGGGTCAGATCCGAGACATCGGTTGCTACGACGGGGCAGCCGCTCGCCAGCGCCTCGACCGTGCCCAGCGGCATCCCCTCGGTGATCGCCGTCGGCAGGACGAAGAGGTCGGCGGCCCGCAGCAGCTCGGGGACGTCATCGCGGCGGCCGAGGAACCGGTAGCTCTCCGGCGGGCTCGCCGAACGCGCGAACGCCCGCTCGATGTCGGCGCGCGCGGGCCCATCGCCGGCCAGCATCAGGACCGCCTCAGGGCACTCGTTCCGGACCCGCTCGAACACCTCCGGCATCAGCTCGACGCCCTTGTTCGGACGCAGGTGCGACGCGGTGAGGATCAGCCGCTGATCCGCTCGCAGCCTGAGCTCGGAGCGAACGCGTTCGCGGTCGCCGGCGTCGGGACGGTAGACCCGCGTCGAGACCCCCAGGTAGACCACCTCGATCTTCGACCGCGGCACGCCGGCGGTCGCGAGCCGCTCGGCGACGTCGTGAGAGACGGCGAAGAAGCGCTCGGAATGGCGACCGAGCCAGCGGTGGCGCGCGTCGGCGAAGGTGAGCCGCGAGCGCCCCGGAGCGCTGTGCTTGGTCATGAAGCGGCGCTGGACCCCGAGAGCCTGGGCGACGGCGAGCGCGAGGTACGCGTCGGTTCCGAAGTGTGCGTTCAGGTGCGTGGCTCCGACCCTGCGCAGGAGCCGGCCGAGCTCGAGGACGTAGCGCGCGTCGAGTGGCCCGCGAGCCGCCTCGACGGTGTGGATCGCCGCCTCGACGTCATCGGCGAACCGCTCCGGAGGCCGGTTCTGAAAGACGAGGTGCGTCTCGACACCCATCTCGCGGCCGGATCGCGAGAGCGCGACGAGGAAGCGCTCGAAGCTCCCGTACTGCTGGGAGCGCCAGCCCATGACCTGGACGATCCGCGGGGCCATCAGCCGCTCGCCCGGTGGCCGGCGATCAGTTCGGCGAAGTCGCCGGCTCCGATCCAGTCGACGCCGGCGATCCGTGGGACGCGGACGATGTCGCGCGCGAGCAGCAGCCGTGCGAGGTCGACCGCGCCGGCGACATCGCGAGGGCGCGTCGTGCGCGAGTCGATGAGCCCTCCGTGGAAGGTGACCGTTGGCGGCACCCCGACCGCCGCGAGCCGGGCGAGCGGCGAATAGTCGAGGCGGTGCAGGCCGATCAGGTCGCTCGTCAGGGTCTCGCGCAGGTTCGGTCCGTCGGCCAACGGCCCCGGCCGGGGCGGCAGCCACGCGGGGAGGCCGCGCTCCGCCAGGGCCTCGATGCTGCCCTCGCTGTAGCCCCAGGCGGGAGCGACGAACACGCGTGGACGCGCCAGCTTCGCTTCGTGCCAGGCGAGCGCCAGGTCGATCCGGCGCCCCGCCTCCTCGTGGCTGAGCGCGGCGAACTCGCGGAACTCGATCTCGCCGGAGCTCTCATAGAGGTCCGGGTCGAGATGGAGCAGGCCGTGGCACACGGGCTCGAAGCGACCCGCGCGGACGCCGTCGCCGAGCTGCTCGATGCAACGCGGCCAGACTCGGTCTAGCGGTACGCGGGCGCCGCCGTCGAGCGCCTCCGCCGCCACCGCGAAGTTCAGAACGGACCCGGAGCGCTCACAGGCGCGGCGCAGGCTCGACAGCCTCCGAAGTTGCTTGGCGTCCTCCTTCGCGTTGCCCTGGGCCTGGTGCTGCGCCGTGCCGGGGAAATCATCGAGGCGCAGGCAGCCGACGGCCGGTAGCCGGCGTGGCGTCCCGAGCACGTGCGAGACCGCCTCGAGGGCCCAGAAGCTCCGCAGGGTGCCCCAGCCGAGATCGTCGGGCGCCGCGAGGTCGAGGACCCCGGAACTCCAGGTGGCGTGGGTTCCGAGCGAGGATGCGACGCCGAACTCACCCGGCGTCGCGTCGATCAGTCTGAATTCGCCGGCGACGCGCGACCCGTCGAAAGACGGGGAGCCCTCGACGCGCCGGCTCGGCGACGCGCCGGGGTCGGCGGCGTCGGGACGATCGCCGCGGATCACGATCGCGGCGCCGAGCCGCCCGCCCGAGACGGCGCGACGCACCTCCGCGCCCGCATCCGACGGCGCCAACCGGACCAGGCCGGGGGCGTTCTCGGCGACGGGATCCGGAAATCCCCAGAGCCAGCTCAGGAGCTCGGCGACGTGCGCCGCCGGAGTGTCCGGCGTCGCGCACAGGCCCTCGAAGCGCCCGGCGGAGCTCATCCGCCCGCCCCGCGCCCGGCGCGCTCGACGACGTCGGCCATCCGCCGCGCTCCGGCCTCGCGCAGGTTGCGCTCGGCGAAGGCGAGGCCTCGGGTCCCGAGCTCGGAACCGAGCTCGGGGTTCGAGGCGAGGCGCTCGATCGCCTCGCGGATGCCGGCCGGGTCGTCGGCCGGCGTGACGAGCCCGATCCCCTCACGCTCGACGAGCGTCGCCATCTCCCCCCTCACCGCGGCGACCATCGGTCGCGCCAGAGCGGCGTAGTCGTAGAGCTTCGACGAGACGGTCCAGTCCTGTCGCTCGGAGACGAGCAACGCGTCGGTGCGGCGAGCGAGCACCGCCGCTGCTTCCCGCGGACTCATCAGGCCGTGGAACTCGACCAGCCCCGGGGCGCGATCCTCGGCGTATGCCTCGACCTCGGCCCGGCGCGGGCCGTCGCCGACGACCAGCATCCGCGCTTCGAGCGCTCCGGTTCCGGCGAGCTCGGCGATCGCGTCGATCGCGACCTCGATGTTTTGGGCGAGCCCGAGGTTGCCGGCGTATCCGAGCACGAATCCCTGGCCGGGCTCGCGGGAGACCGTCCTTCCCGCGTCGACCCAGTCGCGCGTCGTCCCGTTCGGGATCACCTCGACGTGCGCCGCGGAGTCGACCTCCGATATGTGGCGGGCGAAGGCGTCGTTGACGGTGACCGTGGTTCGCGCGCGGGCGTAGAGCGTCCGCTCGAGCGCGCTCAGCGTGTCGAGCAGCCGGCCCGGCCCGAGCTCGCCGAGCCGGACCGCCGCGCCCGGCCACGGGTCGCGGACGTCGAAGACGAAGGGCGCGCGGTGGCGCTCGGCGAGCAGCATCCCGGCGAGGCCGACCGAAAGCGGCGGCGAGCTCGCGAGGACGACGTCCTGGCGGCGCCGGATCGATCCGGCGAGCAGCGCGGCGGCGCCGAACGACGCGTAGAGACCGAGGCGTCCCTTGAGCGACTTCTCCGCGCTCGCCCTCACCCAGACGTGACGGATCCGGACGCCGTCGCCGCGACTGCGGACGATCGGGCGACCGCGATACCCCGGCTCGACCACTCCCGAGGGGTGGTTCGGCACCGGGCACACGACCGTCACCTCGTGTCCGCGCGCCGCGAGCTCACGCGCGAAGGGCTCGACTCGGAACCGACCGGCGGTGACCTCGGGAGCGAAGTGCTGGGCAACGAGCAGGACGCGCATCCCCCGAAGCATCGTCATCTGCGCGGCGGAGCTTGACGACCGGGTGTGCGCTAGTTCCCGTTGCCCTGGCCCGGAGGCGCCGGCGCCTGCTCGGTCACCGTCTCCGTGACGGTGTCGGCCTCCTCGGTCTCCGTCTCGGTGATCGTCGTCGGATCGGACGTGACGGTCTCGACGACGGTCTCCACCGCGGTCTCCGTCTGGGTGTCGGTCTCCGTCTCCGTCTTCGTGACGCTCGAGGTCGTCGTTCGCTCGATCTCACGCGGACCGCTGCCGACGATCACCCCGAGCCCGACGCCCAACCCGAGAACGAGGGCCACGAGGCCGACGAGCGCGGCCTTGAGACCACGGCTCATCCCGCCGGGGGGCTCCTCGCCGTCGTCGCCGGGTCCGCCGAATCCCTCATCGACGGGCGGGGGCGGCTCGGCCGGGGGCCTGCCGGCGCGGCCGAGGCCGACGCGCTCGTGTGGCTCGAGGGGCATGGGCCTGCGAACCCTAGAGCGTCGCGCAGCGGCTCTCGCGGGCATCGGACACGCTTCGGCCGGGTGGCGTCACAATTCCCCGATGCCCTACGAATTCGACCTGCGACCGCTACGAGGTGGCGAGCGCTCGGAGTGGCTCGAGCTTGCGCGTGCAACCGGCGGCACGCCGTTCGTGCGACCGGGCTGGATCGAGGCCTGGGCCGAGAGCTTCGCGCCCTCGCAGCCACTGCAACTGGCGTGGCTGCGCCGTGACGGCGAGCTTCGCGCGGTCGCCCCCGTGTTGAGCGCACGGGGCGCCATCCGCTCGGCGGCGAACTGGCACTCGCCGCTCTACTCGCCCGTGTTCGCGTCCCTCGACGACCTCGGGACGCTGAGCGGCCGCTTGGCGAAGAGCGCGCGGCGCTACATCGACCTCGGCTGGGTCCCGACCGACGACGCGATCGCCGAGACCGTCGCGGCCGCCGCCGAGCTCGCCTCGATGCGGGTCCTTCGCCGGACCGTGATGCGCTCGCCGTACATCGCGACCGAGGGACGCGACTCCGCCGAGTTCGAGGCCGGTCTGCCGAGCCGCAGGCTCAGCAAGTACCGCCGCTTCGCCCGTCGCCTCGGCGAGCAGGGCGAGGTCCGGATGGGTGTCGAGGATCCGGACGGGCGGCTCGGCGAGTTGCTGGAGGAGGGGTTCGCGATCGAGGGCTCTGGGTGGAAATCCGAGCGCGGAACCGCGATCGCCGACTCGGAGAGCACGCTCGCCTTCTACAGGCGGATCGCCGAGTGGGCGAGCGAGGAGGGGACGCTTCGCCTCTGGTTCCTGCGCCTCGACGGCCGCGCGATCGCGTTCGCCTTCTGCCTCGACGACGGTGTCGCCCTGTATGACCTCAAGGTCGGCTACGACACGGCGTTCTCGCGCTATGCACCCGCCACCTTGTTGATGCAGGCGCGGATCCGCCACGCCTTCGACTCCGGCCTCGAGGGCTTCGAATTTCTCGGCAGCGAGGCCCGCCACAAGCTCGACTGGACCGACACGTGCCACGAACGCGACCGGATCCAGGCGTTCCGGCCGCTCGGCGGAGCGCTCGACAGGCTCGCCTGGGAGCGAGGCCGGCCGGCCGCGGCCGCCGTCCGCGAACGGCTGCGCGAGCGATCGAACGAGGGCGGCGACCCGGGCTCCGACGCCGGCGGCGGCGAGAGCTGAGCCTCAGCGGCCGGCGGCGATCGCCCGGCCGAGCTTGTCGAGCGCCTCATCGACGTCGGCGGCCGTGATCGTCAGCGGCGGCAGCAGGCGGATCGTCGAGGGCCCGGGCACGTTGGTGACGAGCCCGTTCGAGAGCGCGGCGTCGCGCACCGCCGCGGCCTCGATCCCGTCGGCGAGCACGAGCGCCGCCATCAGGCCTCGCGAGCGGACGGAATCGACCCCGTCGAGCGCGGCGAGGCCCGTCGCGAGCCGCTCGCCCTGCTCGCGCACCGACGCGAGCAGCTCCGGATCGCCGGCGAGCTCGAGCGCCTTCAGCGCCGCTCGTGCCGCGATCGGGCCACCCGCGAAGGTCGACCCGTGGTCACCAGGCTCGAGCACGTCGGCCTCGCCGCGGGCGACGACCGCGCCGACCGGCAGACCGCCGCCGAGCGCCTTCGCCGCGGTCATCACGTCCGGGGTGACCCCCGTCTGCTCGTAGGCCCAAAGGGTCCCGGTCCGCCCCATCCCGGCCTGGACCTCGTCGAAGATCAGCAGCGCTCCGTGCTCGTCACAGGCCTCTCGAGCCGCGCGCAGCACCGCATCGGCGATCGGGAAGATCCCGGCCTCGCCCTGGACCGGCTCGATCATCACCGCGGCGGTGTTCGGCCCGATCGCACCCCGCAGCGCCTCGGCGTCGTCGCGCGGGACGCCGCGGAAGCCGGCCGGCAGCGGTCCGAACAGCTCCTCGTTGGCGAGCCGCGGCGTCGCCGACAGGGCACCGATCGTGCGGCCGTGGAAGCCGCCGTCGAGGCTCACCACCTCGGGTCTGTCGACCCCGCGGCGATGTGCGTGCTTGCGGGCGATCTTGATCGCGCACTCACTCGCCTCGGTCCCGGTGTTGCAGAGGAAGACGCGACCGCCGATGCTCGTCTCGGAGAGCCGCTCGCTGAGCCGCAGCGCCGGCTCCGAATAGAAGAGGTTGGAGCTTCCCGCCAGCAGCCCGGCCTGTTCGCGGATCGCGGCGACGATCTCGGGGTGGCAGTGGCCGAGGTTCGACACCGACAGCCCGGCGAAGAAGTCGAGGTACTCGTTGCCGTCGGAGTCCCAGACCCGCACCCCGTCGCCACGCACGAACTCGATCGGCGAGCGCAGGTAGGTGCTCATCGCGTAGTCGCCCTCGAGCCGCTTCAGCTCTTCGATGCGCGTGCCGGCGCTCACGGCGTCACCATCGTGCCGATCCCGGCGTCGGTGAACAGCTCGAGCAGCAGCGAGTGCGGCTGGCGTCCGTCGATGATGTGGGCCGAGCCGGCGCCGCCGTCTATCGCCTCGAGACAGGCGGCGAGCTTCGGCCGCATCCCGCCCTCGGTGGCTTCGAGCGCCCGCCGTATCTCCGATGCCGACGCCTTGGAGACGAGCGTCTCGGGGTCCGAGGCATCGGCGCGCCAGCCCTCGACGTCGGTCAGGAAGATCGCCTTGTGGGCGCCGAGGGCGGCGGCGACCTTCCCGGCCGCGGTGTCGGCGTTGACGTTGTAGGAGTTGCCGTCGCGATCGGCGGCCGAGGTCGCGATGACCGGGATGTAGTCGGCGGCGATGTGGCGGATCACGTCGACGTCGACGCGCTCGATCTCGCCGACCCAGCCGATCCGCTCGGCGTCGGCGTGCGGGCGGACCTCGAACAGCGACCCGTCCTCCCCGGACAGCCCGACAGCGGGCTGGCCGTGACGGTTGATCCGCTTGACGATGTCGGCGTTGACCTTGCCGAGCAGGACCATCATCGCGACCTCGACGGTCTCGGCGTCCGATACCCGCATCCCGTCGACGAACGAGACCTCCATCCCGAGCCGCTCCATGTAACTCGTGATCTCGGGCCCGCCGCCGTGGACGATCACGGGGTTGAGCCCGACGTACTTGAGCAGCACGACGTCGTTGGCGAAGTCGTCTCGCAGCCCCTCGTCGCGCATCGCGGCGCCGCCGTACTTGATCACGACCGTGCGACCGTGGAACTCGCGGATGTAGGGCAGCGCCTCGAGCAGGGTCTCGACGCTGCGGGCCGGGCGGTCCGTTGCGCTCATGTCGTGTACTCCGAGTTCAGGGTCACGTAGTCGTGGGTCAGGTCGGAGACGAACAGGTGCGCGCTCGCCTCACCGCGGCCGAGGTCGAGCCGTATCTCGGGTTCCGAGGTCGGCTGCGCGAGCTCGAGGGCGTCGATGCGGTCCGGGCCGAGCTCCGGCAGCTCCTCGCCGGCCAGCGCCATCCCGGCCGCCTGCGCGATCCGGCCCCAGTTCGGGTCGCGGCCGAACAGCGCCGTCTTGACGAGCGGCGAGTTGCCAACGGTGCGCGCGACGAGCTCCGCCTCGCCGGCGCTCCTCGCCCCCGACACGGCGAGCCTGGCCACCCGCGTCGCGCCCTCGCCGTCGGCGACGATCCGCAGCGCGAGCGCCAGCAGGGCGGCGTCGAGCAGACCCGACGGCAGCTCGCGCCCCGACTCGCCGCTCGCCTGGAGCAGGACCGTGTCGTTCGTCGACATCTGGCCGTCGACCGAGATCCGCTCGAAAGAGCCGGCGACGGCGCGGCGCAGCTCGAGCTCCGGGTCGGAGACCAGCGCGTCGGTCTGAATGAAGCAGAGCATCGTCGCGAAGCCCGGCATCATCATCCCGGCGCCCTTGGCCTGGACCGAGAGCGTCACGCCGTCGGCCTCGATGCAGCAGCTCTTCGGGAACCGGTCCGTCGTCAGGATCGCCTCGGCGAAACCGGCGCCGCCCTCGGCGCCGACCGCGGCGCAGGCGGCTTCGACGCCGCCGAGCAGGCGCTCCATCTCGAGCGGAACGCCGATCGTGCCGGTCTCGGCCACCGCGACCTCACGCGGCTCGAGGCCGAGCGCCGACGCCGCCGCGTCGCGCATCGATACCGCGTCGGCCAGCCCCTGCTCGCCGGTCGAGGCGTTGGCGTTGCCCGAGTTGACGATGCAGGCGCGGACGCGGCCCTGATCGAGGTCGTCGCGGCAGACCCGGACCGGAGCCGCGGCCGAGGCGTTCGCGGTCAGCAGGATCGCCGAGGCGACGCCGCCGGCGACGCAGCGCACGACCCCGACGTCCGTCTCGCCCGCGTGCTTGATGCCGGCGCTCGCCGACCCGGCCTCGAATCCCGGCGCGAGCGTGGCCGGATCGAGCTCGTGCGCGCCCGGCGGGAGCGGCGCCCAGCGCGATCCGAACGTCGTGTCGGGGAGCGGATCCCCTGGCGGCATCGATCCGCTCACGAGATCCCCGCCCCCTCGTCGAGACCGAGCATCAGGTTGACGTTCTGGATCGCCTGGCTCGCCGCGCCCTTCCACAGGTTGTCGATCGCCGCGAAGGCGATCGCGCGCCGCCCGCCGAGCGCGGAGACGACGTGGACGCGGCAGAGGTTCGACTCGCGGACGTCCCTGACCCCCGGCGGCGCCGCGACGAGCTCGACGAACCGCTCGGCGGCGTAGCGATCGGCGTAGAGCGAGCTGAGATCGTCCTGGCCGAGCGGCTCGGCGAGGTCGACGTAGCAGCTCGCCATCAGACCCTGGTCGATCGGCAGCAGGTGCGGCGTGAAGCTGAGCTCACCGGGGTAACCGAGCGCCCCGAGACGCTCGGCGATCTCCGGCTCGTGGCGGTGTCCGCCGACCGAGTAGGGCGTCATGTTCTCGGTCACCGAGACGAACGAGAGTCGCTCTCCCCCGCCCCGCCCGGCGCCCGAGACCCCGGACTTGGCGTCGATCACCAGCGACTCGATCAGGCCCGCCTCGGCGAGCGGCGCGAGCGCGAGCAACGACGCCGTCGGGTAGCAGCCGGGGTTCGCGACGAGGCGCGAGGAGGCGATCTCCTCGCGAAGCCCGAGCTCCGGAAGGCCGTAGGCGGCAGACCCGAAGAGCCCCGGCGCGCCGTGCTCGCCGTACCACCGCTCGTAGACCCCGCGATCGGCGAGCCGGAAGTCAGCCGACAGGTCGACGACCCGCAGCCCGCGATCGCTCAGCTCCGCGACCGCCTCGGCGGCGGCTCCGTGCGGATAGGAGACCAGAGCCAGGTCGCATCGCCCGGCGTGGCGATCGACGTCGAGCTGCTCGAGCTCGATCGCGGCGCGCCGGCGTGGGTGCAGCCGGTCGAGGCGCTCGCCGGCATCGGCGCGGGCGGTCGCGGCGACCAGCTCGAGCCGCGGGTGGCGCCAGACGAGGTCAGCCGCCAGCGATCCCGCGAGCCCGGCCGCGCCGGCGACGAGCACGCGCGCGGCGGGATCGCCGTCGAGTGGCTGGCCGGCCGGGTCGAGCGCTACCTCAGGCACGGAGCGTCCCCCCTATCTCGGCGAGCTCGGACTCGATCGCGGCGCGGCGCTCGGCGACCTCGGCGTCGGTCAGCGTCCGTTCGGTCGAGCGGAATTCGACCCGCACCGCGAGCGACTTGCGGCCCTCGCCGAGCTGCTCCCCGCGGTAGAGGTCGAAGATGCCGACCGCCGCGACGAGCTCCCCGCCACCGGCCCGGACCGCGCCGGTCACGGTCTCGGCGCTCACGTCCTCGGCGACGACGACCGCGAGGTCCTCGACGAGGCTCGGCATCGCCGACACCGGCTCGAAGACCTCGACGCCGGTGCGTGCCGCGGCGAGAAGCGGCGCGGCGTCGAGCTCGAAAGCGCTCCCGCCGGGCAGGTCATGTGCGGACGCGACGCGGGGGTGGAGCTCGCCGAGCCAGCCGATGACCCGGCCGTCGGCGAGCGCGACGCTCGCCGCCCTGCCCGGCCACAGGAAGGCGTGATCGGAGGTCGGTGCGAAGCGGAGCTCGGCCTCGAGCGCCGCGGCGAGCTGCTCGACGATCCCCTTGAGCTCGTAGAACCCGTCTCCCGCCGCACCGGCGCCACGCCAGTCGGCACTGCGCTCGCCGCTCAGGACGCCGCCCAGACGGTGCACCTCGAGCGCCGGCGGAGCGTCGACGCCGCCGAAGTCGCCGGCCAACGGCGACCCGGGCACGCTCGGCTCGCCGTCGCGCAGATAGATCCGCCCCGACTCGAACAGCGCCACGTGCCCGGCGCGCCGGGCGTGGTTGAGCGCGGCCGCGCCGAGCAGGCCCGAAACGAGGGTGGTCCGCATCGCGGCGCCCTCCTCGGACAACGGATTGGCGACGAGCACCGGGGCCGAGCGCGGGTCTGACGGAGCCAGGCCGAGGCGCTCGCCCTCGCCGACCGAGGTGAAGGTCCAGGTCTTGACCTCGCCCATCCCCTCGTCGCGCAGCACGTCCTCGGCGCGGCGCCGCAGCGACTGCTCGCGCGTCAGCCCGCCGATCCGGCCTCCGGCCGGCAACGTCGCCGGAAGATCGGAGAGGCCGCCGATCCGCGCGACCTCCTCGATCAGGTCGACCTCGCGCGTGATGTCCGGCGCCCGTTCGTAGGGAACCGCGACCTCGAGCACCCCCGACCCCGGATCCTCGACGTCGAAGCCGAGCGCCTCGAGCCGGGTGGCCTGCTCAGCAGGCGCTGTCGCTTGTCCGAGCAGCGCATCGGTCCGCGTCGGTCGAAGGGTGAGCCGTCGCGGCTCGATCGGCGTGGCGAGCACGTCGAGCGTTCCGGCGCGAAGCGTCGCGCCGCAGAGCTCGGTGAACAGCCGCGAGGCGACGCGCTGGCCACGGATCGCCATCTCCGGATGCAGACCCTTCTCGAACCGGGTCGACGCCTCCGAGCGCAGGGCGAGCCGGCTCGAGGTGCGCAGGATGTTGACGGCGTCGAAGTTGGCGGCCTCGAGCAGGACGCGCGTCGTCTCGCCCGATACCTCGGAGATCTGGCCGCCCATGATCCCGCCGATGCCCGTCGCCCGCTCGCGATCGGCGATCAGCAGGGTGTCCGTCTCGAAGCTCCGCTCGACCCCGTCGAGGGTCGTCATCGTCTCGCCGTCGCGGGCCCTGCGGACAATCACTTCGCCGCCCGGCACGCGATCGAGGTCGAAGGCGTGGAGCGGCTGCGCGGTCAACAGCATCACGTAGTTCGTGATGTCGACGACGTTGGAGATCGGCCGCTGCCCCGCCGCGATCAGGCGCTGCTGGAGCCAACGCGGCGAGGGCTCGATCGTGACCTCCTCGAACGCGCGCGCCGTGTAGCGGGGACAGAGGTCCGGGTCCTCGACCCGTACCGACGCGACGGCCTCGACCGGCGGGCCCGTCGGGTCGGCGTCGAGTGTCCATGGCGCCTCGGCGAGCGGGGCGCCGGAGATCGCGTGGAGCTCGCGAGCGACGCCCCAGACCCCG
This sequence comes from Thermoleophilia bacterium SCSIO 60948, assembly GCA_021496505.1. Lineage (GTDB taxonomy): Bacteria > Actinomycetota > Thermoleophilia > Solirubrobacterales > 70-9 > JACDBR01. The sequence continues at coordinate 1,359,608 of CP053031.1, read as the reverse complement.
AAGCAGTCCGACCGGTTCGGTGTGATCTCGAGCTCGAGCACGGTCTCGCCGAGCGCAATCACCTCCTCGAGCGGTGTGCCCGGCTGCGGAGCGGGCTCCTCGCCCGAGGCGATGACCATGATCCCGTCGTGGTCCGAGCCGAGGTCGAGCTCGGCCGCCGAGCAGATCATCCCGTCGCTGACGACGCCGCGGAGCTTGGCCCGGCGGAGCTTGGTGCCGTCGGGCATGACCGCCCCCGGTCGCGCCACGGCGACCGTCTGTCCGGCGGCGACGTTCGGCGCGCCGCAGACGATCGTCGCCGGCTCGCCGGTGCCGATCTCGACCGTGCAGACGCGCAGCCGATCGGCGTTCGGATGCTGCTCGGCGGCGCTGACGCGGCCGATGACGAAGCCCTCGCCCGAGTCCGGCCCGAGCGTCGTGATCCGCTCGACCTCGGTGCCGCTCAGCGCCAGGCGCTCGGCGATCTCGCCGACGCTCCAGCCGGGATCGCAGAGCTCGCGCAGCCAGGAGACCGGAACCCTCACCGGAACTGCCCCCCGAAGCGCACGTCGCCCTCATAGAACAACCGCAGGTCGGGGACCGCGTGCTTGAGCATCGCGATCCGCTCGATACCCATCCCGAAGGCGAAGCCCTGGACCCGCTCGGGGTCGTAGGCCTCGCGCCCGACGAAGCCGAAGACGTTGGGATCGATCATCCCCGAGCCGAGGATCTCGATCCAGCCCGTGCCCTTGCAGAGCGAATCGCGCGCGCCGTCGACCTCGCCCGTGCCGCCGCAGACGAAGCACGAGACGTCGACCTCGACGCTCGGCTCGGTGAACGGGAAGAAGTGCGGCCGCAGCCGGACGTCGCGGTCGGGGCCGAAGATCGCGCGAGCGAAGGCGAGCAGCGTGCCCTGGAGATCGGCGAGCGTGATCCCCTCGTCGACCACGATCCCCTCGATCTGGTTGAACATCGGCGTGTGGGTCGCGTCGTTGTCGCGGCGATAGGTCGCCCCGGGAACGATGAGGTAGAGCGGCGGATCCGCCGCCTCCATCGACCGCACCTGCATCGGCGAGGTGTGGGTTCGCAGGACGAGGTCGCGCGGCCCGGGCGGCAGCGTCGGGCGAAGCTCATGGCGGGCACCCTCCCCCGCCGGGTCCCAGCGCTCGGCCGTGACGCTCTCCGGGTCGACGTAGAACGTGTCGGCGAGCATCCGCGCCGGATGCCCGGGCGGGTGGTTGAGCGCCGTGAAGTTGTAGAAGTCGTGCTCGATCTCCGGGCCCTCGGCGACCCGGTAGCCGAGGCCGCAGAAGACGTCCTCGATCTCGCGCCGCGTCCGGGTGACGAGGTGCAGCCACCCGATCGGCGCCGGCGGGCTGCCGGGAAGGGTCACATCGAGCGGGTCGGCCGCCAGCTCCGCGTCGAGCTCGGCCGCCGCGAGCTCTTCGCGGCGCGCGGCGAGCTCGGACTCGAGCGACTTTCGAGCGACGTTGCCGGCCTTGCCGACCGCCCCGCGCTCGGCCGGGTCGAGCTCGCCGATCCCGCGCAGGATCCCGGTCAGCTCGGCGCTTCGGCCCAGCAGGGAGACCCGCAGATCCTCGAGCTCGGCGGTCGACGCGGCGGCGGCGATCGCCTCCCGGCCGTCGCTCTGGATCTCTGCGATTCGCTGTTCGACGGCCATCTGTCTAGGCGCCCCTCCGGGCGGCGGCCGACGATACCCGCCCGAGTGCGATCGCTGCCGCCGCCGCGACCCCCAGCGACTCGGCTCCACCGGGCTGCAGCTCGATCGTCACGCGCGCCTGGCATCGGGCGAGCACATCGGCCGGTAGGCCGTCGCGCTCGGCACCGAGACAGACGGTCACATCGCCCTCCGCGGCCGCCCGGTCGAGCACCTCGATCGACTCGCCGCCGTGCGCCACGAGCGCGATCCGGGGTTCGGGCGTCGCTTCGATCGCGTCGGTCGCGATCGGGAGCGCGTGGACCGAGCCCATCGAAGCGCGGACCGCCCGCGGGCCGTAGGGATCGGCCGTTCCGGGCCCCGCGATGAGCGAGCCGCGCGTGAGGGCGTGGGCCGAGCGGACGATCGCGCCGACGTTCCCCGGGTCGGAGACACCGTGGAGGTAGGTGCAGACGGGCCCCACGGGCGTGGCGTCCGGCAACGGCCAGACCGCGATCGCCCGCGTTCCCGACCCGAGCGCCGAGGCTCGACCCAGCAGCTCGGGCTCGACCTCCTCGCTCGCCCCGCCGCCGTCGATCCCCGACCCGGCGGCGACGAGCGCGAACCGGGGCTCGATCCCCGCCGCGAGACCGGCGGCGAGCAGGTCCTCGCCCTCGGTCACGTAGAGCCCCTCCTCGGCGCGGCGGCGCCGCCGGGCAAGCCGCCGCGCGAGCTTCAGCTTCTCGTTGTCGGGGCTCGTGATGGTCATCTCGTCGTCGCTTGGGGTCGTGACATAGAAAAGGGCGCCTCATGGGCGCCCCGGGAGTCCGATCGATGCTGGCGAACGCTGATCGCGTCAGGCAGCCGCGGCCTCCCGGGCTTGCTCGACGAATCGGCGGAACGTCTCCTGGTCGCGGACCGCGAGGTCGGCGAGCATCTTGCGGTTGACCTCGACCCCGGCCGCGCTCAGGCCGTGCATCAGCTCGGAGTAGGTCATTCCCTCCTGGCGCGCAGCGGCGTTGATGCGGGTGATCCAGAGACGGCGGAATTCGCGCTTGCGCACCCGGCGGTCGCGGTAGGCGTACTGGCCCGAGCGCATGACCTGCTCGTTGGCGAGCCGGTAGCTCGAGTGCTTGCGGCCGTAGTAGCCCTTGGCCTGATCGAGGACCTTCTTCTTGCGGCGCTTGCGGGCGACCGCGTTCGTCGCGCGACTCACCGCTTGCCCCCGAGGAGCTCGGAGACCCGCTTCTCGTCGGCCTTCTTGATCACGGCGGGGTTCGACATCCGCCGCTTTCGCTTCGGCGACTTCTTCTCGAGGATGTGGCTCGAGTACGCAGGCCGGCCGCGGAGCTTGCCCTTGGCGGTCTTGCGGAAGCGCTTCTTGGCGCCCGAGTGGGTCTTCATCTTCGGCATGAGCGGCGACCTATCTTAAGCAGGCCGCGCGCCGCTTCCGGACCCGCTCAGCGGTTGCGCAACCTGCCCAGCACTCGCGAGGCCTCGGCCTTCATCCGGTCGACCTGGGGTCGCTCGCCCGGGGGCTTCGGGCTCAGATGCATCCTGCGAAGTCGAGCGTTGATCGAGCTCGCCCGTGCGACGCGCTCGGTCGCGGGCGTCCGGAACGTGATCGAGAGCGACACGGACGCCTCGGGCCCGTTTCGCACGAGGTGCGGCTCATGAGGCGGCACGTAGACCCCGTCGCCCGGGCTCATCTCGTAGTCGATGGGGTCCACCGGCTTCCAGTCGATGTTGCGATGACCGCCCGAGGACTTGTTCTCGATCTCGAGCTGGCGGGTGCGCTCGTCGGGGAACTTGCCGACGACCATGTGCTTGAGGCCACGAACCTGGAGCAGGAAGTTGTGCTCGGGGTCGGTGTGCGACGGGGTCGTGGCGTTCGGTGCCGAGAGGAAGATGAACCCCTCGCGTTGCTTCATCCCGCCCTCGGCGCCCGCCACGATCGGCTCGACCTCGTCGAGGAGCTCGTCGAGCAGCGCTTTGTAGCGCGGGTCGAGCTCGATGTTCTTGATCACCATCCAGAGACCGTTCGTCTCGATCGTCCGCGCGATCTCGCCGGGTGAGAGGTCGGACCGCTCGGCGGCGTCGGCGGCCGCCACCTCCGAGATGGCGCCGCGGTTCTGCTCGATCCGCTCCGACGGATGCCGATCCGCGAGCTCGCCGAGACTGTCGAGACTCATACGCGGATCGTCGAGGAGGCTGTGCCGGACCGCCATCGAGTCGTGGGCGAAGTGGCGCCTGAACTCGGCTGCGTCGATCCGAAGCCGGTTGCCTGCGGTGATCGTCATGCCCGTGCTCGCTCCTTGTGTTCTCTGACCCGGCCGGCGACCCGAAGCGCTGCTCGGGTCGTCTGACCACGGAGCCCCGAGCCGGCGAGGACGAGGGAGCACAGCCCCCTTCGATCCGGCCAGAGGCGGTTGATCATCCCGTTCCCGGGGTCGGCGCAGGAGTCCATGAACTCCGCGTCCCCCGCGTGGAAGAAGCTGATGTTGTCGACCTCGAGCTGAACCCCGGGCGAGAACCGGGCGAGCTGCTCGTCGAAGCCGATCTTGAAGGCGAACGCACCGTGCGCGCTTCGCAGGTTGCACTTGACGGCGATGAGCCGTTCGCCCGCGCGCATCTCGAGCAGCTGCAGCCGGCCCGCGGACGAGAACCTGCGACAGAGCTCGGCGAACATGCGCCGATGCGACGACACCGAAGCGAGCGCCGTACCCCGGTCGCCCTTCCAGCCACTGGCTTCGAGCTCGAGGAATCTGTCGACGGCCGCGGCCCCTGGCTCGGCCTCCACGGTCTCGATCGCCTCGCCGAGGAACTCGGCGAGGCGACGCCGCTGGCGCGCAAGCTCGCGACGGCGGTGCGGGGCCTGGTCGGCGAGGTAGGTCGGCTCAGCGCGTCTGCGCAGCAGAGCCCGCTCGGCGTCGACGCGTAGCGCCGCGCGCAGTCTGGTGTGGTCGGAGAGATCGACGAGCGAGCGCGAGACGGGACCGTCACCGAGACGCTCGAGTGCGATCAGGTCGCGATGGGCGCCGCGCACCGCACCGTGGACGAGCTCGGCGACGCGGCGCGGGATCTCGCCGTCGCGGACGAGCGGGACCCCCAGGAACCCGTAGCGGTGACACCACGCCGAAACCGCCGGAACCCGGCCACGCCAGCGCCCTACCTTGACGGGCATCGCGGCGAGCATCTCGCCGCCCTCCTCCGTGAACGCGAGCGCTAGATCGTTCTCGCGCAGACCCGTCGCCGCGGGAACTACGAACTCGGGCGCGAAGAACGCGTTGGGTTCAACCGCTGCTTCGGCGAGCTCCTCCCAGGCGCGGACGCGCGCAGGCGAGAGCTCGGTGAGCTTCTCCAGTCTCGACCCCACGGTGCCTCCCATCGGCGCGGGAGGCGGGAACCTGAAGCCCCGCGGCCGGGGCGTGGCCTCAGCCGGCGGGTGCGGTCTCTTCGCTGCGCTCGGCGGTCCCGCCGTCGCGCTGCGGAGCCAGCAACATGCTCATGTTGCGGCCCTCCTGAAGCGGCTGCTGCTCGACGACCGCGAGACTCGAGACGTCCTCGTAGAGCCGCTGGAGCAGATCGCGGCCGCGCTCCGGGTGCGCCTGCTCGCGACCGCGGAACATGATCGTCACCTTGACCTTGTCCTGCTTCTTGAGGAAGCGCTCGACGTGACCCTTCTTGGTCTCGTAGTCGTGCGTCGCGATCTTCGGCCGCAGCTTGATCTCGCGCACGTTGACCTGCTGCTGGTGCTTGCGCGCCGCCTTGGCCTTCTGCTCCTGCTCGTAGCGGTACTTCGAGTAGTCGAGCAGGCGCGTCACCGGCGGACGGGCGTCCGGCGCGACCTCGACGAGATCGAGATCGCGCTCGCGGGCGAGCTTCAGCGCCTCATCGGTCGGCACGACGCCGATCTGCTCGCCGGACTGATCGATCAGCCGGACCTGCGGCACGCGGATCCGCTCGTTGACGCGCGTGGTGTCGCGCTCGGGCGGGCGTCGGTCGAAACGTCGAGGGACCGGCACTAGGTGATGATCAGCGCTCGGAGAGCGCGGTCAAGGAAGGAACGAGCGATCGCCACAGGGCCGTCAGCGGCGGAACGTATGGGTGGCGCGCAGCATCTGGGCGAGGAGTATAGGGCGATGTCTAGATGAGAGGGGGCCTTAAACGCGACCGCTACCTTGCGAGCTCAGAATGCTTCGCTCGGGTATCAAGACGGGTGTCACGACTCTTGTCGCTGTGCTGGGCCTTCTGTCGCTCGCGCCGGCCGCCTCGGGCCAGGACGAGGAGCTGCTCCCCGACCTGACCGCCGAGCCGGTCAACCAGGTGAAGCTCTGCCAGGAGATGGTCGGCGCGATCCTCAACGAGGAAGCCTGCCAGGGCACGGGCACCACGGTCCTGCGGCTCGACAACCGCGTCGGCAACTACGGCAACGGGCCGCTCGAGCTGCGCGCCGACTTCGCGGCCGAGGCGCCGGTCAGCGAGGGCGGCCTCGGGGAGGACTGCCACGGTGATGGCGACGTCGACCTCGAGGGCGACGGAATCGACGGCCCCGTCGACAACGACGTCTGGCTCTCGCAGGCGACCGCGATCGACACGAACGACAACGGCGTCTTCGACCGTGGCTCGACGGAGGTCGCGGGCGATGCGTGGGCGCAGCGGGTGGCGGGCTGCCGCTACTACCACCCCGAGCACTACCACTACCACCTCGAGAATTTCGCTCGCTACCAGCTGCTGGCCGAGCGCACCTGGAACAAGGCGAGCCGGGTCGTCCGCAAGGGCTCGAAGGTCTCGTTCTGCGTCGAGGACACGAACTCGTTCGCGGGCGGCCTCGGGCTCCCGGGCGCGCCGCAGGAGAGCTTCTACGACGGCGACCTGTGCCGGCAGCGCGACTCCCTCGCCGGCGTCTCGATCGGCTGGTTCGATCACTACGGCTGGATCCTGTCGGGGCAGCAGATCGACGTGAAGGGCCTCAGGGCCGGCACCTACTGCCTGCGCACGATCGTCGACCCTCCCCAGCCCGGGAAGCCGAACGGGCAGCTCGAGGAGAGCGACGAGACGAACAACTCGCGCGCGGTGCGGGTCTACATCGATCCCTCCCGGGCTCCGGTGAACATGGGCCGGAACACCCCGGACGTCCAGCAGCTCAAGAAGCCGAACGGCCAGCTGCAGTCCTGTCGCCTCGGCCCGCCGAAGCGGCTGAGCGCGCTGCCGCGCTAGGCCTCGAACAGCTCGGTCAGACGCGACGGCGCCATGGCGCCGAGATCGCCGTCGGCGTGCGAGCGCACCGACACCGACCCGGACTCGATCTCGCGGTCGCCGAGAATCAGCATCAGCGGCAGCTTGGCGAGCTCGGCGTCGCGGATCTTGCGCCCGACCGACTCCCCGCGCTCGTCGATCCGGCTGCGGACGCCGAGCGCGTCGAGCTCGCGCTGGACCTCGCGAGCGCGCTCGATATGGCGATCGGCGACCGGAAGGATCCCGGCCTGGACCGGCGCGAGCCAGGCCGGAAAACGGCCGCCGTGGTGCTCGATCAGGATCCCGACGAAGCGCTCGAGCGAGCCGAGCAGGGCGCGATGGATCATCACCGGTGGGTGCTCTGAGTTGTCCTCACCCTGGTAGCTGAGGTCGAAGCGCTCGGGCATCTGGAAGTCGACCTGGCACGTGCCGAGCTGCCACGAGCGCCCGAGCGCGTCGGTGACGTGGAAGTCGATCTTCGGCCCGTAGAAGGCTCCGTCTCCGGGATTGAGCACGTAGTCGCGACCCTGCTCGTCGAGCACGCGGCGCAGCGCCTCCTCGGCGCGATCCCACTGCTCCTCGGTCCCGATCGACTTCTCCGGACGCGTCGAGAGCTCGACCCGGACCTGGTCGAAGCCGAAGCGCGAATAGAGCTCGTCGATCGACTGGCAGATGTCGCCGGCCTCGGCGACGACCTGGTCGAGCGTGCAGAAGACGTGGGCGTCGTCCTGGGTGAAGGCGCGCACTCGAAGCAGCCCGTGGAGCACGCCCTCGCGCTCGTTTCGCGACACGTCGCCGAACTCCGCGAGTCGCAGCGGCAGCTCTCGATACGAGTGCCGCCGGGCGCCGAAGACGAGGCAGGCGCCGGGACAGTTCATCGGCTTGAGCGCGAACTCGCGACCGTCGTCGTCGATGAAGAACATCGCGTCTCGGTAGTTGTCCCAGTGCCCCGAGCGGTGCCAGAGCTCGACGTCCATCATCTTCGGCGTCTTGATCTCCTGGTAGCCGCGCTTGTCGAGCTGGGCGACGACCTCGTCCTGGACGAGACGCAGGAGCGTCGTGCCGTTCGGGAGCCAGAACGGCATGCCGGGCGACTCCGGGCGCAGCATGAAGAGGTCGAGCTCGGGACCCAGCCTGCGATGGTCGTTCTGGCGCGCGAGCTCGAGCCGGCGCTCGTGCTCGGCGAGGTCCGACTTCGAGAAGAACGCTGTGCCGTAGACGCGCGTCAGCATCGGCCGGGTCTCGTCACCGCGCCAGTAGGCGCCGGCGAGGCTCGTCAGCTTGAACGCCTTGATCCGCTTCGTCGATGGCGCGTGCGGGCCGCGGCAGAGGTCGAGGAACGGGCCGTTGCGATAGAGCGAGACGGTCTCGGCGCCCTGGCGCTCGATCAGGTCCTCGATCAGCTCGACCTTGTAGGGCTCCTCGCGCTCGCGAAACAGCTCGAGCGCCTCGTCGACGCTGACGTCGGTGCGCTCGAACGGCTCGTCGGCCGAGATGTGCTCGGCCATCTTCGCCTCGATCGCCTCGAAGTCCGCGTCGGAGATCGAGGTGCCCTCGGGGAAGTCGAAGTCGTAGTAGAAGCCGTCGTCGATCGGCGGGCCGATCGTGACCTTCGTCCCCGGATAGAGCTCGATCACCGCAGTCGCGAGGACGTGCGCGGTGTCGTGGCGGATCAGCTCGAGCGCCTCGGGGTCGCGCTTGGTCAGGATCGCGATCTCGGCGCCCTCCGGCAGCGGCCGGGCGAGGTCGCGCAGCTCCCCGTCGACCCTGATCGCGAGCGCCTCGCGCGCCAGCCCGGGGCCGATCGCCGCGGCGGCGTCCGCGCCCGTCGCGGCATCGCCGAGCTCGAGCTCGGATCCGTCTGGGAGTCGCACCGTCATCGGAGCCGTGATGCTAATCGCGGCCCTCGGGCGCGGTCCTCGCGAACCTCACTCGCTGCCCGACCCTGAAGCGGGATTCGACCGCGCACCATCGGAGACGTATGGGCAGCCCCCACCCCCCTTCGAGACCGCCGTCGGCTCCCAGACCGCGTATTCGCCCACGACCTCGGGCTCACCCAGGCCGCGGAACGGCGGCGACGGCGTCGCGCCCGGGAGCGTGACGACCCTCGCGACGCCGCCGGGTGGCCGCTCGAGGCCGCCCGCCCCGCGGATCGCGGGCTCGACGCAGACGCGACCGCCCCGGAACTCCCACGTGTAGAAGTCCACCGCGTAGCCATCGGCGAACTCGGACTCCGGCGCGAGCACGAGCGTGGAGCCGCTCCCGAGCCCGGTGGCGAGATCGCGGAGCTCGGGGTCGTAGTCGCGTGGCCCGACGGGACCGTTGACGAGGGCGAGGACGGAGCAGAGCCCCGCGCCCAGGACGAAGGCAGCGGTCAGCAGGGCTACGCCGAGCCGCGCGCGGGCGGCGCGGGCGCGGCGCGGAGCGAGGTCGCCGACGCGGCGGCTGCGAAGCAGGCGGCTGACCCCGTCGGCGTCGGCGGCGTCGGCGAGCAGACCGCGCACCGCGAGCAACGCGGCGAGCGGAGCCAGGAGAGCGATCGCCTTCGCCGCCTGGTAGGGCGTTCCGGCGAGGATCGCGTAGGCCGCGAGCGCCGCGGCGGCGAGGAACGCCGACACGATCGCGAACTCGCCGCGGACGAACGCGAATCGCAGCCCGTAGAGCGTCGCGGCGACCCCGATCGCGCCGCCGGCCCAGAAGACGGGCGCCGGCACCACCCCGGCCCCGGCGTCGAGCCTGAAGTCGCCGGAAGGCCAGATCCCGAACGCCTCGAGCGGCGAGATCGGGTTGAACAGGTTGCCGAGCCCCGCCCCGTCGGGATCGAACGTCTCGAACCTCGCGAAGTCGAGCAGTCGCGGGATCTCGGGCGCCACGAGCACGATCCCCAGCAGCGCAGCGACGGCGACCGGCGGGGCCCAGGCGCGGATCGCCGTCGCGATGCCGGCCGGCCCACCGGCGGCTCCGGAGAGGATCCGCAGCAGGCCGAAGAGCCCGACGGCGCCGAGGATCCAGGCCACGCCGGGGAAGCTGTACACGTAGACGCTCCCGGCGACGAGCACCGCGAGCGGGACGCCGGATCGCAGCACCGAGTCCTCACCGGTTCGCACCCGGACGAACAGGCCGCGCTCACGTCCGCGCTCGAGCTCGGCCAGGTAGAGGGCCGCGGCGAGGATGAACAGCGCCTGCAGCGTCTCCTTGAACGCCCCCTGGATCAGGTAGGAGACACTCATGTAGGCGAGGCCGACGAGCAGGCAGCCGATCACCCGGCGGCCGAAGCGCAGCGACGAGAGCTCGCCGAGCGGAGCGACGCAGGCGGCGATCGCGGTGGCGAGCGCGAGGCCTCCGAAGCCCTGGACCGCGCCGACGCCGGCGGTGCCGAGGCCGGCGACCAACGCATGGGGCCCGAGTGGATAGCCGCTCGCGATCAGCCGGTCCTCCCCGCCGGCGACGAGCGCGGCGGTCGCGTACAGGTGCTGGGACATGTCCGGGTTCAGCCCCGTGCCGAGGATCCCGAAGCGCCCCGAGATCACGAAGGGGATGGCCGCGGCGATCCCGCCGATCAGCACGACCGGGGTGGCGGCGGCGATCAGATCGCCGGCGCCGGTGACCCTGCGGACGAGGAAGAGCGAGATCGCGCACGCGACCCCGAGCCCGGCGAGCACCACCCACGGGCCGCCGGGCAGGCGCTCGAGACCCCAACCGAGCGCGCAGAGCGCCGCCAGCCCGAGCGCCGGCGAGAGCGCCGACGCGGCGTTGCGACCGCTGAGGACGAGGATCGCCTGGCCCACGAGCGACGCCGCAGCGAACAGTGCGACGAGGCTGGCGAGGGTCGCGACCACCGCGCGAGGATAGTTGCGGGCGGATCGGCCCGAGGCGTGCGCCATGCGGGCGGATGGGCGCTACTGGGCTCGAACCAGTGACCTCCAGCTTGTCGAGCTGGCGCTCTCCCAACTGAGCTAAGCGCCCGGGGGCGGCGAGTCTAGCGCCAGCCCGCGCGCCGTCGAGCGCCGCAGAGAAGCCCTGCGCGCTGATAGAAAGGGGCCCGAGTGGACCACCTCGATCAACCCCAAGCGTGATGCGCTCCGAACCCGACGAGACCGCGGACGACAGCCTCGATGTCGAGTCGGCCGCCGACGGCGCGCCGGATGCCGGGCAGGCAGCCCTCGAGCCGGATCCCGCCGGCGAGGTTCAGCCCACCACCGACATCGCGCCCCTCCTCGACGGGCCGGGTGCGCAGGTCGACCGCCTCACCGACGTCCTGCTCGCGGCCGATCAGGCGGCCGCCGAGATCCTCGACGCCGCCAGGGCCGAGGCGAATGACTTCGTGGCCGAGACCCAGCGTTCGACCGTCGAGCGCGCGGAGAGCCTGCGGCGCGAGACCGACAACCTGATGGCCCAGACGGCCGAGCTGACCGCCAAGGTGGTCGAGCTCACGCGGGCCACCGAGCAGGTCATGGAGGGCTTCCGCGCCGAGCTCAGCCTCGAGGCTCCCGAGGTTCGAGAGGAGACCCTCACCCCCGCGCTCCCCGAGCCGACGCCCGTGCAGGAGCCGGTCGACGAGCCAGAGCCAGAGCCCGCGCCGGCCCCGATCGAGGACGTCGCCCCCGAGGACACCTCGCTCGCGCCTGAGCCCCTGATCGACGAGACCTCGGCGAGCGAGGAGCCGGCGGCCGAGGTGGCCGCGGAGCCCGCCCTCGAGGAGCCTCAGGTCGTCGAGGAGCCGCCGGCCGACGAAGGACCGCTCGACTCGAGCGACGAGCCTGTCGCGGCCGCGCCGGCGACGACCGAGATCACCTCGGTCGAGCCCGAGGCCGCCGGCGCGGAAACCTCGGCGACGCCGGACGCCTCCACCCCCGAGGCCCCGGCCGCCGCACCGGAGCCCACGGCCGAACCGAAGCGCCGCGGCCTGTTCGGCCGGCTGCGCGGACGCGGAAAGGAGCAGTCGGCACCGGAGCGTGCGCCGGAGCCGACCCCGGCACCCGCGGTGACACAGGAATCGCCGGCGCCGAACGCCCGCACCGGGCCCGTGACCGAGGGCGCGCGCCTGATCGCGCGCCAGATGCTCGCAACGGGCCTCGGCGAGGAGGAGGTCAAGCGCCAGCTTCGCGAGCAGTTCCGACTCGCCGACCCCCAGGCCGTGCTCGACAGTCTGCGGCGCAACGACCGCGACGATCAGAGCGGCTGAACCAGACCTTCGCGACCGAAAGGCGAACCTTGAGCCAGCAGCAGACCGTCGAGGAAACGATCCGGGCACAGCTCGCGGCGCTGCCGCGCACGCAGGACGGCGGCTACGAGGCCGGCGCCGTCGATCGTCTCATCGGCGATCTCGCGAATCGCCTCGACGAGCAGGGGACCCCCGCCTCCTCGCTGTCGCGCCGCCACGTCGAGCGGATGGGCGTGAAGCTGAACGAACTGCTCGCGACGGCTGAGGAGAACGCGGCCGAGGTCCGCTCGGAGGCCGAGAAGGAAGCAGCCGACATCGTCGTCGGGGCGCAGCGCAAGGCGACCGACATGCAGCGCGAGGCGGAGGCACAGGCCACGCAGACCGCCGAGGAGGCGGCCGAGTACGCGGAGGGCAAGCGCGCCGAGGCCGACACCTACGCACGCGAGACGAGCCGCGAGGCCGACTCGTACAAGAACCGGATCTCAGCCGAGGCCGACGCCTACAAGCGCGACACGGTCAAGGAAGCCGACGGCTACTCCGAGGACACCCGTCGCGAGGCCGATCGCTATGCGCATTCGACCCGTCGCGAGGCCGACGGCTACTCGCAGAAGGTGCACTCGGAGGCCGACCAGGCCGTCGCGGAGCAGCTCGAGCGCTCCGAGGCCGAGGCACGGGAGCGCGTCGAGACCGCGCGCCGGCGAGCCGAGCAGATCGACTCCGAGGCCGACGCCCGTCGTCGCGAGGCGCAGGCGGCCTTCGAGGCGATCGAGGAGCGTCGCCAGCTCGTGATGCGAGGGCTCGACCAGATCGCGCGGAGCCTCGACGAGACCGTCGCCGAGGCCGGTGGCCTCGGGGGTCCGGACGAATCGAGCAACGGCTCCTCAGGCGCTTCGCCGAGCGCCCCCGAGCCGGCCGGAGTGGCGGAGCCGGACGCGCCGGAGCCCGAGCCCGTCCCCGACGAAGAAGCGGGCTCGCCGGAGACGTCTCAGACCGGGTCCTGACCTGGTCCGCCCACGCGGCGGACCCTCAGCCTCAGACCTTCGACCGCCGTCACTTCGACCCGCTCACCCGCAGCGACGGTATCGCTGGCCTTCGCGTTCCAGACCTCGTGACCGCGGATCCGGACCCGGCCTTCCGGGTCCAGGGGATCGAGCGCCTCGGCCTCGGCCCCGATCATCGACTCGGCGCCCGTGCGGACGCGGTAGCGCTCGAGGAATCGGATCCAGAGGAATACCTCGCCGACCTCGACGACGAGGGCGACCCCGAAGAGGATCAGGCGCCAGGGATCGGGGAGAAAGAACAGTCCGACGACGGAGAGGGCGAGCAGCAACCCGCGGTGCGGTCCTAGCCGCCCAGGTTCTTCGCGAGGCGGTCGAACATCTCGCGCTCGTCGATGCCCGTACCGGTGAGATCGAAGTCGATCGACTTGAGCCGCGATCCCGGCTCGTCGCCGCGCACTCGCATCAGCCCGACCTCGTGGAAGCCGGCCTTGTCGACGGCGCGCCGCGAGGCACGGTTGGAGACCTCGACCTTGGTGACGACGATCCGATCCCCCTCACCCTTGAGGCGATCGAAGATCTGATTCCAGGCCGGCGCCGGGATGCCGCGGCCACGATGGTGCGCTGCGGTGAACGAGCGCTCGAGACAGACCATCCCCTCGGGGAACTCGACGACGCCGTTCGGCGCCGGGTCGAGGGGCTGCGAGTTCGGCAGGATGAAGCACGAGAACGCGGGGTCGTCCTCGTCGTCGAAGACGATGAACAGTCGCCCGCCGTGGTCGGTCATCCATTCGCGGGCTTCGGCGACTGGGATCGACTCCTGCTTCTCGAGGACCGAGACACCGTCGGCGCCGACCTCCTCGAGCCGGTAGCCGTCGGGCAGCGGACGTGACTCGACGTCCGCGAGCTTCAGCGCGTACCAGACGAACTCGCGCTGCTTGACGGCTCGCTCCCACGCCGACCGCGCGACGCCCCCGGCTCCACGCCGTGCGATCGCGCTGCGGACCCTTTCGACCGGAGAAGCCAAGAGCCGCAAGATACACCGGTGTCGCATGCGGCGTGTCGGGCGTCGCTATCCGCCATCTTGACTGGGATGAGCTTCCCAGAGGACACGAACCCGACCGCCGGCCAACCCGCCATCTCGCGGCGTCGAGCGCTGGGCGCCGCGGCCGCGGCGGGTGCCGGGGTCGCGCTGCCCGCGCTCGGTGGACCTCAGACCGTGGCGGCGGCCGAACGCCGTGCCGACGTGGTGATCGTGGGGGCAGGGTTCGCCGGGATGACCGCGGCGCTCGATCTCGTCCGGCGCGGGCACTCCGTGGTCGTTCTGGAGGCGCGACGGCGCGTCGGAGGCCGGGTCCACAACAAGCCGATCGGCGGAGGCGAGATCACCGAGGGCGGCGGCACGTTCACCGGGCCGACGCAGGACCGCTTGATGGCGATGGCGCGGCGCTTCGGGGTCGGCATGTACCGGACCTATTCGGAGGGCCAGAACGTGTACATCGACCCGAACGGCCAGCGCTCGACCTACGACGGGTCGGCCCCCGTGACCGGAACGGCGCCACCTGATCCGGTGCTGCTCGCCGACATCACCCAGGCGATCACGCGGCTCAACGAGATGGCGAGCGAGATCGACGTCGAGCAACCCTACGCCGCCGCGAACGCCGAGGCCTACGACCGCCAGACGCTCGACTCGTGGATCCGTGAGAACACGGTCAACCCACAGTTCTCGGACCTCGTCGCGGCGGCACTGCGCCCGATCTTCGGCGCGGAGGCGCGCGAGATCTCGCTGCTCTACACGCTCTTCTACATCGCCGCATCGGGCAACGAGGACAACCCCGGGACGTTCGAGCGCAACTTCAACACCCAGGACGGCGCCCAGCAGTTCCGCTTCCGCGGAGGCTCCGGCCTGATCGTCGAGCGGATGGCGAAGAAGCTCGGCCGCCGGATCGTCCTGGGCGCGCCCGTCGAGCGGATCACACAGACGCGCGGTGGCGTCGTCGTCCAGGCCCGGGGGGTTCGCGTGGCGGCGAAGCGCGCGATTGTCGCGATCCCCCCGTCGCTCGCCGGGCGGATCGATTACTCGCCGGCGATGCCGGCCGAGCGCGACCAGCTGACGCAGCGGATCTCCCAGGGCACGCTGATGAAGGTCGCCTGTGTCTACCCGAAGCCGTTCTGGCGCGAGGGAGGCACGCTGCCGACCGAGCCGGCGCTCAACGGCTCGGTCGTCTCGTGCGAGGGCCCGGTCAACGTGACCTACGACGGGTCGCCCCCCGACGGGTCGCCCGGCGTCCTGTTCGGATTCGTCGGTGGCGACGAGCAGCGCGCGTTCAAGCGCATGGACAAGGCGGCTCGACGCAAGGCCGTCGCCGAGCAGTTCGCGAAGTTCGTCGGCGAGCGAGCGAGACGTCCGCGGAAATACCTCGAGACGGACTGGACCGAGGAGGTCTGGACCCGCGGCGGCCCCGTCGGTTTCACCTCGCCGGGCGCGCTCTTCGCGCTCGGGGAGCATCTGCGAAAGCCCGTGGGGCGAATCCACTGGGCCGGGACCGAGACGTCGGGCTACTGGGTGGGCTACATGGACGGCGCGATCCGAAGCGGCGAGCGCGTCGCCGCGGAGGTCGCGAGGCGCATCTAGGCGCTGGCGCGCCCTCCGACGCCGAGCCTGTCTGCGACCCTCGACCGCTCGGCGGCGGACAGTCGCCCCCGCCAAGACCCGACCGACGTATCGCCGATTCGCTCCCAACGCCCGCGGTTGGGGTCGCCGAGTCCGTCCAGCGCGCCCGCCGGCCCGAGTGAGAGCTGGCCCTCCTCGAGTCGCTCCCCGAGCGCATTCATCATCGCGCCGGCGACGCCGCGAGGATCAGCGACGAGGTCCTCGTAGACGACCTCGATGACCCTCGCCGGGTGCGCCTGCGTGAACCTCGACGCCCGGCGCTCGTACTCGGCGAGCATCTCCACCCGGCGCTCGAAGCGATCGGGACCCGAATACGGGAACCCCGCCGCCTCCATCGAGACGAGCACGTCGCGCGGGTCGCGCCGGACCCAGACGAGGACGAAGCGCTCGCCGAGGAGTCGCTGCCAGATATCGAGGTAGATCAGGTTCTCGGGGTTCTTGTCGGCCCAGCGAGGCTTGCCCGCGGACTCGGCGCGACGGCGATGGAGCTCCAGAAACGCCTCGCCGAGCACCTCGAGAGCGGCATCGTCGCCGGCGAACTCGCGCGCCGTCGTGGTGAAGCGCGAGTGATTGAGAGGGTCCTCAGCCGTGTAACCGCAGCGCAGTGAGAGCAGGAACTTCAGCTCGGGTCCGCAGCTGATCCGCGAATGACGGTCGAGGATCCCGCGAACCAGGGTCGTCCCGGAGCGATGAGCCCCGCCGACGACGATCGGGACGGGCTCCCGCCCGTCTCGGTCGTGACGATCGTCCGCGGCCGCCGCTCGCACCTAGAGGCCCTCGCCGCGGGAGTCGCTCGCAGCCGCCACAGGCCGAGCGAGCTCGTCGTGGTCGCGATCGACGACGAGATCGGGTCGCTGCACGAGGCCAGAGACGTCCCGGTACGCGTCCACGACGTCGACTCGGAGGGCGGCCCGATCCCGCTTGCTCGGGCGCGCAACCTCGCGATCGAAGCCGCTCGCGGACCGATCGTGGTGCTGCTCGACGTCGACTGCGTCCCGAGCCGGGGTCTGATTGGCGCGATGGCGCGCGTTCTCGCCGCGGACGACGTGATCGCTATGGCTCCGGTCGGATACCTGCGACGCGGCGCCGAGGCGCGCGGTCGCGACGACGCCTGGCTCGAGCACAACTCGCGCTTCCTCCCCACCCGCCCGCGCGCGCCGCTGCCCGGTGAGCCGTGCGACCACCGCGGGTTGTGGTCGCTGGCCTTCGGGGCGCGCCGGGGGACGCTGCTCGAGCGCGTGGGTGGCTTCGATCCCGCGTACGTCGGCTACGGAGCCGAGGACACCGATCTCGGCTTCCGCGCCCGCGAGGCCGGCGTCGAACTCGTCTGGTCGGGACCCGAGCCGGCCTTCCACCAACATCACCGGACGCTCTCGCCCCCGGCTCAACATCTCGAGGCGATCATCGACAACGCGCACCGTTTCCGTCAGCGCTGGGGGGTCTGGCCGATGGAGGGCTGGCTGGCGGATTTCCGTGACCGCGGCTGGATCGACTGGGATCCCGGTGCCGAGCGCGCCCGGCTGCGGCGGCTGCCGCGGCCCGACGAGCTCGCCGCGCTCGAGGTCGACTGACCCGCCCGGGACCCTCCGCCGGCGAGCGCCGAGATCTCCGCCGCGGCCCGCGCCGCGCCGTCGCCGCCCTCGGCGAGCTCGGCGCTCGCCGGCGGATCTGTCAGGCAGCTCTCCAGCAGCCCTCGCAGCGCCTCAGGCTCCGGCCAGGAGAAGAGACCGAGCGCCGCGCCGGCCGCGCTGAGGCGCCGGACCTTCTCGCGCTGCTCGTCGAACGGCCGCTCCTCGGCGACCGCGATCAGCGGCCGGCCGGCCGCCGCGGCGGCGCCGATGCTGCCGTTGCCGGCGTGAGAGATGACGACGGACGACGCCGCCGCGGCGGCCACCGGGTCGTCCACGTGGCCACGGAGCTCGAGGTTCGCCGCGTCGGGCGCGCGGCCCGGCTCGAGACCCTCGACGCCGCCGAGGACGACGATGCGCCAGTCGGGTAGCGCAGCCGCCCAGCTCTCGAGGAGCGCGGGGCGAAGCGTGGACCCCCCACCCCCGACCATCACGGTGAGGACTCGGTCGGCCGCGGGAACCGCGGCCCCCACGGCGACCCCGCGGAGTGGGAAGCCAGTGTGCGTGGTCAGCGCGGCCCAGGGATCCTCGAAGCCCTCGTCGAGCCAGCTCGGCCACGGCGCGATCAGTCCGCTCGCCGCCTCGTAGGCGAGGCGGTGCGGGCGGTCGACCCGGCGTCCGTGCTGGCGGACGACGCAGACCCGGGCGCCACAGAGCGCGGCGAGGATCGCGACCTCGCACGAGACGTCGACGACGAGGAGCGCCGGCCGGCGCGCCGCGATCCAGCTCGCGATCAGAGCCATCCGCTCGCTGTGGCCACGCGCGCCCCGCGGTGCGTAGTGCGCGAACGCCGGCCCGGGCTCCGCGGTCTCACCCGCGCGCGGCAGATCGCCCGGAAGTTCGATCCGCCCGACGCCGGGAGGGAGATCGCCGATCGCCGAGCTCAGGACCGTCACCGGGTGGCCGGCGACGTGCGGCGCGATCGCGGCCACCCGATCGAGGTGTCCCCGGCCGTGGTGATGCGCGTACCACCCGATCGGCGCCGCGTCGTCGAGCGTCGACGGTGCCACCTCAGACGACGGCCGGTGTCGCATACGGCGCCGGCGCGTCGGCGAGGCGCAGATAGAGCGCCTCGTACTGATCGACCATCCGCTCGCTGGCGAGCCGCTGGACCGCGACCTCGCGGCAGCTCTGCGGGTCGACCTCGTCGACCGCGCTGCCGATCGCGGACGCCAGGCCGTCGATGTCTCCCGGGTCGGCGATCCGGCCGCATTCGTGCCCGATCAGCTCCTCGACGGCGCCGCGGCGCCAGGCGGCTACGGGCAGGCCGCACGCGAGCGCCTCGCCGAGGACGAGCCCGAACGGCTCCTCCCAGCACGGCGAGAAGACGAAGACGGACGAGCGCCCGAGCAGCTCGGCGAGCTCGGCTCGGTCGAGATGCCCGGCGTAGTTCACGCCGGGGCCGAGCCGGGGCTCGACCGCGCGCCGGAAGTACTCCGTGTCCCCGATCGGCCCGGCGAACTCGAGCGGGATGCCGGCCCGCCGGGCGGCATCGATCGCGAGGTGCGGTGCCTTCTCGGGGACGATCCGCCCGCTCCACACGGCCTGACGGAGCCGCTCGCCGGCCCGCGGCCTCCAGAAATCGACGTCGACGCCGTTGTGGATGACGCTCGCGTCGAGCGTCCCGGCCCAGGCCCTCGCGGTCGCATGCGAGACGGCGACGAACCGGCCGGCGGCGGGAGTACTTCGGCGCGCCCGGAGAGCGCTCTCGAGCCAGGGCGTGGGCGGTGTGTGGAGGCTTGTGACGACCGGCGCCCGGAGCGCGTCCGCCATCGCGATCGGCAGGTAGTGGAGCGAGTTGTTGTGGACGATGTCGAAGCTGCGACCGCGGAGGTCGAGCATCAGCGTCAGGTAGGCGTGATGCTCCTCGAGGAACCGCGGGGCGGGCATGCTGACGTCCTCGCGCGCGGCGTCGGAGAGCTCGAGCGCCCGGCTCGGGGCGCAGATCGGCTCGTATCCGAGCTCGGGATCGGAGTCGTCGGAAGCGAAGACGCTGACGCGGTGGCCGCGCTCGCGGAGCGACTTCGCGAGCAGGTGGGTGTGGGCCTCGAGGCCGCCGGCGAACGGCTCACGGATCGGAAAACGGGTCGATGCGACGATCGCGATCGAGAGGCTTCTGCCGGCCTCGGACGGGCCAGGTGATGGTTGCTGCGCACCCACGGGCCGCCGCGCTACCCGGATAAGACGGGCGAGAACACATGCCTCCACAAGTTGTGGAGGTTCGTGGCAACTCAAACTTCCCGCCCGCCGCGCCGATGACCCGGGAACAATGCGCGAGCATCCATCCGAGCCCGCCGGATCCCCTCCCCCCGGCCTCTACCCCGTACCCGCCCACCATCGCTCCACGGTGCTCGAACGCCGCTGGGACGGCGACGTCTGGCTCGACGAGACCCGGCCGGCGGCGGCCGGGGTGACCCTCGCCAAGGCCCGGCGGCACCCGACCCGCTTCCTCCGCGACCACGGATGGCTCCTGGTCTTGGCCTTCATCGCGTTGAGCGGAGTGGCCGGCTACCTGTGGCGCCTGGCCCCCGACCGCGAGCACGTCGAGGGCGCACAGCTGGCGCTGCCCGTCTGCGCGGTCCTCGTCACGCTCATCACTTCGGTCGGGCTGCTGCGGCTGATCGACCACCGGGTCGGTTTCGCACAGGTCGGAGACCGCGGCGCGATCCTCGCCTGGGGCACCGTCGCCGGTCTCGTCGGGGTCGGCTTCGCCTTCGCGGTCGAACTCGGGCTGCCGAACCTGCTCGGGTCGGACCCGAAGAATCCCGAGTGGGACTGGATAGCGGGACCGGCGGAGGAGACGGGGAAGCTGATCGTGCCGGTTGCGCTGTGGTTCGCCGGTCGCTTCAGGCTGCCACGCCAGGGCCTCCTGCTCGTCCTCTTCTCGGGGATCACGTTCGCCCTGATCGAGTCCGGCGAGTACGCGCTGAGCCCCGAGGGCTGGTCGCCCACCCGGCCCCCGGCCGAGATCATGCACCCACTGTTCACGGGCCTCGTCGCCGCCTTCGCCTGGCGAGCCGCCTGGGGCCGGCGCTCGTGGTTCACCCCGACGGCGCTCGCCGCCTGGGCGGCCGCGATGGCGATCCACAGCATCAACGATGGGATCGCCGCCGACGACCTCTCGTTCACGGGCTCATCGCTCGCCACCCCGGCCGCGATGCTGATCGCGTATCTGCTGCTCAAGCACGGCGCGAGGCAGCTGGTGCCACCGGACCGCGTCGAGGCCGCCTCCCCGCGCTGGCGCCCGGTCGCACCGCGACGGGCACAGGCCTCGCCGGGCTACCGCGAACTCGCCCGCTCCGGATAGCGGACCCGTTGAATGGGACGAGGGTGTCCGCGGACGGCAGACTGTGGGCGTGTCAGCGATCGAGTGGGCACTCCTCGGACTCGGCCTCGCGGTCGCGGTCTACGCTGCGCTCGTCATCGCCCTGATCGCGGCCGGTCGTCGCGGTGACGCGCGAGCCCTCGCGACGTTCATCCCGGACTGCGTCGTTCTCTTCCGGCGCCTGCTCGCGGACCGGCGTGTCGCGGGTTGGCGGAAGGGCGTGATCCTCGCGCTGATCGCCTACCTCGTGATGCCGATCGACCTCGTTCCCGATTTCATCCCCGTCGCTGGCCAGATCGACGACGCGATCGCCGTAGCGCTCGCGCTTCGGATCGCCCTGCGAAGTGGCGGTCCCGAACTGCTCCGTGAACACTGGCCGGGTCCGCCCGAGTCGCTGGCGGCGGTGACCCGCCTGGCCTACGGCGCGACCTGAGCCGACGAAAACTCGCCCGCTCAACGCTCCCAGCGCGTCAGCTGCACATTGGCGATGTCGACATAGCTGGCGCCGACGCTCGAGTCCTGGTAGCGGCCGATGAACAGGCTTGCGCGCGGGACTCCATCGAGAAGACACTCGTCGCCGCGCAGGGTGTTCGTCGTAATCGGACCGTCCATCAGCGGATACATCCCACCGCCCGGACCGACGTCCCCGAAGAGCTCGATCGAGCCCTCGTCCGGGTCGTCGGAGAGCTGCATGCGAACCGCGACCCGGTGCCACACGTCGCGCGCGACGGGCTCGCTCCACAGCACGGTCTCTCCGCCCTCGTCCCCCTCGCTCAGAGTCAGAGCGACCTCATTCCCCGCTCGCTCGTCCATCGCGACCCGCGGCGGCTGGGCGCAGGGGGCGTCGTGGATCAGCTGCCAGATCTGGGTCTTCGAACCGGCGCCCGTCTGGGCTGGGAAGTCCGGGGACTGCGGCTGCAACCGGAACGACAGGTAGAGGATCACGGAGCCCTCGGCGCCACCCTCGCCGAACGGATAGAAGCCCGGGTAGTCGGCGCCGCGCGCGAGGCTCTTGGCGCCGACGTGGAGGCGCTCGCGCGTGAGCGGATCGCCGTCGGCCCGGTCCCCGTCGCTGATCGTGATTCGCCTGAAGCTGCCGTTCGAGGATCCGTCGACCAGGCGGTGGGGGTCCCCGTCGCTCGTCAGCGTCTCGACCGGCTCACCGGCCAGGTCGTCCGGATCTGGGTTGACGTTCCCCCACACGACCGTCGCGTCCGGTTCTCGCGCCAGGTCCTCGGCGAGGACCGCACCGGTCCCCGGGATCGCCGAGGGGTAACCGTCCTCGCCGGAGTCGAGGTCGCAGCCCGTCACCGTCGCCGCGAGCAGGGCTGCAACGACGATCGCAGCCCGGCCGGCGGCGCGGTGTCCTCGACCCGGGTCACGGGCACGCTGGGTTCGAAGCCGCACCGGAATCAGAGGCGCCTGCCGGAATCGAACCGGCGTAAACGGCTTTGCAGGCCGCTGCGTAACCACTCCGCCAAGGCGCCAGAGGCGGCAAGCGTATCCGGGCCAAAGCGTCCCGCCCGCGCTGCGGACCGGGTCGCTTTCGCCTTCGCCGGCGTTCCTTGTCGGGCGCGGCCGGGGGCCTATGGTCGACGGTGGAGTCGGCGCGGGGAGCACGCTGCGGCGTGCGCCGACGCGAACCGAGATGCGGCGAGGAGCGGCGAGGGCGCGATGGAGGAGAAGTCGAGGACAACTCGGTCTGCGCCACGGCGAGCTCGGCGGCGCTCGGAGGGCGGGCGTCGGGCGTGACCGGGCGCCGGAACCAGGAGTCGAGGCCGCGGATCGCGGTCGGGCTGATCGCCGCGCCGGGACTGGCGAGCGAGGTGGCCGACGCCGTCTCCGAGAAGCTGGCCGGCGAGCTGGCGGAGCTCTATCCCGACGGGGACTGGGCGGTCCCGGTCCTCAACGATGGACTGGTCGAACCCCCGGCCCCGACGACCGAGCTCGTCGACGCCGCGCATGGGCGACTGATGAGCGAGGACTGGGAGCTGGCGATCTGCCTCACGGATCTGCCGCTGCGGATCGGTCGCCGGACGATCGCCGGGCACGCGAGTCCCACCCATCGCCTCGCCGTGATCTCGGTCCCCGCGCTGGGTCCGGCGCGGGTCCAGCGCCGGGTGCTGGAGACCGCGATCGAACTGCTCGCGATCCTGCTCGGCGACGGCCGCGAACCCGCGCCTCGCGAGGGCCAACCTCGGATGCGCCGGCGGTTGATCGAGCTCTCCGAGCTAGCTGACGAGAACCCGGAGACGGGCCCGACGGGTCTCGCCGCGCTGATCAGCGGCGGTCGCCTGCGGCTGCTAGGCGGGATGGTGCGCGCGAACCATCCGTGGCGTCTGGCGGCGCGCCTCTACCGGGCGCTGATCGCCGCCTTCGCGACGCTCGCCTTCGCCGCCGTGACGGTCGACATCTGGCGGCTGTCGGAGACCATCGGTTCGCTGCGGCTCGTGATCCTGATGGTCTTGTCGATCGGTCTGACGACGGCGTCCTTGATCGTCGTCCACGGGCTCTGGCGGACCGGGCGCCACGGGCAGGCTCGAGATCAGGTGTTGCTGTTCAACGCCGCGAGCAGTCTCACCGTCGCGATAGGGATCCTCTCGCTCTACCTGGCCCTCTGGGTGATCGCGCTGGCCACGACGGCTCTCGTCGTCACTCCGCAGGCATTCTCGGACACGCTCGGTTCGCAGGCGGACGTCGGCGACTATCTCACCCTGAGCTGGTTCATGAGCTCGCTGGCCACTGTCGGCGGCGCCCTCGGGGCCGGCCTCGAGAGCGACGCCGCGATCCGCGAGGCCGCCTATGCGCGGCGCGACGAGTCCGACGACGCGGCGGTCTCGGCACCTCCCGGGGACCCGACTTGACGCCGCGGCGCCACGACCTACTGCAAGCCGTGGCGCACTGCTGATCGAGCTGTCCGGGCCGGCGTCCTACCCGACCCGGCCGACTGTCCGGTATGGCCGCGCCCGTCGCCGACCGACCACCGTTTCGCGTGAGAGGAAGCGAAGATGGAGCTAGGCCTACTCGTGATCCGACTCGCCGTCGGGCTGCTGCTCGCCGGCCATGGAGTCCAGAAGCTCTTCGGCTGGGTCGGCGGTCATGGCCCCGTCGGCACCGGGCAGTTCTTCGAGTCGCTCGGCCTCGCGCCGGGGCGCCCGATGGCGATCGCCGCCGGCCTCACCGAGGTCGCGGGCGGATTGCTGATCGCCTTCGGCCTGCTGACCCCGCTCGGTGCGGGCCTGCTGACCGCGGTGCTGTTGACGGCTGCGATCACGGCGCACCGCGAAGCGGGAATCTGGGTCAGTGAGGGTGGCTACGAGTACAACCTCGTACTCGTCGCTGGCCTCTTCGCGCTGACCGCGGTCGGCCCTGGCGAGTGGTCGCTCGACGCCGCCTTCGGCTTGAACCTCGCCGGCGGTGCCTGGGCATGGGCAGAGCTCTGCTTCGGGCTGATCGGGGCGGCCTTCGTGATCGGGGCCGGGAGGTTCGTGGCGGCACGCCGGCCGATCACCAGACCGACACCGGGAGGCCTGCCCTGAGCACCCCGCCGGTGCCCGTCAGGCTCCGCCCGAAGAGTCCTCGGCCATAGCGCTCCGCCTCGCTCAGTGCAACGCCGGGGTCGTGGCGATGTCGCGGATCTTGCCCAGCGCCTCGACCTCGATCTGGCGTACGCGCTCGACGCTCAAGGTCAGCCCCTCGGCGATCTGCTTCAGGGTCTGGGTTTCGCGGCCGAGGCCGTAGTGGGCCTGGACGATCGCCCGCTCACGTGCCTCGAGGTCCGTCGTGAGCCCGGATATGGCCGCGATCTCCATTCGGTCGGCGACCCGGCCGTACTCCGCCTCGGCGTCCGGGTCGGCGACCCTGTCGCCGACCGTCTCCGCCGCATCCGTCTCGCCGCCGGCGGGTTCCTCGAGACTGCGAGGACGTGCCTCGACGGCGAGCAGGTCCTCGACCTGCAGCCGGCCGAGACCCGTCGCCTCGGCGAGGTCGGTCGAGGTCGGCTCCCCACCCCGCTCCTGGACGTGGACCTGACGGGCGCGCTTGATCTGCGCCAGACGCCGCACACCGCGGTCCGACAGCACGATCGGACGCGTCATCTCGGAAACGAGCTGCTGCATCGCCTGGCGTACCCACCAGCACGCATAGCCCCAGAACGGCGTGCCCATCTCGGGGTCGTAGCGGCCGGCCGCCTGCAGCAGCCCGACCACGCCCTCCTGCAGCAGCTCTTGGCGCTCGACGCCCGGGGCGTGGACGTAGCGTCGGGCGACGCCGCCGATCGACGGCATGAAGGCCTCGACCAGCCGCCGGCGAGGCTCGCACTCACCCGACTGCGAGGCGACCACGAGATCACGCTCCTGATCGGCCGAGAGACCGCGCCATCGGCACGCCGTCTGACCTGGACGCCGATAACGATCGAAGGGAGCATCGGAGCCGGTCATCGCGGGTGTGGCGGCGCTGTGCTGCACGCCGCTCGTCTCCCCCCTCAGCCGGCTCTATTAGAAATCATGAAGTGATCGATAGGCTACCGCTATATCTCGAGCGGTCAATGATGTTGCCGGAGCGGTGGGCCGTAGGGGTCAGGCGTCGCGGGCCAGCTCGGTGGCCAGCGAGACCAGCAGCTCGACGGACGGGTTGTCGGTCTCGGCATTCCAGACCAGCTTCACCGCGGCCGGGCGCGCACCCGTGAGCGGGACGGCGACCACGCCGGGGTGAGTGAGCGCGGACGCCAGCGGTTCCGGTGACGTGCCGATCGCCCAGCCGGCACCGATGGCCTCGATCGCCTCCTGCACCGTCCTCACCCGGTCCCTGCTGAGTCGAGCGGGACCACCGCGTTCGGAGTCGAGGAACCAGAACGCCCTCCAGCGCGGATCCATCGCCGGATCGCAGCCGACGAACACCTCATCGAGGATCTCTTCCACCGCCACCGAGTCGCGAGCCGCGAGCCGGTGCCGCGCCGATAGCAACGCCACCCTCGCCTGTGTTCCGAGCTCGAGCTCACAGACGCCCGGGTGCGCGGGCGGCTCGGTCAGCAGCGCGACATCGGTGTGCTCGAGAGGCGAGACACCTGCGCGGGGGAACTCGAGAGTCGCCCACGAGACCTCGATCTCGGGGCGCTCGCGGTGCAGTCGGAAGAACAGCTGACTCCACCCGTTGGGCTGCAGCGAGTCCCGTCCGATCACCAGCTGCCGCGAGCGAGCGCGGCGCATCGCCCGCGCGTCGGCCGCCGCCTCGTCGGCGGCGATCAGGACCCGGCGGCAGCGCTCGACGAAACGCTCCCCGACCTCGGTGAGCGCGACGCCGCGCGGACGGCGCTCGAGCAGCGCGACGCCGAGTTGCTCCTCGAGCTGGACGAGCGCCTGCGAGAGCGTCGGCTGAGCCACCCCCATGCGACGGGCGGCGGCCGTCAGCTGACCTGCGTCGGCGACCTCGACGAGGTAGCGCATCTGGCGCAACTCCGGCGTGCGCGCGCGCGCAGAAGCGGGCGCGACGCGACTCGCTCCGTCCTCGACCCTCTGCCCTGCGCTCGTCGCCATCTCGCAGATCCCCCGGCCCGAAACTCGGATCGGAATCGTAGCGACGCCTCCGGACCGCCCTGTCGCTGGGCCGGAGTGGCCGCCCGCGGGAACACCTCGTCGTCGCTCTCACTTGAACATCTCCGCCGGCGCCCTAACGGCAAGGGTCGGAGCGCACCAAGCCGACACGAGGAGCGAACGATGGCGAAGGCCGTAGGAATCGATCTCGGAACGACCAATTCGGTCGTCGCGGCAACGATGGAGGGCGGCCAGGCGGAGGTGATCCCGAGCTCGGAAGGCTCCCGCACGACGCCATCGGTCGTCGCGTTCACCGAGGACGGTGAGCGGCTCGTCGGGCAGGTCGCCAAGCGTCAGGCGATCCTCAACCCGGAAGCGACCGTCTATTCCGCCAAGCGCTTCATCGGGCGCAAGTGGGGCGAGGTCGACGAGGAGGCGAAGATCGTCACCTACCGGGTCGTCGAGGGTCCCGGCGCCGCGGTTCGCTTCGAGGTTCGCGGCAAGCAGCACGCTCCGGAGGAGATCTCGGCTCTCGTGCTGCGCAAGCTCGCCGGCGACGCGGCGAAGTTCCTGGGCGAGAAGGTCACCGAGGCCGTCATCACCGTCCCCGCCTACTTCAACGACGCCCAGCGCCAGGCGACCAAGGACGCCGGCAAGATCGCCGGCCTCGAGGTCCTGCGGATCATCAACGAGCCGACCGCGGCGGCGCTCGCCTACGGACTCGACAAGAAGGGGCAGGAGACCGTGCTCGTCTTCGACCTCGGAGGCGGCACCTTCGACGTCTCGCTGCTCGACGTCGGCGACGGTGTCATCGAGGTCCGCGCGTCGAATGGCGACGGTCACCTCGGCGGCGACGATTTCGACAAGCGGATCGTCGATCACCTCGCCGATGAGTTCAAGAACAACGAGGGGATCGACCTGCGGACGGATCCGCAGGCGCTCCAGCGCCTCTACGAGGCCGCCGAGCGCGGCAAGGTGGAGCTCTCCTCGACGACGTCGACGCAGATCAGCCTGCCGTTCATCACCGCCGACGCGGCCGGTCCCAAGCATCTGAACACGACGCTGACGCGGGCGAAGTTCGAGCAGCTGACGGCGGATCTGATCGAGCGCTGCCGCGGCCCGGTCGAGGCCGCCCTCGCGGACGCGAAGCTGACCGCCGACGACATCGACGACGTGATCCTGGTCGGTGGCTCGACCCGGATCCCCGCGGTTCAGAACCTGGTCCGCAAGCTGACCGGCGGACAGGAGCCGAACCAGACCGTCAACCCCGACGAGGTCGTCGCGATCGGAGCCGCGCTCCAGGCCGGCGTGCTCAAGGGCGAGGTCGAGGACGTCGTCCTGCTCGACGTGACACCGCTGTCGCTCGGGCTGGAGACGATGGGCGGCGTGATGACGAAGATCATCGAGCGCAACACCACGATCCCCGCTCGTCGCACGGAGACGTTCTCGACCGCCGAGGACAACCAGACCGCGGTCGACGTCGTCGTCCTCCAGGGCGAGCGCGAGCTCGCACGGGACAACCGCCAGCTCGCCCGGTTCCGGCTCGAGGGCATCCCCCCCGCCCCGCGCGGCGTGCCGCAGATCGAGGTGACGTTCGACATCGACGCGAACGGGATCCTCAACGTCTCGGCGCGAGATACGCAGAGCGGCAAGGAGCAGACGGTGACGATCACCGAGACGACCAACCTCGATGAGGGCGAGATCGAGCGGATGGTGCGCGACGCCGAGGAGCACTCCGACGAGGACCGGCGGCGCCGCGAGGAGATCGACGCGCGCAACGAGCTCGACTCGCTCGCATACCAGGCCGAGCAGCTCGTCGCCGACCTCGGCGAGAGCGTCCCGGTTCACGAGAAGGCGCGCGCCGACCAGCTCGTCGCCGACGCCCGCGCCGCCATCGAGGCGGAGGAGGGCCTCGATCGCGTCCGTCCGCTCGCCGCGGATCTCCAGCAGGTGATCCAGTCGCTGAACGCCGCCGCCTCCGCTCCGGCGGGCGCCGTCGGCGGCAACTCCAACGGTGCGGGCAACGGCGCCGGTGCCGACGGCGGCTCCCAGACGGCTGACGAGGAGGTCGTCGATGCCGAATTCACACGCGAGTGAGGAGGACGGCGCGGTCGAGGCTCCGGAGCGCGAGGGCGAGCCCGAGGGCGATCGCGAACGTGACCTCGAGGCCGAACTGGCCGAGGCCGAAGACCGGTTCAAGCGAGCCCGGGCCGATCTGGAGAACCTCCGCAAGCGGACGGAGCGCGAGATCGCGCGCAGGGTCGGCGAGGCGCGCGACGCGATCGTCCGCGACTGGCTCGAGGTGATCGACAGCGTCGAGCGGGCGCTTCGGGTCGCCGAGCCCGAGAGCCCCGAGACCGAGGGCTACCGGCGTCTGATCGAGCAGATGCAGACCGTCCTCGACCGCCACGGGATCCACCGTTTCGGCGAGATCGGCGAACGGTTCGACCCGGAGCGCCACGAGGCCGTCGGGGTTCGCGAGACCTCCGAGGGCCGCGACCGGTCCGTGGTCGAGGTGGCCCGGTCGGGCTACGCGGCGGGGTCTCAGGTGCTGCGACCGGCTCAGGTCATCGTCGTGCGGCAGCCACCCACGAGCGGGCCGGGGGAGCGTGAGGGTTGATTGGCCGTCGGCTACCGCGACTACTACGAGGCCTTGGGGGTCCCGCGCGAAGCGAGCGCCGACGACGTCCGCGCCGCCTACCGCAGGCTGGCGCGCACGTATCACCCCGACGTCAACTCCGATCCGGACGCCGAGGACCGGTTCAAGGAGGTCTCCGAGGCCTACGAGGTCCTGCGCGACCCCGAGAAGCGCGAGCGCTACGACCGCCTCGGCGCGAACTGGCGCGCCGGCGACGACGTCTCCGGCACCTCGGGGTTCGGGGGCTTCGGCGACGGCGCGAGCTACCGCGACGTCGGGTTCGACTTCGGGGGAGCCGACTTCAGCGACTTCTTCGAGAGCTTCTTCTCCCGGCGCGGCCGCGGCGGCGGCGGCGCGAGTGGATTCGACGGCTACTCGACTCGTGGCGCCGATCAGGAGGCGACCCTCGAACTGACCCTGGAAGAGGCCGCGCGTGGCGGCTCGCGCAAGCTGACGCTCGGCGACGGGCGCTCCTACGACGTCAGGATCCCGGCCGGCGTCCGCGACGGCCAGTTGATCCGCCTCGCCGGCGAGGGAACGCAGGGCCCCGGGACCGGCCCGGCGGGCGACCTGCTGCTGCGGGTGCGGCTCAAGCCCCACCCCCGCTTTCGCCGCGAGGGCGACGACCTGCACCTCGAGCTCCCGGTGACACCCTCGGAGGCGGCGCTCGGCACGACCGTCGAGGTGCCGACCCTGGACGGCGTCGCCAAACTGAGGTTGCCCGCCGGATCCTCGAGCGGGCGACGACTGCGGCTCAGGGGCGAGGGGATGCCCGGCGGCGACCTCTACGCGAACGTCTCGGTCAAGGTGCCGAGGGACCCGAGCCGGGACGAGCAGCGAATCTTCGAAGAGCTCGCCTCGGTGTCGAGCTTCAACCCGAGAGCGGGATGGCGATGACCGGCACGACCCTCGTCCTCGTGGACGTCGATGACCTGGCGCGGAGAGCCGGCCTGCATCCGGACCTCGTGCGCCGGCTGCTTCGCATGGGCGCGGTCGACGCACAGGCCTGGCACGCGGCGGCGCGCCTCGCGCGGATCACGAGGCTGCGGCGCGACCTCGGACTCAACTACGCGGGAGCGATTCTCGCGACCGACCTACTGGCGCGGATCGAACGATTGGAGACGAGGCGATGGACCCCAACCGCCTGACGCAGAAGACCCAGGAGGCGCTCGCGGAGGCGCAGTCGCTCGCGCTGCGACGCGGGCACACCGAGATCGACTCCGACCACATCCTGGCGACGTTGCTCGACCAGCCCGACGGTCTGGTGCCGGCGCTGATCGAGCGCATGGGGGTCGACCCGGCGGCGCTGCGTTCCGCCGTCGAGGAACGCCTCGCGAGCCGTCCCAGCGTCAGTGGATCGGGTGCCTCGGGTCAGCCCGGGCTCTCGCGCCGTCTCAACCTGATCCTCGACTCCGCCCAGAAGGAGGCCGAGCGCCTCAAGGACGAGTACGTCTCGGTCGAGCACGTGATCCTCGCGATGCTCGATGCCGAGCGCGACGGTCCGCTCGGGCAGGCCGGGGTGACCCGCGATCGCTTCCTCGCGGCGCTGACAGAGGTCCGCGGCAGCCAGCGGGTGACGAGCGCGACGCCGGAGGCCGCCTACGAGGCATTGGAGAAGTACGGCCGCGACCTCGTGGTCGAGGCCCGCAGCGGCCGCCTCGACCCGGTCATCGGGCGCGACGCGGAGATCCGCCGCGTGATCCAGATCCTCTCGCGCAAGACGAAGAACAACCCGGTGCTCGTCGGCGATCCCGGCGTCGGCAAGACGGCGATCGTCGAGGGGCTCGCTCAGCGGATCGTCCGCGGCGACGTCCCCGAAGGCCTCCGCGACCGGACCCTGTTCGCGCTCGACATGGGCTCGCTGCTTTCGGGGGCCAAGTACAGGGGCGAGTTCGAGGAACGACTGAAGGCGGTGCTGACCGAGATCAAGGCCGCCGAGGGCCGGGTCCTGCTGTTCATCGACGAGCTCCATACGGTCGTCGGCGCGGGCGCCGCCGAGGGCGCGATGGACGCCGGGAACATGCTCAAGCCGATGCTCGCGCGCGGCGACCTGCACTGCATCGGGGCGACGACGCTCGACGAGTACCGCAAGCACATCGAGAAGGACGCGGCGCTCGAGCGGCGCTTCCAGCCGGTGGTCGTGGATGAGCCGACGGTGGACGACACGATCTCGATCCTGCGTGGCCTGCGCGAGCGCTTCGAGGTCCACCACGGTGTGCGGATCCAGGACGCGGCGCTGGTCGGCGCGGCGACGCTCTCCCACCGCTACATCACCGACCGGTTCCTGCCCGACAAGGCGATCGACCTCGTCGACGAGGCATGCGCCGTCATCAGGACGGAGATCGACTCGATGCCACAGGAGCTCGACGCGATCACACGGCGGGTGATGCAACTCGAGATCGAGGAGGCGGCGCTCGGCAAGGAGAAGGACCGGGCGAGCAAGAATCGGCTCGAGGCGATCCGAAAGGAGCTGGCCGAGCTGCGCGCCCAGGCGGACGCGATGACGGCGCAGTGGGAGGCCGAACGCCAGGCGATCCATCGGCTGCAGGAGCTGCGCTCCGAGCGCGAGCGGACCCTGCGGGAGATCGAGCGCGCCGAGCGCGAGTACGACCTCAACCGGGCGGCGGAGCTGCGCCACTCGCAACTGCCCGAGCTCGAGCGCCGGATCGCGTCCGAGGAGGAGCGACTCGAGAGCAAGCAGAGTGGGTCGCGCCTCCTGCGCGAGGAGGTCACCGACGACGAGATCGCCGAGGTCGTCGCGCGTTGGACGGGGATCCCGATCACCCGCCTGATGGAGGGCGAGCGCGACAAGCTGCTGCGCCTGGACGAGGTTCTGCACGAGCGCGTGGTCGGCCAGGACGACGCCGTCCAGCTCGTCGCCGATGCCGTGATCAGGGCGCGCTCGGGGATCAAGGACCCGAGGCGACCGATCGGATCGTTCATCTTCCTCGGGCCGACCGGAGTCGGCAAGACCGAGCTCTCGCGAGCGCTCGCCTCCGCCCTCTTCGACTCGGAGGACAACCTCGTACGGCTCGACATGTCCGAGTACCAGGAGCGCCACACGGTCGCACGCCTGATCGGCGCGCCCCCGGGCTACGTCGGCTTCGAGGAGGGCGGTCAGCTGACTGAGGCCGTGCGGCGAAAGCCCTACTCCGTGGTCCTGTTCGACGAGATCGAGAAGGCGCACTCCGACGTCTTCAACACCCTGCTGCAGATCCTCGACGACGGCCGGTTGACGGACTCGCAGGGCCGCACCGTCGACTTCCGCAACACGGTCGTGATCATGACCTCGAACATCGGCTCGCTGCACCTGCTCGACGGCGTCACGGGCGAGGGCGAGCTCTCCGACGACGCCCGCGACCGCGTGATGGCCGAGCTGCGGGGTCAGTTCCGGCCCGAGTTCCTCAATCGTCTCGACGACATCGTCATGTTCAAGCCGCTGACGCTGGCCGAGACCGAGCAGATCGTCGACCTCCAGATCGAGGACGTCCGCCGGCGCCTGGCGGACCGCCGCATCCGCCTCGAGGTGACCGAGCCGGTCCGGGCACTGATCGCCCAGGCCGGCTACGACCCGGTCTACGGTGCGAGGCCGCTCAAGCGCTACATCCAGCACGAGGTCGAGACGAAGATCGCGCGGGCGCTGGTCAGGGGCGAGGTGGGCGACGACGCCACGATCACCCTCGTCGCGCACGACGGCGAGCTCGGCGTCACTTGGGACGGCGGAGAACCGTCGTCGACGGACTCCCCGGAACCCCGCGAGCCGGTGGGAGCGGCGGGCTGATGAGCGTCGAGGTCGAGCGGTTCAGGGTCCCGAGGACGGCCGGGCAGGTGCGGAGCTTCGACCGGGCCTGTGCCCGGATGGACGACCGGCTCGCCGGACACACCATCCGCATGACCTTGAAGCCCGCCCGCGGCGACGACATCGAGAAGGTGCTCATGCGAGTCAGGCCGCGACCGGGCGACGTCGTCGTCGTGCGCGGGCGCCCGGATGCCGAGCTGACCGCCGCAATCCGCGACTGCGGAGGCCATGCGGTCTGGCAGCTGACCGCGACGCTCGCGAGTCTGGCCCGCGTCCTCAGCATCGACCGGGTCCTCGCCGACGCGTGCGTCGCCGGCGCCCCGCAGCGGTTCGGCCCAGGGCTCGTCGGCGAGCGGGTGATCGCGGTGGTCCCGGCCTGTGGTCTCGTCGCCGACAAGGTCCTGGATCCGCAGATCCGGGCGCGATGGCGAGAGCTCGGTTGGGACAGCGCCCTCGCCGACGCGATCAGCGCCGACAGGCACGACAGGGTCGGTGGCACGCTGCGGGTCCGCCCGACGGTGGCGGTGCGTTGATGGTCCTCCCGACCTCCTGCCCCCACGTGCGGATGATCAGGCCCGTCACCCCTCATACGACGGCCGGCTGCGAGGAGTGCCTGCGCATCGGCTCGCCCTGGGTGCACCTGCGCGTCTGCCTCAGCTGCGGCCACGTCGGCTGCTGCGACTCCTCGCCCAATCGCCACGCCCGCGCCCACGCCCTCGCCGTGGGGCATCCGATCGCGCAGTCGTTCGAGCCGGGCGAGGACTGGCGCTGGTGCTTCGTCGACGAGACCTACGTCTGACCGGGTTGGCGCGAGCCGTCGCGCCGTTCGAGATGCGAGTGGACGAGGCGTATCGCCACCGTGCCCTCGCCGACCGCGGAGGCGACGCGGTTCACCGCGCCCTCGCGGACGTCGCCGGCCGCAAAGACCCCCTCCGTGCTCGTCTCCTGGGCCGTCGCGCGCCCGACCTCGGACCCGGTGGCCACGTAGCCGCGCTCGGTCAGTGCGATCTCACCGCGGAGCCAGTCCGTCTGCGGCTCGCCGCCGATGAACACGAACATCGCCCGAGCGGCGATCCGCTCGCGCTCTCCGGAGTCGGTGTGCTCGACCACGACGCCCTCGAGCGCGTCCTCACCCTCGAGCTCACGCACCTCGCTCGAGAGCATCAGCGCGACCTTGGGGTTGCGCTCGACCCGGTCGCTCAGGTAGCGCGACATGTTCTCGGCCAGCGTCGACTCTCGGACCACGAGGTTGACCTCGGGCACGTGCTTGCACAGGAACTCGGCGGCCTGCCCGGCGGAGTTGCCCCCACCGACGATGACGACGGGGTCGCCGGCGCACAGTCGCGCCTCGACCATCGTCGCGGCGTAGTAGATGCTCGGCCCCTCGAGCCTCTCGAGACGGTCGATCCCGAGCTTGCGGTATCGCATACCGGTGGCGATGACGACGGTCCGCGCGAGCAGCTCCGAGCCGTCGTCGAGGTGGATCAGATGCTGACCATCGCTCGAGTCGAGACCGCTCGCGCGGGCCGGGATCGCGAACAGCGCCCCGAAACGCTCGGCCTGGATCACCGCGCGCTCGGCGAGCTCGCCGCCGGAGATGCCCGTCGGGAACCCCGGATAGTTCTCGATCCGTGAGGTGGTCCCAGCCTGGCCGCCGGTCGCGACGGCGTCGAGAACGACCGTGTCGAGACCCTCGGACGCACCGAAGACGGCTGCGGCGAGCCCGGCGGGACCGGCACCGACGACGACCAGGTCGTGCGACGCCCGCGTGGCGTCCGGCACGCCGAGACCGAGTCGCTCGGCCAGCTCGGCATCGGAGGGGTTGCGCAGCACGTCCCTGCCGCGCCAGATCACGATCGGCGTCTCGGTCGGCTCGACGCCGAGCCTGCGCAACAGGCCCTCGACCGAGGGGTCGCGGTCGAGATCGAGCCAGGCGTGCGGGATGCGGTTGCGCGCGCAGAGGTCGCGAAGACGCCGGGTCTCCGGCGAATAGCGCGAGCCGATGATCTGGACGCCGGTGCCCACTCCGATCAGCATCCAGCGGCGAAACAGGAAGGCTCGGAAGATGACGTCGCCGAGCGAGGCATCGGCGGCCACCAGTGAGCGCAGGTCGTCGTGCGGGACCGCGATCACCTCCCCCGCCTCGCGGACGACCGCGCCGGTGAAGGCCGGCTGCCCGGCGAGCAGGCCGAGCTCGCCCAGGAACCGGCCCGGTCCGTGGACCCCCAGCGCGCGCCGCTCCTGACCGGAGGTCCCGACGACCTCGACCTTGCCGGCGGCGATGACGAAGAAGTCGACGTCCTCGTCGCCCTCCTCGTAGAGGACCTCCCCGGCCTCGGTCGGGCGCCGCGTGCCGATCGAGTCGAGCACCGCGAGCTGCGCCTCGCTCAGGCGCGGATAGGCGCCGAAGAGGTCGGGCGTCTCCTCGGGTGGTGCGGTGTCGGCGGCGTCCATCGCTCCCCACACCAGTAGGTCGCCGAGGACTCGGTCCAAGTTGCGCCCGCGCCGCGCAACGC
Organism: Thermoleophilia bacterium SCSIO 60948; assembly: GCA_021496505.1. Taxonomy (GTDB): domain Bacteria; phylum Actinomycetota; class Thermoleophilia; order Solirubrobacterales; family 70-9; genus JACDBR01. Next base: position 1,324,461 of record CP053031.1, on the reverse strand, counting down.
GGCACCGCTACTCTCAGCCCGTCTTGTTGGGAACCGTTATCAGTTCGCCGGCGTGAGCTCGGCGCAGGCCGGGCATCGGCCCCTGAGGATCACCTCGTGCTCGCCGACGCGGTGCGGCATGCGCCGTGCCAGCGACTCGATCGCACGCTCGAGCTCGTCGTCCTCGAACGGCGTCACGACGCCGCATGCCTCGCAGACGAGGTGGTGGTGATGATGCTCGCGATCGGGGAACGCCGGCTCGTAGCGCGCCGAGCCACCGCCGAGGTCGAGCCGCTGGAGCAGCTTGAGCTCCTCGAGCGCCTCGAGGGTTCTGTAGACGGTCGCGGTGCCGATCCCGGTGCCGCGGACCCTCAGCTCGTCGGCGATCTCGGCCGCCGTGCGGACGCACTCCTGCTCGGCGACGAGGTCGATCACCTCGGCGCGCGGCCGACTCGACCGGTAGCCGGCCTCCGCGAGCTGGGCTCGCGCAAGCTCGCTCCACTCGCCGGCGGGAACGTGACAGGGGTTGTGGGTCGGGTCGTGCATCTGCTGAGAACGCAATCTCAGCTTAGGCCCGGGCCATCGTGATCGGGCCCGTCGACGTCTTCTCGTTGCCGTTCATGCAGACGGCGGCGCTCGAGATCGCCATCCTCGCCGCGCTCGCCGGTCTGATCGGAAGCCAGATAGCCCTACGCGGCCTCGCCTTCCTCGCCCACGGCGCGGGTGCGGCGACCTTCCCCGGGGTGGTCCTGGCGGCACCGCTCGGCATCCCTGCGCCGGTCGGAGCACTCGCGACGAGCCTCGGCTTCACCGCCGTGACGCAGGGCCGCCGTCTCGGCTCGGACGCCCGGACAGCGGTCGCGCTGGTTCTCGCGCTCGCCGCCGGAATCGTCCTGGCGAGCGACGTCTTCGGCTCGGGCGCCGGCGTCGATCAGCTCCTGTTCGGATCGCTGCTCGCGATCGATACGCCGGAGCTGGTCGCGAGCGCCGCGGCGCTGGCGATCTGCGTCGTGGCGTGGCTCGTCCTCAGACGTCGCTGGCTCGTCGCCGGCTTCGACCCGCTCTCGGCCCGCAGCCTCGTCGGCTCGCCCCGGCGCGACGGCGCGGTCCTGCTCGTCGCGGTCTGCGTCGCAGTCGTCGCGGCGGTCGACGCCGTCGGCGCGCTGCTCGTCAGCGCGATCATGGTCGTGCCGGCGCTGACCGTGCTGCCGTTCGCCAGGTCGACCGCCGGACTCGCCCTCGCCACCGCCCTGCTGGCTCTCGCCGAGGGTCTGGGTGGGCTGATCGCCGCCTTCTACCTCGACGCGCCGCCCGGTGGAACGATCGCCGTGATCGGCGGTGTGGTCTTCGCCGCCGCCTGCGTGTTTCGGGGTGTTCGCGGGACCGACCGTTCCGCCGCGGCCGCGGGTGCAGCGTGAGCGCCGCGGGAGCGCCCGTCGTCGCGAGTGGCGTCGGCGCCGGCTACGCGCGTGGCCGGCCGGTGATCAAGGGCCTCGACTTCACCGTGCCCGCCGGGTCCTCGCTCGCGATCCTCGGTCCGAACGGCGGCGGCAAGACGACCCTCTTCCGCGCTCTGCTCGGGGAGCTGCCCGAGGTCTCCGGCAGGCTCGAGGTCCAGCGCCCGGTCGCCTACGTGCCGCAGGGCGAGCGCTCGCGGCTCGACTTCCCGCTCCGGGCGCTCGACGTCGCGCTGATGGGGACCTACGCGAGCGTCCCCTGGTACCGCCCGATCGGTCGGCGCGAGCGCGAGGTCGCCCGCGAGGCCCTCGCACGGGTCGGAATGGAGGCCGAGGCGCGAACGAGCTGGGGGGCGCTGTCGGGTGGCCAGCGCCAGCGCGTCCTGATCGCGCGCGCCCTCGCCCAGAGAGCCGGCGTCATCCTTCTCGACGAGCCACTCTCCGGTGTCGACAGGCCCTCGGCGGAGCGCATCGAGGCGCTTCTCGGAGAGCTCCGCGACGAGGGCGCCGCGGTTCTCGTCTCCACCCACGATGTGGAGCTCGCGGCGGGCTACGACCGCGTCCTGTGCCTCAATCGCGAGCAGGTCGCCTTCGGCGAGCCGGCGAGCGTCATGACGGCGCCGACCCTCGAACGCCTCTACGGAGCCGAGATCGTCGTCCTTCCGAGCGGCGAGACCGCGCGGGTCTCCGGCCACGCCGCGCATCGGCACTGAGGGCGCCGGATGGACTGGCTGACAGACCCCTTCTCCGCGGCGCTGACCCAGCGGGCGCTGGTCGAGGTCGTGCTGCTCGGGATCGCATGCGGGCCGCTCGGGGTCTGGGTCGTTCTCCATCGCTACTCCTACGCGGCCGAGTCGATCGCGCACGGGATGCTCCCGGGACTCGTCCTCGCCGCCCTGCTCGGCATCCCGCTCGGGCTGGGCGGGGTCGCCGGGCTCGCCCTGGCGGCGCTCGCGATCGCTTCGGCCAGGCGCCTCTCCGGGATCTCGACCGACGGCGCGGTCGCCGTCACGGTCACGTTCCTGTTCGGGCTCGGCGGACTGCTCGCCCTCTCCCCCGCCGCGCCGCTTCGCCTCGGGGAGATCCTGTTCGGAGACCCGCTCAGCGTGACATCGCAGGACCTGATCGCGACGGGGGCGCTCGTCGCACTGATCGCACTCGGGCTGGCCGGGTCCGCACGAGGTCTCGCGATCGCCGGTTTCGACCCCGCCGCCGCCCGCAGCCTCGGAGCTCCCCCGGGGCGCATCGAGCTCGCCCTGCTCGGACTGCTCGCCGCAACCACGCTCGTCGCGGTCACTGCGCTCGGCAACCTGCTCGTCGTCGCGCTGATCGTCGCGCCCGCAGCCGCTGCGCTGCGGCTCAGCCGTCGCCTGGGGGGCGCGGTCGCGATCTCCACGGCGCTGGCGATCCTCTCCGGGGTCGCCGGGCTCTACGCGAGCTTCTATCTCGACGTCGCGGCCGGCGCGGCGATCGCGCTGTCGGCGATCGTGATCTACGTCCTCGCCGCGCTGGCCGACGGGCTGGTGCTGAGCGCGACCACCCAGATTCGCCGCGCACGCCCCCCCGGGCCGGCCGGCCCCGGTTAGACTCCGCCGCTCGCGCGGCTGTAGCTCAGCTGGCTAGAGCGTCTGCTTGCCATGCAGAAGGTCGTGGGTTCGAATCCCATCAGCCGCTTGCGACGTGCCTCTGGCGCGGGTCGGAGCACCGGACCGCGCCCTGCGAATCCGCCGCCGGCCGGCGGTTCGCTCGCGCCCGACCGCGGAGACGGCCCCATCTCGTCGCCCGCTCGAGCATCGGTCACACTCCGGTGATGCTCGAACAGGTGGCCGACGGCGTCTGGGTGCGCCAGAGCGAATGGGTGTGGACGAATTCGACGATCGTCAGCGTCGACGACGGGCTGATCCTGATCGACCCCGGGATCCACGGCGCGGAGCTCGAGTCGCTCGCCGACGAGATCGAGCGGATCGGTCGGCCGGTCATCGCCGGGTTCTCGACACATCCGCATTTCGACCACCTCCTCTGGCACAGCCGTTTCGGCGATGCCCCGCGCTACGCGACCGGCGAGGGCGCACGCTTTGCCGCCGAGACGATCGAGCAGCAACGCGAGGGGACGGCCGAGGCGGCGACCGCGGCACCGCTCGAGCTCGTCGGTCTGGTCGAACCGCTGCCCGACGGCGGCGGGCCCGTTCCCGGTGAGCTGACCGAGCACTCCGCTCACTGCGTCGGGCATGCGGCGGTGCTGCTGACCGACCGCGGCGTCCTGATCGCCGGCGACACGCTCTCGGACATACTCGTCCCGATCTTCGACCCATTCCAGAACGATCAGCTCGCCGCGTTCGAGACGGCGCTCGAACGACTCGAGCCGGCGGTCGAGCGCGCCGAGGTACTGATCCCCGGTCACGGGGGTGTCGCCCGCGGCGACGAGGTGGGGGCGCGATTCGAGGCCGAGCGCGCGTACGTCGAAGCGCTGCGAGGCGGGACCGAACCCACCGACGCCCGCCTCGAGGCCGACTGGGTCGTCGCGATCCACGACTCCAACCTGGCGAAGGTCCGAGGCGGCTGACCCGGCGTTCAGAGATCGACCGACGGCACGCGGCTCAGCAACCGGAGCGCGAGCTGGACGCCGGGGCCGATCAGCAGCGCGAAGAGCACGGTGCCGAGCCCGGCGGTGCCGCCCAGCGCGACCCCGGCCGCGAGTACCGACAACTCGATCACCGCCCGGACGAGGAAGATCGGCCGGCCGCTGACGCGATGGAGCCCGGTCATCAGTCCGTCACGCGGCCCGGGCCCGAGCGCTGTGCCCAGGTAGAGCCCGCTGCCGAGCGCGACGAGCGCGATCCCGCCGAGCATCGCGAAGCTCCGCAGGCCGAGCGCGTCCGGCGGCTCGAGCAGCGCGAGCGTCACATCGATCGCGACGCCGACGAGGATGACGTTCGCGATCGTGCCGAGGCCGGGTCGCTGGCGAAGCGGCCACCACAGCAGCACGACCAGCGCTCCGATCAGGATCGTCAGGACGCCGATCGACAGTCCGGTTCGCTCCGCCGCCCCCTGCGCGAAGACCGTCCAAGGCGAGTTGCCGAGTGCGGAGAGGACGAGCAGCGCCTCCCCCGTGCCGAACACCCACAGGCCCGCGAACAGGACCGCCGCACGCGCCGGGGACGCACGCCAACGGCTGAGCTCGGCGGCGGCCGGGGAACGTGCGCGCTCGGCGACGACGGGCGTGGCGAGCGGCTCGGACATCGCAACGAATCCTGCCCTCAACCCGGTGAACCCGAACGTGACACTCCGTCACGATCTCTTGCTAACCTGACGCTCACGTTCCGCTCACACACCTCAGGTGAGCTCGATCGGGCGCGAGGGGGGCTTCGCGCGGCCGGTCCGCAGGTCGGAGAGACCCAGAACAGGACGAAAGGAAGCCCCCTTGAACCGCCACCTACGGCGTCCCATGCGCTCGCTCGCGCCTCTGGCGACGCTCCTCGCCGCACTGGTCGCGCTCCTCGCTCCCGCGGCCGCCTCGGCGAGCGACTCGATCATCGTCAAGTACGAGGACTCCGCCTCCTCGACGGCCGTCTCGAAGCTGACCGAGCGCCTCGGCCTCGGTGAGACCGTCGGCCAGGTCCGCAGGCTCGGCGCCGAGGTCGTCGCCGTCGACGGCGACGCCGCCGCGGTGGCCGCCCGGGTCGCGCAGTCCGACGCCGTCGCCTACGCGGAGCCGAACAGGACGCTTCGCGCCGAGGCGACGCCGAACGATCCGCTTTTCGGCGATCTCTACGGGCTGGAGAAGATCGCCGCGCCGACCGGCTGGGACAACGCCGGCCTCGGTACGTTCCCCGCTACCGGTGGCGTCAAGGTCGGCATCGTCGACACCGGCATCCTCGGCTCACATGAGGACCTCGGCCAGGTGACCGACTGCGCCCGCTCGCAGGGCCTGCTGCCGATCTTCTCCGGAACGATCCAGGAGGGCTCGTGCGCCGATGACAACGGGCACGGGACTCACGTCGCCGGCACGATCGCGGCGAAGGCCGACAACGGCGTCGGCGTCGCCGGCGTGTCGTTCAACTCGCCGCTTGCGATCTGCAAGGCGCTCGGTGGCGCGCTCGGCTCAGGCTCGACCGCCGACGTCGCCAACTGCATCACCTACCTCGCCGACAAGGACGCCAAGGTCATCTCGATGAGCCTCGGCGGTGGTGACTCGCAGACCCTCTCCGACGCGGTCGACTACGCGTGGGACGGCGGCAACGGGTCGGCCCTGATCGCGGCGGCCGGCAACGACGGTGACGGCACCCTGAACTACCCCGCCGCCTATGACGACGTCGTCTCGGTCGCGGCGACCGACGAGGCCGATCAGCGAGCCTCGTTCTCGAACGCCAACGCCGACGTCGAGATCGCCGCGCCCGGCGTCGACATCACCTCGACCTGGAACGACGGCGCCTACAACACGATCTCCGGCACCTCGATGGCCACCCCCCACGTCGCCGGCGTCGCGGCCGTGATCGCGGGTGAGAACCCCGGCCTGAGCGCCGCGGGCATCGTCGCCGAGCTGCGTGGCTCGGTCGACGACCTCGGCCCGGCCGGCCGCGATCCCGAGTACGGCTTCGGCCGGGTGAACCTCGCGAAGGCGACGGACTGAGGTCACGAGCCGCGCCACGGCGCGACGCGGGACGACGAATGCGAACCGGAGGGCCCGACACCGTGCCGGGCCCTCCGTCGTGCGTGCGGGTCACAATGCCTGGATGAGCTGCTTCGCGATCGCCCACGGCGCCGGCGGGAGCGCCTGGGAGTGGCACCTGGTGGGGCCGGAGCTCGAGCGCCTCGGCCACGAGATGGTCGCCATCGACCTCCCGAGCGAGAACGACGCCGCGACCTTCGACGACTACGCCGACCAGCTCGCCGGAGCCGTCGCCGGGCGAACCGACATCGTCGCGGTCGGTCACTCGCTCGGTGGGTTCACTGCTCCGCGACTCGCCGCGCGGGTCGAGCTGTCGGGCATCGTCTACGTGTCGGCGATGATCCCGGCACCCGGCGAGCCTGCGAACGAGTGGTGGTCGAACACCGGCCACCATGTCGCCGACGAGTCAGACGACGAGCTGCGCAGCTTCTTCAACGGCGTCCCCGCCGCGCTCACCGACGAGGCGATGCGGCGCTCGCGCGACCAGTCTGGAACCCCGATGGACGACCCGTTTCCGCATGACCTGCCCGACGTCCCGACGCGGGCGATCGCGTTCGCGGACGACCGCTTCTTCCCGCTCGACCAGCAGGCGCGGATCGCCCGCGATCGCCTCGGCATGGAGATCGAGCCGACGCCTGGCGGGCACTGCGGCTACCTGAGCCACCCCGCCGAGCTCGCGGAGCTGCTCTCCCGCGCCTAGTCCCTCCGCGCCGGCTCAGCCCGCGTCGAGCGTCTCGTTGACGAGCCGGTCCGCCTCGGCGTTCTGGGCTCGCTTTACGTGGCGGATCGACCAGCGCTCGAACTGCGACAACGCCTGCCTCGCCTCCGCGTGGAGCGGCTTAAGGCCGGCGTCCTTGACCTTGTAGCGGCCCTCGATCTGGCGCACGATCAGCTCCGAATCGCCGACGACCTCGATCTCCGTCGCACCGAGCTCCGTCGCGAGGCGGGCGCCGAGTAGTACCGCCTTGTACTCGGCGACGTTGTTGGTCGCCCGGCCGATCCGCTCGCCGCGCTCAGCGAGAACGCCGCCGCCGGGCTCGGAGGCAACTGCGCCGATCGCCGCCGGCCCGGGGTTGCCCCGCGCGCCTCCGTCGACGTTGACGACGACCTTCACTCCGGGCGACCGCCCTCGGTCGACTCGGCACGTCGCAGCCGGATCATCCCGTCCTCGTCGGCACGGGCGTTCCAGCGCCGCGCGGCATCGTCGAGCTCGCTCAACTCGTTGCCCTTCGCGATCTCGCGCACCGAGCGGTCGTCCGGTTCGACGCCGACTTCCCACTGATACCAGGAGAGCTCCCAGGCGACCGTTATGAGCGCCGGCAGATCCTCGCGGGCGGGAGGGCGCAGCGACACGCTGGGCTCGCCGAGCGAGCGCATCAGGCCACCGACCTTGCGCGACTCCTCGCTGGCGTTGAAGTTCTCGGCCGCCGTGCGCATCAGCCTCGCGGGGGTCCGCGGCTCCCGGCGGGGCGGCTCGGCCGACGGCGTCGACGGTCCGGGCGCGGGTCCACCGGCGGCCTCCGACGAGGCCGCGCGACGGCTCGTGCGCGAGGAGCGCCTCCGCGACTGCGGCGGGCGCGGCTCGCGGGCCGGCGGGCGTGCCGATTCCTCGTCCTGCTCGTCGCCCTGATCCTCCTCCTCGGCGCGAAGCTCGGCCGGCTGCTCGGCGGCCGGCTTCGCACGCTCGTCCCAGAACCTGTCCGGCTCCGCCATCCCGTGCTCAGCCGTCGCCGAGGCGGGCTCGTCGTCGACCGGCCCGGGCTCGCTCGCCTCGACCTCGAACGCTGCGCCGGGCTCGCTCGAACGAGCGCCGCGGCCCTGGCCGGCCGCCGTCACGGGCTCGGGGAAACGGGTCTCATCGTCGTCGAGGTCGAAGCCGCGCGGTCGGTCCTCTTCGCGGGAGGGATCGGGATCGTCGAGGTCGTCGAAGCCGGCATCGGGATCGGGGTCGGGGTCGGGGCGGTCGGGGATCCCGATCTCCCGTGCGAGCTCGTCGGCGGTCTTCCCGCCACCGCGGCGCGCGAGACGACCACCGAAGCGAGCGCGCAGGTCGAGGCCGCGACGCCTCTGGGGCTCGGCGCTCGTCAACGGGCCGGCCAGGCTTGCCGGGGTCCACCCCATCTGCTCGGCGCGGGTCTTGCACAGGGCGCAGACCGGGACGCGCTCGCGTTCGGGGGTCACGTACTCGCTGACGCGCTCTCCGCGGAGGATGTTGCGCCCGCAGACGGCGCACTCGATGAAATTGCCCGACTCATCGCTCACTCGCCGCAAGGTAGCAACGGGCGGCGGACTCTCCGCAGGGACCGTCGCGGTCGGCAACCGCGCTGCCAGCGAGCGCTAGAGGGTGAACCGCGAACGCAGCGCGAGCACTGCCTTCGTGTGGAGCTGCGAGACCCGCGACTCGGTGACCCCGAGGATCTCGCCGATCTCCCGCAGCGTCAGGTTCTCGTAGTAGTAGAGCGCGATCACGAGGCGCTCGCGCTCGGGGAGCGACTCGATCGCGTCGGCGAGGCGGTCCTTGAGCTCGGCCGACTGGGCCTCGGCCTCGGGATCGATCGCGCCCGGGTCCTGGATCGTGTCGAGGATCGAGATCTGGCTCCCGCCCTCGGGATCGGCGAAGGTCCAGAGGTCGTCGAGCGCCAGCACCGAGGAGTTCGCGATCTCGAGCAGCGTGCCGTGGAAGTCCTCGACCGAGACCTCGAGCCGCGCCGCCATCTCCTCGTCGGTCGGGGCGCGCTGCAGCCGCGCCTCGAGCTCCGTGTGGGCGCGCTCGACCTCGCGCGCCCGCGAGCGGACCGAACGCGGAACCCAGTCGAGCGAGCGCAGCTCGTCGATGATCGCGCCCTTGATCCGGGCCGCGGCGAAGGTCTCGAACTTGATCTCGCGGTCGAGGTCGAAGCGCTCGATCGCGCCGATCAGACCGAGCAGGCCGTAGGAGATCAGGTCCGACTCCTCGACGTGGGCCGGGAGCCCGGATGACATGCGACCGGCGATGAACTTGACCAGCGGCGAGTACGCGACGACCAGGCGCTCTCGCGCCAGCTCGTCACCGTCCTGCTTGTAGCGCCGCCAGAGCTCGCGGAGCTCTACGGCCTTGACGTTGGTCTCCATACCTACCGCTGCGTGCTCGGGTGTGCCCAACCTACCCGAGGGACGGGGTTGGGGACCGGGTTGACGGCCTGTCGCAAGCGTTTTATCAGGCGGGCTCTCATGCTCGTGGATGCGCCGTCGAGTACTGGCTGCGAAGCCGGCTCGGATCGACACGCGTATAGACCTGGGTCGTCGAGACGCTCGCGTGGCCGAGCAACTCCTGGATCGAGCGCAGATCCGCACCACCCTCGAGCAGATGGGTCGCGAAGGAGTGGCGCATCGTGTGCGGCGAGACGTGGCCCGCGATCGACAGCTCGCGGATCCACTTCGTGAGCCGCCGGCGTACGTCCGACGTCGAGAGCCGGCGACCGTTTCGCGACACGAACAGCGCCTGCTCCTCGCCCGGTCCGACGAGCGCCGGGCGGCCACGGTCGAGATAGGCACCGAGCGCGCGGCGGGCGGGCTCCCCGAACGGGACGATCCGGGTCTTGCGACCCTTGCCCACGACCCGCAGCATCTCGGCGTCGAAGTCGGGCGAAGAGAGATCGAGCGCGATCAGCTCCTCGGCGCGCAGGCCGGAGGAATAGGCGAGCTCGAACAGCGCCCTGTCGCGGAGCTCGAGAGAGGTGCGTGCGGGCATCGCATCGAGCAGCGCGGCGACCTGGTCGCGGCCGAGCACACGCGGGAGATGGCGCTCGCGCTTCGGCCTCGCGACGAGCTCGGCCGGGTTCTGCTCGGCCAGCCCGTGGCGAACGAGATGGTCGTGGAAGGCGCGTACCGCGGCGAGCTTGCGAGCGACGGTCGCCCGAGCGAGCCTGCGGTCGGAGAGCGATCCGGCGAAGCCGCGCAGGTCGCGTGCGCTCAGCGCGCCGGGCTCCTCCCCGCGCTCGCTGGCCCAGCTAGCGAGCTCGGCGAGGTCGGTGGAGTAGGCGCGGATCGTCGCCGCCGAGCTCGAGCGGCCGCGAAGCTCGGTCTCGAAGCCGCTCAGGGCCGCACGCCAGGCGGCGCTGATCGTGCTCTCCTCGTCGGCGGCGGTTCCCACCCCGTCCCCTTCGCGACGCGCGGGCCGCGACCTTCCGCGGGTCAGCCGATGTAGATCGGAGTCCCGACGTCGACGCGGTCGTAGAGGTCGATCACGTCGGGTACGGCCATACGCACGCAACCATGGGACGCCGCGCTGCCGAGCGAGGCCGTGTCGTCGGTGCCGTGGATGCCGGCGCCGTCGTAGATCCCCATCCACCGGGCCTTGAGCGGGTTGTTAGGCGCTCCGCCGGGAATCGTCTGCCCGGCGAGGTTTCCGGCCCAGTCCGAATCGGGCACGCTCCACACCGGATCGACGGCCATGTTCTGGATCGTGTACTCGCCGACGGGCGTGTCGAAGCCCTCGGCGCCGACGGCGACGGTGTAGGTCTTCTCGAGCTCGAGGTTCTTGTAGAGGCGCAGCTGGAAGGTCGCGCGATCGACGGTCATGTAGGTCGGGTACTCGGCCGCGAGCTGCTTCGTCGTCACCTCGGGCTGAAGCTTGTCGACATTGGCCTCGATCGGCTTGTCGCTCGTGCCGGCGGCGGCGAACTCGACCTGGCGGCGCAGCGAGTCGGCGTCGAGCTCCTGGCCGGGCGTCCCGGGGACGGTGTTGAGCGAGCTCGGCGACGGATCCACCGACGCGTCGACCGGGGCCTCGTAGACCTCCTTGCCGATCGTGTTGACGAACTCGTCGAGCGACTCCTTGGAGTAGGTGATCTCGGGCCGGATCCGCTTGTCGATCTCGCCGCCCGAGGCGTAGCGCCACAGGCGGTCGGGCATGCCGCTGCCCTGGCTCGCGGAGACAGCCTCGCGGACGGTGGCCGAGATGTCGGCCTGGACGTCGAGCTTCTTCGCGGACAGGACGTACTTCGTGCCGTCCTGCTGGACGGTGATCGGCTTGCGAAGCGGCGCGACGTACTCCTCGCGCACGGCCTCCTCCGCCTGCGAGGCGGTCATGCCGCCGACGTCGACGCCGCCGATCGTGATCCCCTCGGCGATCTCGCTCTTGTGCGCCGAGTCGTAGGCGTAGGCGCCGATCGCTCCCGCGATCAGCACGAGCAGCAGTACCACGACGCTGATTGCGACTCCGCGCTTCATGAGGCGGGAAGTCTAAGCAACGCTGCGGCTGACCTTGAGCGTTCGTGGGCTCTGCAAGCGCGGTCCCACTTCGCCGCGGGACGGGCGAGCTCAGCCGCCCGAGGAGCCCTCGCGGTTGACGAGCGGGCTCCAGCGCAGGAAGTCCTCGACCTCGCGCTCGTAGATGTAGGAGGACTCCATGCCCCGCATGACCGCGTTCAGGCGCAGTTTCTCGCCGAACTCGACCACCGTCTCGCGCGAGGTGTATCCGTACTCGAAGCCCGTTGCCTTGAGCCTCCGATTGTCGAGCCCGCGGCCGAAGCGCATCATCTCGACCATCTCGGGCGGCATCCCGAGGCCGAGAGCTCGCAGCGCCGCGAGCACGGCGCCGGCCTTGAACGGCGGCAGCACGGGTGCCGCGCGCTTGCCCAGCAGGCTGATCACCTCCGACATCACGAGGACGCCGTCGCCGACGACGTTGAAGCATCCGGGCAGGTCGTAGAAGGCGGCGTGTTCGAGCGCGTGGACGATGTCGTCCTCGTGGACGAAGCCGATCCGCGGGTCGAACCCGAGGATCGTCGGGATCACCGGCAGCGCGAACATCCGCGTGAAGTTCGTCACGACGTCCGGTCCGAGCACGTTCGCGCAGCGCAGGCAGGTCACCGTCACGTCGGGGTTTCGCGACGCGAACTCCTCCACGGCCGCCTCGGCCTCGTCGATGTCGTTCTCGAGTGATGTCGAGGCCGGATGCTTGCGGGTCATGTCCTCGGTGAAGAACGCCGGGTCGTCGGCGAACGAGCCGTAGGCGAGCGAGGAGCTCTTGAAGACGAACTTGCGGACCGGCGAGTCCGCGCCCGAGCACGCCGCGAGGATGTTCATCGTCCCGAGGACGTTGTTCTCGTGGCGCACGGCGGCCGGAGCCACGGCGGAGTTGACGATCATCCGCGTGTCGATGACCGTGTCGATCGCCGCCGCGCGGACGATCCGCTCGAGCAGCGCATGCTGGTTCGAGACGCGGACGAACTCGGTTCGGTTGAGCTCGCGTGTCGGCTCGCGCGAGTCGACGCCGACGATCGCCTCGATCGCGTCATCGGCCTCGAGCGCCTCGGCGAGCCGGCCGCCCCAGTAGGTCGACAGGCCGGTTATCAGGACGCGCCGCGCGCGGCGATCCTGGGCGGGCGTCATCGCCGAGCTCACCCGAACCAGATCGAGCGCCGGCGGGCCAGCATGTCGTGGAGGTTCTCCTGGATCCGCGCCCGGATCTCCTGCGCGACGGTCTGGACGAGCGCCTTGTCGTGGCGCGCCTCGGCGCCGCCGAACTGGACGGTGTCGATCGGCTCGAGGAAGCGGAGCTTGAACTTGGCCGGTAGGAAGCCGAGGCCGGCCGCGAGACCGGTCCACGGGAACGACGGCGTGATCGGGAAGTAGATCAGCCCGGTCAGCTTCTGCAGGACGCTCACCTGGGCGAAGGTCGGCATCGCCTCCTCGGCTCCGACGACGGCGATCGGGACGATCTTCGCCTCGGCTCGCATCGCGGCCTCGACGAAGCCGCCGCGGCCGAAGCGGCGCAGCTTGTAGCGGTCCTTGTAGAGCTTCTCGGTCCCCTTGCGGCCCTCGGGGAAGACGAGTACGAGACTCTGCTCGTCGGCGAGCAGACGCTGAACGTTCGCCGGGTGCGCGGCCACGCAGCCGATCTTCGGGACGAGCATCGAGAGCCCGGGGTAGCCCTTGAAGAAGTGCTCGACGGTGATGTTGAGCGGTCGCGGAGTCGGGTGCTCCTCGCGGATCGCCTTCGCGATCATCGCGGCGTCGGGCGGCAGCGCGCCGCCGTGGTTCGAGACGAGCAGCGCCCCGCCCTCGGCCGGGACGTTCTCGATCCCCTCGACCTCACAGCGAAACCAGTAGCGGTAATAGAACTCGAACAGCGTCCTGTCGAAGAATCCTTCGACGCGCTCCGAGCGACCCCAGTCGTCGATCGTCCGCTCGGGCTCGATCGCGGGCAGCAGGTCGCGCAGCTCGCCCGAGTCGATGTTGTCAAGCGCGGCGCGGTCGGGGACCCCCTCTTCGGATAGGTCGGCTCGGGTCGCGAGAGATGTCCGCTCGGAGGCCATCGGGGACCGCCAATCTAAGCACCCCGGCACCCAGGTCGACACACTTCCGGTCGCCCGGGAACCGTGACATCGTTCGATGTTTCGGTTTAGGATTCCGACCGTGCCCACGTCCGCCGAAAAGGCCCGCAGGAAGCTCGCCCGCCTGCTGAGCGACAGCGGTGAGCGGAGAACGCCCGGCCCGAGGCGGCGGCCGGCGCCGACCCCGTACGACGGGCCCGATCCCTACGGCAACCCGGACCCCACCCCCGCCTGGCTCGAGGTCGACTGGCAGCAGCATCTGCGACAGATCACGCTCGAGATCGAGCGACCAAGCGACGGCGAAGGACCCTACGGGCAGGTTCCGATCAACTACGTCGACATCGGCGAGGGCGACGTGGTCCTGCTCGTCCATGGCATCTCGGGGTGCTGGCAGAACTTCCTCGAGACGATCCCGGCCGCCGCCGAACGACATCGGGTCGTCGCGCTCGACCTGCCCGGCTTCGGCGCCTCGCCGATGCCCGACTGGGACGTCTCGATCCCCGCCTACGCGCGCGTGGTCACCGCGTTCGCCGATGCGCTCGAGCTCGAGAAGCCGACGCTCGTCGGCAATTCGATGGGCGGCTTCATCTCGGTCGAGGCGGTGCTGCGATCGCCCGATCGCTACCGCCAGCTGATCCTGCTCGCCGCGGCCGGCATCTCGAGCGCGACCGTCAGCGCGCGACCCGTCGAGACCGCGGTGCGCGTCCTTCAGGCGCTGACGCCGTTCGCGCTCGAGTGGCAGAAGCGGACGATGCGCAGACCGCGGCTGAGGGCGCTCGGCTTCGAGGGCGTCTTCCTCCACCCACGGAAGTTGCGCTACGAGCTGCTCGTCGAGCAGCTCCGCGGTGGAACGGGCCGGCCCGCGTTTCTACCGGCGATGGAATCGATGCTCGGATACGACGTCACCGACGAGCTCGGGTCGATCCTGCTGCCGACGACGGTCGTATGCGGACGCCAGGACCGGATCGTGCCCCCTCGCGACGCCGCGATCTTCACCCACCGGATCCCGAACGCGCGCCTCGACTGCTACGAGGATTGCGGCCACCTGCCGCAGCTCGAGCACCCGATTCGCTTCAACCGTCTGCTCGAGGAGCTCCTCGTCGAACACGCGGGGTCGAGCGCGACCGGCCAGCAGCCGAGCCTCGCCGCTCCGACCGCTTCCTAGACGGTTATCGCGCCGGCCGACGCCGAGCTGACGCTGGCGGCGTATTTCGCCATCGCGCCGGTCGGGAAGGCCGGCTCGGGAGCGGTGTAGGCGGCGACACGCTGAGCGATCTGCTCGTCGGTCAGGTCGACCGACAGCTCGCGGGCGGCGATGTCGATCGTGATCTGATCACCTTCCTCGACCGCCGCGATCGCTCCACCCTTGACCGCCTCGGGCGCGACATGCCCGACCATCAGTCCTCGGGTGGCTCCCGAGAACCGCCCGTCGGTGACGAGCGCGACCTCTTCACCGAGCCCCTCGCCGACGATCGCGGCGGTGACCTGGAGCATCTCGCGCATTCCCGGACCACCGGCGGGCCCCTCGTTGCGGATCACGATCACGTCGCCGGGGTTGATCTCCCCGCCGCGGACGGCACGGAAGCAATCCTCCTCGCGCTCGAAGACCCGTGCCGGCCCGGTCTGCCCGCTCCGCGCGGTACCGGCTGCCTTCACGACCGCGCCGTCGGCTGCGAGGTTGCCGCGCAGGATCGCGATCCCGCCCTCCGGCTTGAGCGGAGCATCGGCCGGCAGCACGACCTCCTGGCCCTCGCCCTCGACCGCCGCGTCGGCCTCCTCCCCGATCGTCCGCCCGGTGACGGTCAGCTCGTCGCGGTGCAGCAGCCCCGCATCGTCGAGCCGCGAAAGCAGCAACGGGACACCCCCGGCGCGGTAGAGATCGGTCGCGACGTAGCGCCCGCCAGGCTTCATGTCGGCGAGGGTCGGGGTGCGGCGGGAGACGCGCTCGAAGTCGTCGATGTCGAGCTCGATCCCGGCCTCACGCGCGACCGCGAGCAGGTGCAGCACCCCGTTGGTCGATCCGCCCGACGCGCTGACGCAGGCGATCGCGTTCTCGAGTGAGTTCCGGGTGATGATGCGGCTCGGTCGCAGATCCTCGGCGAGGACGTTCATGACGAGCCGGCCGATCTGCTCGGCGACCTCCTCCTTCGTCGGATCCTCCGCCGGCACCATCGCCGAACCCCCGGGGGAGATCCCGAGCGCCTCGAACGCGCAGGCCATCGTGTTCGCGGTGAACTGGCCGCCGCACGCCCCGGCTCCAGGGCTCGCGACGTCCTCGAGATCGGTCAGCTCCTGTTCGGAGATCCTGCCCGCCGCCTGGGCGCCGATCGCCTCGAATACGTCGACGATCGTGACGTCGCGCCCCTGGTAGCGACCAGGGGCGATCGACCCCCCGTAGAGCAGGAGCGAGGGAACGTCGAGGCGCGCGAGAGCCATCGCACAACCCGGGATCGTCTTGTCGCAGGCCGACAGGGCGATGACCGCGTCGAACTGATAGCCGGTCACCGCGAGCTCGATCGAGTCGGCGATCATCTCGCGGCTGACCAGCGAGGTCTTCATCCCGCGGGTACCCATCGTGATCCCGTCCGAGATCGCGATCGTGTTGAACTCCATCGGCGTGCCGCCGGCGGCGCGGACGCCCTCCTTGACGTGCTCGGCCAGGCCCCGCAACCCGTAGTTGCACGGCATCGCTTCGGTCCAGGTGTTCGCGATGCCGACGGTCGGGCGCTTGAGCGCCGCGTCGTCGAACCCGATCCCCTTCATGTAGGCGCGCGCCGCCGCGCGCGACGGGCCGTCGAACACGGCTGCCGAGCGCGGCCGGGGAAGACCGCCAGCCGCTCTGGCGTCGCCGTTCGCCGTCTCGCCACCGCCGGCGAGGCCGCTCGGAATCTCCGGCGGCGTCACGCCGCGGCCCTCGCCCGGGAGGCACGCCAGTCGCGCAGCCGCAGGAGATCGCCGCGAACCCGTCGCGGATCGACCTGCCGGCCCGGCAGGTGCATGTTCGACTCGGCGATCAACCGCTCCTCCTGCGCGCGCAGGCTCATCCACTTCGCGAGGACGTCGTCAGCGTCCGGCAGTCGCTGACCGAGCGCCGGGTCGCTGTGATCTGGAAAGCCGACGCAGTACTCGCTGAGCGGCTCGAGGGTGCGGGTGTCGTAGGCGATGATCGGACGATGGGGATAGACGAGGTAGCCGTAGCGCGGCGCGACCCCGTCGCGCGAGCGCCCCGCGACCGCGATGAAGCCGAGCGACTCGTAGAGCTCGTAGTCCTCGGCCGAGACGACCGACGCGAGCAGCTCCCGGGCCTTGCGCTCAGCGCGCAGCTCACGGCCCGGGTCATAGGACCGGGCGACGGGCGGGGTCTTACGGCGAGCCGTCCGCCAACGCTCCTGCGGCGGACGTCGGCCACCAGTCCCGAGAGCCAACAGCAGACCCGCGCCGAACAGCGCGACGAGCAGAGCGATCGTCATCGCGCGGCCACCCGGAGGCGGCTGGGTTCGATCCGCCCGTCCATCAGCCCCCCGCCGCGCGCGGGAAGAAAACGACGCGCTCCGCGTCGCGCGGGATCTCCTCGAAGGCTTTGACCATCATGGCCTCACGCCGACCTGGTTCGGCCTCGGTCGGGACCGCGGCCCACATCCCCTCGTCGAGCTGGCGGCGGAACTCGGCGATCAGTCGCTCCTCGTCCTCGGCGAGATCCGGATCGCCCTCGGCCAGCAGGACGTCGCCATGACCGGGCTTCATTCGCACGAACCTCACCCGGCGATTATTGCAGCGCTCAGAACGGGAGCTCCCGGAAAGGGTCGGACTCCTGGTACTCCTCGGTGAACCAAGCCAGGCCGCCCTCGGTACGTCGCGGCAGACCGAGCGCGTCGACGGGGCCCGGTCCGCCGCCGATCGAATCGATGCCGTGGCGCACGGCGAATGAGGCGATCGCGTTCGCCTCGGTCGCCGCCCGGCTCACGTCGAGACCGTGGGCCAGGAACGCCGCGAGCGACGAAGAGTGCGTACAGCCCGAGCCGTGAGCCGACTTCGCGGCGGCATCGAACGACGAGTGGATCCAGTCGGGCCGCTTGCGCCCAGGCTTCATGAGTGCGTCGCGACCGCGCTCCGTATGACCGCCGGTGACGACCACGAACTCGACGCCCAGGCCCTGGATCGCGCGCGCGAGCTCGCCCTGCCCGGCGGCCTCGGCCTCGGCCGGAGAAAGCCCGGCGGCGATCGCCAGGCGTCGGGCCTCAGAGACGTTGGGAGTCGTCACGGTCGCGAGCGGTATCACCCGCCGGGCGAGAACGTCCTCGGCATCGGTCTCGAGCAGGGTGCCGCCGCTCTCGGAGACCATGACCGGATCGACGACGACCGGCACGTCGGCGAAGCGGCGCTCGATTGCTCCCGCGACGGCCTCAGCGGTCCTGGCGTCGCCGAGCATGCCGACCTTCACCGCGGCTATCGCGATGTCATCGGCGACCGCGTCGATCTGCGCGACGATGAACTCCGGCGGCACCGGCTCGACGCCGAGGACGCCGACGGTGTTCTGCGCCGTGAGCGCGGTGATCGCGCTCGTGCCGTGAACCCCGCAGCGTGCGAACGCCTTGAGATCCGCCTGGATCCCGGCCCCCCCTCCCGAGTCCGACCCGGCGATCGTCAGACAGGCGGGCGGAGCGGCCGGCATCGATGTCCAGCCTAGGGAGCGGCGCCCGGTGGAGTAGGAGGAGTAGTAGCGGGTCATGGTCGTCTCCTTGTGTGGGTCGAGGTCTCGTAGCGGCCCTGCGAGTCACAGCGGACGAGGCCGAGGATCTCCAGCCGGACGAGCGCGACCGCTATCTCGGCTGCCGGACCCGGGCCCTCTGCGGCGATCGCGTCAGGGGTCGACGCGCCACCCTCGATCACCTCGAGCAACCGCTCGAGCTCCGGCTCGAGGTCGCGAGCCGGCATCCGCGCGCGACGTGCGCCGACACCGATCGCGCCGTCGAGGAAGTCCTCCGCGCCCCGGATCAGCTCCGCGCCGTCGCGGATCAGGCCGTTCGGGCCGGCCGCCAGGGTCGCCCCGATCCGGCCGGGCACGCAGCAGACGCGGCGTCCGAGCTCGGTCGCGATCCGTGCCGTGATCAGCGATCCGGAACGTTCCGCCGCCTCGACCACGATCGTGGCGTCGCTCAGTGCGGCCATGATCCGGTTGCGCTCGCGAAACGCCCATGGACCCGGCGGCTCCTCGCCGTGAGGTCTCTCGCCGATCGCGGCGCCGGCCGCGAGCAGGTCGGCGTGGAGACCGCGTTGAGAGGGCGGGTAGGGATCGTCCGGCCCGCCGGCGAGGACCGCGATCGAGGCACCCTGAGCGGCGAGCGCGCCGCGGTGCGCCGCGGCGTCGATCCCCATCGCCATCCCGCTGATCACCGTCAGCCCGGCGGCGGCGAGCTCGGAGCCGAGATCCTCGGCCACCTCGAGACCGTACGCGCTCGGCCGTCGCGAGCCGACGATAGTCACGGCGAAGGTGGGCTCCAGCTCGGTCAGCAGTCGCCGGTCCCCGACGCCCCAGATCGTCGCTGGCGGCGGGCCGGCGACGTCCGGTCGCTCGGCGAGCTCGGCGAGTGAGGCCGGATAGTCGGCGTCGCGGACCTCGAGCCGCCAGCGAGCCGGGTCCCCCGGCGGCACCGCGGTGCCGCCTGCCCGCGCGACGGCGCCACTCATCTCGGCCCCTGGGAGCGCAGGACCAGGGCTCGCTCGACGTGCTCGGAGCGCACGCGCTCGGTGCCCTCGAGGTCGGCGACGGTTCGCGCGACCCGCAGGACGCGATCGTGACCGCGGCCCGACAGCCTCAGCGCATCGAATGCGGAGGCGATGAGCGTCCGCGCGGCCGGCTCGAGACCGATCGTCCGACGCAGCTCGGCCGGTCCGAGATCGGCGTTGACCCGGCCCTCCCCCAGTCTCTCGGCCTGCAGACGTCGCGCGTCTGCGACCCGCTCGCGGACGGTCGCCGACGCCTCCCCGTCGCCTCCCGCCATCTGCTCGGCGCTCGGTTGGCCGATCGCGATCGAGATGTCCATCCGATCGGCGAGCGGCCCGCTGAGCCTGCCTCGGTACCGGCGCACCGCGGCTGGGCCGCACTCGCACTCGCCGGAGTCGGCTCCTCTCCCGCATGGGCACGGATTCGCCGCCGCGACCAGCGAGAACGAGCACGGGAACGTGGCACGCGAGTTGGCGCGGGTGATCGACACGGTGCCGTCCTCGAGCGGGCCACGGAGAGCCTCGAGCGCCTCCCGGGTGAACTCGCCGAGCTCGTCGAGGAAGAGAACACCGCGGTGGGCGAGCGTGATCTCCCCCGCTCGCGGCGGTGACCCGCCGCCGACGAGGCCCGCCGGGGAGATCGTGTGATGGGGCGCGCGGAACGGACGCCGTCCGATCCGCGCGCCGGCACGGCCGCAGGCTCCGGCGATGCGCATGACCTCGATCGCTTCCGCGCGGGTCAGCGCAGGCATGATCGAGGGAAGCCGCCGCGCGGCCAACGACTTCCCGGCGCCGGGTGGACCGAGCATCAGCATGTTGTGGCGACCGGCGGCGGCGACCTCGAGCGCGAAGCGCAGCATCGGCTGGCCGCGCAAGTCAGCGAGATCCGGGTCACTGGGAAGCGGATCGGCGGGTTCGATGTCGAGCGGTGACGGCTGCTCCGGCTCGTCGTCGGAGCCGAGCAGCTTGAGGTCGGCGAGGTGCGACACGGGCACGACCCGGACGTCGCCGGCCAGTGCCGCCTCCCCTCCGCTCGATCGCGCCACGGCGATGCCGGCGAGCTCCAGCCTCCTCGCCGCCTCCGCCATCGCCAGAGCGCCGGGCGCGGCGCGAACACCTCCGTCGAGCGCGAGCTCACCGGCGAGCGCGAGCCCCTCGAGCGCACGCGGCTTGATCTGGTCTGAGGCAACGAGGAGCGCGGCGGCGATCGCGAGATCGAAGCCGGGGCCCGCCTTGCGCAGGTCCGCGGGCGCGAGGTTGGCGGTGATGCGGCGTTGCGGGAACTCGAACCCGGCGTTCGAGACCGCGGCACGGACGCGCTCGCGCGATTCGCGGACCGCGGCGTCCGGCAGCCCGACGAGCGAGAAGCTCGGCAGGCCCGAGCGTACGTCGACCTCGACCCTGACCTCCTGGGCCTCGACGCCGATCAGCGCGAAAGTGCGGGCACTGGCATGCACCGGCCGGAAGCTAGGTCCGCGCGGCTCATGGGTGGCGCGGCGATTGCGCCGAAACAGCCTCGGAAGGGCGCCGGATCAGGGCTGGCGATCAGACCCGGTGCGTTGCTCATCCGCCGTGGGCGGAGCGGCACGGATTCGGCACGGAACGCGCACCACGCGTGCGTTGGCGAGCGGCACCATTCGAGCATGCCCGACGCGCGCAGATCCCTCGGCGATACGGGCGAGGCGATCGCGCTTCGCGGGCTCGAGCGACACGGCGCGCGGCTTCTGGCGCGGAACGCACGGGTCGCCGGAGTGCGCGGCGAACTCGATCTCGTTGTATTCGAGGACGGGGAGATCGTCTTCGTCGAGGTCAAGACGCGCCGCGGCGCCGCGGCGCCGCCCACTGACCTCCGTGGCCGCGCGACGCTCACCGGTCCCCCGGGACCCGAGACCCCCGCCGGCGCGGTCGGTCCGCGAAAGCAGGCGAAGATCCGAGCCCTGGCGTCCGCCTGGCTGCGCGAACATCGCGACGAGTTGCCGCCCAACCGGGGGATTCGGTTCGACGTCATCGGCCTGCGGTTGTCCGCGCACGGCGAGGTGCTCGAGGGCGAACGGCTGAAGGCGGCGTTCTGAGCCCCAGGGAGTGACGGGATCGTCACGGCACCGCGGTGCCACGGTGCCGCCGAGCTGGACTAGAGCGTGAGCTGGCTGTAGGCGATCGAGGCGAAGGAGCGCCGATGGATCTTCGACGGGCCGTGCTCGATCACGGCCGCGCGATGGCCGGGGGTCGAGTAACCGACGTTGCCCGCGAAGTCGAACGCGGGGTAGTGGTCGTGCGCCTGCTTCATGCAGCGGTCTCGCGTCACCTTGGCGACGATGGCCGCCGCCGCGATCGCTGCGCTCGTCGTGTCGCCGCCGACCACGGGCCGGTGCGCCACGCGGCAGCTCGGAACCGGAAAGCCATCCGTCAGGCACGTCGCCCCGGGTACCGCGACGCGCTCGATCGCCTTGCCGAGCGCGGTCAGGTTCGTGACGTGAAGTCCGCGGCCATCGATCCCGCGGACGCAACGGATGATCACCGAGACCTTCGTCGCCGCCCGCAGGACGGCCGGGTAGAGCTCTTCGCGCTCCTCCTCCGTCCGCTTCTTCGAGTCGTCGAGCTCGCCGAGCGCCCGTCGATCCGACAGCGAGATCCCTTCGAGGTCGAGCAGTACGGCCGCCGCGACGAGCGGGCCCGCGAGCGATCCGCGGCCGGCCTCGTCGGCGCCGGCGACGAAGCGGGTGCCGTGGGAGCGGTCGAAGCTGAACATCCGCTGCGCCTTGCGGCGGCGGACCTTGTTGCGGCGCTTGAGCCGGCCGGGCGACGGCTCGCGCCTTGCGGGCGCGGACACCGGCTCCGGCTCGTCGGCTCTCACGATCCGCAGCTCCGGCGGCTCAGACGCCGCCGATCCGGTTCGGGGGCCAGTAGGTGATGAAGGCCTTGCCGATGAGGTACTCCTCGGGGACGGGTCCCCAGAAGCGGCTGTCGTCGGACTCCCCACGGTTGTCGCCCATCATGAAGTACTGGTCGGGTGGAATGGTGATCTCCTGCGGGAGGTCGCAGGCGCTGCCGTTCGGCCCGCACGGTTTGATGTACGGCTCGTCGTCCATCAGCTCGCCGTTGACCACCGGGTGGCCGTCCTCGATCCGGATCCGGTCACCCGGCCCCGCCACGATCCGCTTCACGAACGTGTCCTCGGCCTCGCGGTCGACCCCTTCGGGGCACGGTTCGTCGGCGCTCTTCTCAACGCCGCACTGGGCGCCCCCGCCCTGCGCTCCGGCCGGCGGATGGAAGACGACGACGTCGCCGATGTCGGGGTCACCGAACCGGTAGGCGAGTCGGTTCACGAGGATCTTCTGGTCGACCTCGAGGGTCGGGACCATCGACCGCGACGGGATCTCATAGGGCTTGACGATGAATGCCTGGATCGCGATCGCGAGACCGACCGCGAGGGCGACGATCACGACCAGCTCGACTACGGCGCCGAGCGTCCCTCGGCGGAGGCGCGCGATCAGCGCGACTGAGCCTCGTCCTCGGCGGGAGCCTCGTCCGCCGCCGCTTCGGTCTCGGCGTCGGCTGCCTCCTCGGCCGGCTGCTGATCGGCCGGGGCCTCCTCCGCCGGCGCCGTCTCGGCCTCGGCCTGCGGCTCCTCGGCCTGCGGAGCGGTGTCCTCGACGGGCGCCTCGTCCTGGGCGACGCCCTCGGCGTCCACCGCCTCGGCCTCAGGGTCGACGATCGCGGCACGCTCGGTGCCCCAGCGACGCTCGGCGACGCGGGCGCGCTTGCCGACCCGGCCGCGCAGGTAATAGAGCTTCGCGCGGCGGACATCGCCTCGCGAGACGACCTCGAGCTGCTCGATCTTCGGCGAGTGAACCGGGAAGGTTCGCTCGACGCCGACCCCGAACGACTGCTTGCGGACGGTGAACGTCTCGCGCAGACCGGAGCCCTGGCGGGCGATGACGACGCCCTCGAAGACCTGCGTACGGCTGCGGGTTCCCTCGATCACCTGGAAGTGCACGCGGACGCGGTCGCCGGCGTCGAAGCGCGGGACGCGCTTCTTCAGCTGGCGCTGCTCGATTGACTCGATGATCGTGCTCATTGCGGCCTGGCTCGTTCGTCTCGTGTCGGCTTGGAAGTTGGCGCGAGAGGGCGCGCCGGTACGGGAAGAAAAGGGCGGACTCCGGTCCTTCGCGGGGTCCGCGGAACCGGGAAGCCTAGCGAGCCTCGCCGCCCTCCACCCGGTCGTCGGCCTCTCCCGAACCCGGGGTCTCGAGCGCCGCGCCGCGCTCGCGGCTTCGCTCGCGCCGCCACGCGTCGACGCGTCCGTGGTCGCCGGATAAGAGCACCTCGGGAACGCGCCAGCCGCGATAGGCCTCCGGACGGGTGTAATGCGGGTATTCCGGCATGCCGCCGAGCGCTTCGGAGAACGACTCGTCGACGGCGCTCTCGGCGTGACCGAGGGCGCCGGGGAGCTTGCGCAGCACGGCGTCGGCGACCACCATCGCCGCCGGCTCACCACCCGCGAGAACGTACGGGCCGATCGAGAGCACGTCGGTCGCCAGGTGCTCGTTCACCCGCTCGTCGAGCCCTTCGTAGCGGCCGCAGATGAGCGCGATATGCGGCTCGGAGGCGAGCTCGGTGACGAGGGAGTCGTCGAGTCTGCGCCCTGAGGCCGCGAGCGCGATGACCCTGCCCGGCCGCTCCGCCGACTCGGGGTAGGCGGCCTCGAGCGCCGCGTCGACGACGTCGACCCGCATCACCATCCCGGCCCCTCCCCCGTAGGGCGTATCGTCGACCCGTCCGCCCTTTAGCGGCGTGGTCAGCCGAAGGTCGAACGTGCGCAGCTCGCTGCCGGCGGCTACGGCGTTGCGGACGTGGCGCTGCTCGGCGAGCCAGCCGAACCAGTCCGGGAACAGCGTGAAGAGGTCAATCCTCAACGATCTCGACCATCACCCGAGATCCCTCGGGCAGGTCCTTGCCGCGGCGGGCCGAGGCGGCGGCCTTGACCACCGTGCGGATGGCGTTCGCGACCCGGCCGTCGCGCCCGATGACGCGGCCGAGGTCCGAGTCAGCCACGCGGACCTCGATCACGAGGTCGGTGTCGGCGCTGACCACGTCGACGCGGACGCGGTCGGGTTCGGCTACGAGGGCGCGGACGAGAAACTCGACGAGCTCGACCAAGCCTGGCTCCTAGGAGCCGGAGACCTGGATGCCCTTGGTGCGAAGCAGGCCTGCCACGGTCTCCGTCGGCTGAGCCCCCTTGTCGAGCCAATGACGCGCGCGCTCCTCGTCGAAGACGATCGTCGAGGGGTCGGTCTGGGGGTTGTAGTGACCCAGCGTCTCGATCGCGCGACCGTCCCGCTTCGAGCGGCGGTCGGCGATGACGATTCGCCAGACAGGGTTCTTCCTCGAACCCACCCGTGTCAGTCGCATACGTACCATCGGCGGCGCAGGAGCCTAGCGAGTTCGCTAGCGCATTCCCCGTAGAAGCGCCTGCGGATCGGGCATCTTGCCGCGTGAAAGCGCGGCCATCATCTTCTTCATCTGGGCGAACTGCTTGACCAGGTTGTTGACGGCCTGGATCGTCGTTCCCGAGCCCTGGGCGATCCGCTTGCGCCGCGAGCCCTTGATCACCTCCGGGTGCGCGCGCTCGTAAGGGGTCATCGAGAGGATGATCGCCTCGACGCGGTCGAGCTCGCGCTCGTCCATGTTGGCCGAGCGAATCTGCTTCATCGCCTTGCCCATGCCGGGCATCATTCCGAGCACGCTCGAGAGCGGGCCCATCTTGCGGACCTGGCGCATCTGGGTGAGGAAGTCCTCGAGCGTGAACTCCTGCTTTCGGATCTTGCGCTCGAGCTCGGCCTGCTGCTCGGCGTCGGTCAGCTCCTCGGCGCGCTCGATCAGGCTGAGGACGTCGCCCATCCCGAGGATGCGCCCGGCCATCCGCTCGGGATGGAAACGCTCGAGCTGGTCGATCCCCTCGCCGGTCGAGACGAACATCACCGGCTTGCCGGTCACCGCCCGGACCGACAGCGCCGCGCCGCCGCGGGCGTCGCCGTCGAGCTTGGTCAGCAGGACGCCGTCGAAGTCGACCCGCTCGGCGAAGCTCTCGGCGACGTTGACCGCGTCCTGACCCGTCATCGAGTCGAGGACGAGCAGGACGTCGTCCGGCTTCGTCCGGTCGTGGACACGGACGAGTTGGTCCATCAGGTCGGCGTCGACGTGTAGACGGCCCGCCGTATCGACGATGAGCACGTCCTGACCGGCCGAGCGCGCCTCGTTCAGCGCCCATTCGGCGATGTCGGCGGGGTCGGCGTCGGTGCCGCGGCGATAGACGGTCGCGCCGGCGCGCTCGCCCATCGTCACGAGCTGCTCGACCGCGGCCGGGCGCTGCGTGTCGCACGCCGCGAGCGCGACCTTCTTGCCATCGGCCCTGAGGAGCTTCGCGAGCTTGGCGCAGGCGGTCGTCTTGCCGGCGCCCTGCAGGCCCGCCATCAGGATCACCGTCGGCGGCTTCGGCGCGAGCTCGAGCTCAGCCGCCTCGCCGCCCATCAGGGCGGTCAGCTCCTCGTTGACGATCTTCACGACCTGCTGGCCGGGATTCAGCGCGTCGAGGATCTCCGACTCGAGCGAGCGCTCCTTGAGCTGCTTCGTGAACGAGCGGACGACCTTGAAGTTGACGTCGGCCTCGAGCAGCGCGAGTCGGATCTCGCGCATCGCCTTGTCGACGTCGGCCTCGGTCAGCTTGCCGCGCGAGCGAACGTCCGAGAGCGTCTCCGAGAGCCGGTCTGAGAGCTGGTCGAACACCTCAGGCAGCTTAATGCGCGACGCGGGCCCGGAACGACCGCGGGCCGCCCCCGAAAGGACGGCCCGCCAGCGCCGGATACTGCGAGCTCAGACCGGCTCAGCCCTTCTTCTTCGCCGCGTACTGGGCCTGGAGCTTGAAGCACTCGAGCTTGTTCGAGCCGAGCTCCTCGGTGTCGGTGACCGTCAGCTCCCAGACGCCCCTGAGCTGCTTGCCGTCGAGCGCCCGCAGTCCACCCTGGTTCATGAACTCCTCGTAGGCCTCCGGCTTGTAGGAACCCGAGAAGAGCTCGTCCTGACCCTCGAAGTCCTGGATGTCCTGCTGGGCCTCGTCGTCGAACTTCATGACGCCCTCGCAGCCGTCATCGAGCGTGCTGCCGTAGCCGTTCGCGGTCCCGCCGTTGCCGGACGTCAGGTGGACGGCCTTGCCACTCGGATGGCGGAGCACCGCGGTGATCTCGTCGTTGTTCGCGAACTCGGCCGCGAAGACGACGTTCAGGTCCTTGATCTTGCCGGCGCGCTTGACCTTGAGCTTCTTCGTGACCGACTGGTTGTCGGGGACGGGGATGCTCAGGTCGCCGCTCGAGAAGGTGCCCTTCTTGACCGCGCCGAAAGCGATGCCCGTCGCGACCAGAGCCAGGGCCAGGGCCAGTGCGACGGTCTTGCTGGTGATCGATCTCATCGAGTCCTCTCCTCTCCCCCCACGGGGAGTTCGTTGATGGCCGACCCGGTCGGTGCAGCCTCTGCGAGCAGGCGCTCGAGCGTCGCCGCGAGACCCGTCCAGCCGACGAACCCGATGCCGGCCCCGGCCGAGCCCTCGGGCTCCAGCCGGCCGCTCAGCGGCGTCGTCGTCTGATCGATCTCGAGGCGAAAAGCCCGGGTGCCTGCGTCCATGGCGCCACCTTGCCGCCGCGCGGCGGGGCTGTCATGAGGGCACCCCCCACCTCTTTTCGCGGCCCCTCCCCCAGGCTTTCCCGCCCTGGGGCGCCGGGTCCGTCAATCGCTCGTGAGCGCGGGCGCGAGCTCGGCGCGCGAGGTGATCCCGAGCTTCGAATAGACCCGCCCGAGGTGGTTCTCGACGGTCTTCGGCGTGACGAAGAGCGCCTCAGCGATCTCGCGGTTCGTGTGGCCGGCCGCCGCCGCGTCGGCGACCCGGCGCTCGCTCGCGGTGAGCGACTCGAGGCCGGAGAACATCAGCCGCCTCGGCTTGGCGCCCGCCAGTCTGAGCTCCTCGTGAGCGCGCTCGGCGAGCAGCGTCGCGCCGAGGTCGCGAGCGATGTCGACGCTCTCGCGAAGCGGCTCGCGCGCTTCGCGGCGGCTGCCCGAGCGGCGAAGCGCCGCGCCGAGGTCGTTCAGCCCGCGCGCCAGCTCGAGCCTCGCCGGTGAGCCACGCAGCAGCTCGATCGCGGCCTCCAGATCGGCGAGCCCCGCCTCCCCGCGGGCCAACCCCAGCGCGCGTCGCGCCTCGCCCCGCGCCGAGGCTGTGCCCCAGCGCTCGGCGAGCTCGAGATGCTCGCGCGCCAGCGCCAGAGCCGCCTCGCCTTCGCCGAGCCGCGAATGGGCCGACGCCGCGCCGCAGCGCCACGGGATCCCGGGGTTTCGCATCCCGAGCATCGCGTCGCGGCGGCCGAGCTCGGCGAAGTCCTCGAGCGCCTCGGTCATCCTCCCCTGCGCGAAGCGCAGCTCGCCGCGGGCGAAGAAGACCGGGTTGAAGTGGATGAGCGGCGGCAGCCCGGGCCCGCAGCCCGACAGCTCGATCGCCTCCTCAGCCTCGTCGAGCGCTCCACGCTCGAGCAGTGCGAAGGCGAGATAGCCGTAGATCGCGGGCCGAACGAACGGGGAGACAGGTCCCGCGTCGATCCCGGCGCGGGCCTCGGCCTCTGCGACCCTCACCTGTCCGCGCCTCCAGGCGACGAGGGCTCGCAGACCGCTCGCCATCGCGAAGCCGAAGACCGAGCCACGCCGGCGCGCGTCCTCGACCGCGAGCTCGAGCGTCTCGTCGGCCGGTTCGAGGTCGTCGGCATAGGCGAGGATCCAGACGGCCTGGTGGACGGGGAACGAGTCGCAGCCCTCGCTCGCCAGCAGCCGCCCGCCGGCGAGCGCTCGCCGCGCCAGGGCCGATACCTCGCTCGCGGTGCCCTCCTGCCACATCGACGCGGCGAGGTTGCAGAGCATCAGAAGGTCGGCGGGCGAGCGCTCGCGATCGTCCGTGGGGGTCTCGGCCCGTAGCCGGGCGACCGCGCGCGTGGCCGTCGGCGGATGCAGCATGCCGATCGAGCCGTGCTCGGCCTTCAGCCGGGTCAGCGCCTCGCGCTCGATCGGCTCGCGCTCGAGCGCGTCGACCTCGGCGTCGAGGAGCTCGAACGCGTCCGCCACGGCGCCGCTGTTGAAGAGCGCCCGCGCGAGAACGCGAACGCGCTCGGCCCGCAGCTCCGCCGAGGCGCTCGCCTCGACGGCCGCCCGCAGGGCCGACATCGCCTCCTCGACGCGCTCGCCGCGCAGCCATTCGGCGGCCCCGAACTCGAACTGGACGTCCGCGAGCGAGCCGGCCTCCGGCGGCTCGGCGAGGGCCCGGCGCAGATAGCCGACCGCTTCGTCGACCGCGCCCTCGCGCAGAGCGCCCCGGGCCGCCTCGCGCAGGGCGGCGACGACCCGCTCGTCGCCGCGCGGGTCGGTCGCGAGCAGATGGATCGCGAGCGCGCCGGACTCGGCGCCGCGTCGCGACAACTCGGAGGCGGCCGCACGATGGAGCTCGATCCGGCGGTCGGCGGAGAGGTCCGACAGGATCGCCGCGCGCAGGATCGGGTGCTCGAAGCGCACCGGGCGCTCGGGCGCCAGGACCCGGATCGCGGTCAGCTCGTTCAGGGCGCTCATCGCCCGCGGCATGTCGAGGCCCGACAGCGCCGCGATCACCTCGGGCTCCGTGTCCGGGCCGAGGACGGCAGCCGCCTCGACGGCCCGCATGCACTCGGGCGCCCGCCTCCCGATCCGAAGCAGGAGCGAATGGGCCACGCTCTCGGGCCCGAGGACGCCGACCTGACCGCTGTTCTCGGCGGTCGGCTCGATGCCGTCGCTTCGCAGCGCGGCCGCCAGCTCGGCGAGCAGGAAGGGATTGCCTCCGGTCGCCTCGCGGCAGGCGGCGGCGAACGGCTCCTGGATCTCGGTGCCGAGTCGCTCGGCGAGCAGCGTCGCGCTGCCCTCGGGGCTCAGCGCCCGCGGCTCGACCCGCTCGTCGGCCTCGCCGCGAAGCCGGGCCGTGAGCGAGGTCGCATCGAGACCTTCCGACGTGCGCTCGGTCATGCAAATCAGGACGGGCAGGCCGTCGAGCCGGCCGGCGAGGTAGAGCAGGAACCGCAGCGAGGCGGCGTCGGCCCACTGGACGTCGTCGACCGCGATCAGCAGCGGGCCGTCGGTCGCCAGGTTGGCGACGAGCCAGTAGAGGCCGTGCACGGCGGCGAACGTCGCGTCGACCCCGGCGTCCTCCTCTCCGGCGGGCAGGCCCAGCGCGGGGCGGGCGAGCCCCGCGGCGCCGGCCAGCAGCGCACCACGTCGCTCGGGGTCCGCGAGCGCGACGCGGCGCTCGAGCAGCTGTCGGACGACGCCGTGCGC
This sequence comes from Thermoleophilia bacterium SCSIO 60948, assembly GCA_021496505.1. GTDB lineage: Bacteria > Actinomycetota > Thermoleophilia > Solirubrobacterales > 70-9 > JACDBR01. Next base: position 1,294,921 of record CP053031.1, on the reverse strand, counting down.
GAAGCCGCTCTCGAGCTCGCCACCACGAGCGCTCAGGACCTCGAAACCGCGCTCGGCGGCGAGACCCCGCAGCTCGTCGAGAAGCCGGCTCTTGCCGATGCCGGCCGGACCCAGGATCGTCAGCGTGCGGCCGTCGCCGCCGGCGGCGGCTTCGACCAGCCGCTCGAGACGCGCGAGGTCATCCCCACGCTCGACCAGTCGACTCGTCCCCACCGCTCCGGCCACCGCGCGAGCGTATGCGGGCCGCGGGACGCGTGCCCCGCGCCTGGACGGACCTCCCTATTCGCCGAGCAGCGCGGTTGCGAAGTCGCGAGCGTCGAACGGCCGCAGATCCTCGATCCCCTCACCGACGCCGATCAGCTTCACGGGGAGTCCCAGCTCGTGGTTGATCGCGAGCGCGATCCCGCCGCGCGCGGTGCCGTCGAGCTTCGTGAGGACGACGCCGTCGAGCTCGACCGCCTGCGCGAACGCCTGCGCCTGGCGCAACCCGTTCTGGCCGGTGGTCGCGTCGATCACGATCAGCGTCTCGTGCGGCGCGTCTGGCATCCGCTTCTGCGCGACGCGACGGACCTTGGTCAGCTCCTCCATCAGGCCGCCGTGCGTATGGAGCCGGCCTGCGGTGTCTGCGATGACGACGTCGATCCCACGCGCCTGCGCGGCCCCGATCGCGTCGAACACCACGGCTCCCGGATCGCCGCCGGGCGCGCCGCGGACGATCTCGACGCCGGCGCGATCCGCCCAGGTCTCGAGCTGCTCGATCGCAGCGGCGCGGTAGGTGTCGGCGGCGGCGACGAGCACCGAGAGGCCGAAGCGCGATCGCAGCGTCTGAGCGAGCTTGCCGATCGTCGTCGTCTTACCCGTCCCGTTGACCCCGACGACCATGATCACCGTCGGCTTCTGGGTCAGGTCGATACGCGGCGACTCCGAGGCGGCGAGCTCGGAGAGCAGCTCGATCAGCCGCGCGCGAACCTCATCGGGCTCGGAGATCCTGCCCGCCTCGACCTCCTCCTCGAGGCGCATGACGACGTCCGCCGTCGCCTTCGCACCGACGTCGGCGAGGATCAGCGCCTCCTCGAGGCGCTCCCAGGTCTCTTCGTCGATGCGGTCGAAGAGGCTCGCCGAGAGCTCGGCGCGAAGCGCCTCGCGGCTCTTCGAAAGCCCCTCGCGGAGCCTGCGGAAGCGGCCCCTGATCCGCCCGCGGCGCTCCTCCCCGGCCGGCTCCTCCTCGGCGAGCGGCCCGGCACCACCGAGCTCGATCAGATCAGTCCATTCAGTCGGCACGGAGCGCGAGGCTAGCGGGGGTCGGGTGACGCGAGGCGCTGGAGCGTCCCCACCACGTCGTGGCACCACCTAGCACGGCCGCCGGGCGGTCGTGGCAAGGAAGCAGGGAGGAAAGTGTGCAACGCACACGACCGACCGATGACGCCGCCACGGCCGCCCGCCGGCCGGGCTAGGCGGCTTCGGTCAGACGCCTCACGCCATCGTCGAACTTGCGCGAGACGACCTTGGTCACGCCACCGCCGCCCATCGAGACTCCGTAGAGGACGTCGGCGCAGTCCATCGTGCGCTTCTGGTGGGTGACGATGACGAACTGGGCGCGGTCGGAGAAGCGCCGGACGAGCTGGAGGAAGCGATCGATGTTGGCGTCGTCGAGCGCGGCCTCGACCTCGTCGAGTATGTAGAAGGGCGACGGTCGCGCCAGGAAGACCGAGAAGACGAAGGCGAGCGCGACCAGCGCCTTCTCCCCGCCCGAGAGCAGCGAGAGCTTGCGCGTCGCCTTGCCCGACGGGGTGACCTCGATTTCGACCCCCTCCGTCGGATCGGGCCCCGACTCCTCGTCGCTCGACGCCTCCTCGGCGCCCGAATCCGGCTCGGCCGACCCTTCCTCGGCGTCGCCACCCGGCGCCGCGCCGCCCAGCACGGGCTCGGGGGTGCGCTCGGAGACGAGGCGCAGACGGCCCTTGCCGCCGGGGAACAGATGCTCGACCAGCTCGGTGAAGTTGCGCTCGGTCGCGGCGAAGGTCTCGGCGAACTCGCGCTCGATCGTCGCGTCGGTCTCGCGGATCAGACCGCGCAGCTCGCTCAGCGCGGCCTCGAGGTCGGTGCGCTGGGTCTCGAGCTCCTCGACGTGCGCGAGCGCCTCGTCGTACTCGGACTGGGCGAGCGGGTTGACGGGCCCGAGCGCCTCCCGTCGGCGGGCCACCCTGGAGAGCTTCTGCTCGATCTCGAAGCGCCGCTCGTCGTCGAGCGGCTCGGTCGATGCCTCGAGGTCCCGGCCGAGGACCTCGGCGACGCGGGCGAGCTCCGCCGCCGCCTCGCCGCGGCGTTCGCCGAGATGGGCGACCGCCACCTGGGCCTCGGTCAGCTTGTCGGAGGCGATCCGCAGCCGCCCCTGGATCTCCGCCTCGGCGCGCGAGCAGGCGCGCAGGCGATCGGCGACGTCGTCGCCCTGGCGCTCGCCGACGATCCGCGCCTCGAGCGCTGAGACGCGGGCGCCGACGGCGTCGCGCGCCTTCGCGGTCGAATCCGCGAGCTCGGCGATCAGCTCGGCGATCCGCGCCTCGTCCTCGAGCCGTGAGGTCAGCGAGCCCTGGCGACGACGGCCGAGCAGCTCCTCGAGCCGCCGGGCAAGGCCGTTCGCGCGCTCACCCGCGGAGCGGACCCTGCCGAGGCCCGCGAGCCGCTGGTCGTCGCCGGCCGCGGCGCGGGCGGCGTCGAGCCCAGCGGTCGCCTCGCCCAGCGCGTCGGCGATCCGGTCGAGCCCGGCGCCGACCGGATCCTCGCCGTCGCTCGGCTCGCCGAGCCTGTCGAGCTCGTCGGCGAGGGCGCCGAGCCGGGCCCGGCGCCGCTCGACGGCTTGCAGAACGTCGGCGCGGCGGGCGACGAGCGCCTCGCCACGAACGGTCAGTCGCTCGTGGTCGCCGCGCATCCCGCTCAACCCCTCCCAGACGACGGAGCGCTCGCGGTCGCGTTCGGCCAGCTCGGCCTCGATCGCCGAGCGGCGCTCGCCGGCCTTCGCGAGCTCAGCGTCGATCGAGCCGCGCTCCTCACGGGCGGCCTTCGCTCGCGACTCGGCGGCCGAAAGGTCGCTGTCGTGCGAGCCGAGCTCGGCGGCGAGCAGGACGGCGCGCAGCTCGGCCGCCTCACGCTCGAGCCGCGCGTGGATGTCGGCCGCCTCGGCCTGGCGCTTGAGCGGCCGCAGCCGCGAGCGTGCCTCGCGCTCGACGTCGAGCGCACGGTCGAGATTGTCCTGGGTGCGCTCGAGCTTGAGCTGGGCACGGCGGCGGCGCTTGCGGTGCTTGCCGAGCCCAGCGGCCTCCTCGACGAGCGCGCGGCGCTGGCGCGGCTTGGAGTGGACGATCTCCTCGACCCGGCCCTGGCTTATGACCGAGTGCATCTCCTGGCCGAGGTTGGCGTCGGACAGGGCCTCGACGACGTCGGCCAGCCGGCAGCGGGCGCCGTTCAGGCGGTACTCGCCCTCGCCGCTTCGATCGAGCCGGCGGCGTACCGAGATCTCAGAGAAGCCGAGCGGGGAGGGATCACCGCCGTCCGAGCAGTCGAGGACGACCTCGACCTCGGCGGCCTGGCTCGGCCCACGACCCTCGCCGCCGGCGAAGATCATGTCCTGCATCGAGGAGCCACGGACGCTCAGCGGGCTCTGCTCGCCGAGCGCCCAGAGGACCGCGTCGGTGATGTTCGACTTACCGCAGCCGTTCGGCCCGACGATCACGCTGACGCCGGGCGAGAAGGCGAGCTCGGTGCGCTCCGAGAAGGACTTGAAGCCCTTGATGTTGATCGAGCTGAGGTGCATTCGGTCTCCCTGGGAACCCGGCGGCCGCGCGACGGGCGATCCGGGGCAGACTCCACGATCGACCGGACGGCAACGACGGCCGAGCCTCGCGGGTCAGGCCCGGGCGCTTCAGCCGGCCTCGATTGCGGCCAGCGCAACCTCGGCGGCCGCCTGTTCGGCTGCCTTCTTCGAGCGGCCGGCGCCGCGTCCCGCCTCCTCGCCGGCGACGAGCACCGCTACCTCGAACATCCGCTCGTGGGCCGGGCCGTCCTCGTTCGTCACCTGGTAGCGGGCGCGGTGGCCATCGCGGGCGACTCGCTCCTGGAGCGCCGATTTGAAGTCGATCATCTCCTCGGAGGCGAGCCGGATCTGATCCGAGAACGCCTCGAGCACGGCGGCGGCGGTGGGCTCGGCACCGTGATGGATGTGACAGGCGCCGATGACCGCCTCGCAGATCGACGAGACCGCGCGCTCGGACGCCAGGAGCGCCTCGACGCCGATCGCGCTGTCGCGGTCGCGAGGCGCGCGCTCGGCGACGAGGGCGGGCAGACCGAGCTCGCGCGCGACCTCGGCACAGGCGCGCCCGGACACAGCCTGGCCGTGGACCTTGGTCAGCCGGCCGATGTCGGCGCGAGGGTGTGCGTCGAACAGGTGACGGGCGACCGCCAGGCCGAGCACGCCATCGCCGAGGAACGCGAGGCGCCCGTAGGAGTCGGGGCGAGAGTCGACCCACGATGCGTGGGCCAGCGACCGATCATGGAGGTCGGGCGGCAGCGCCGCGATCAACTCGGCGAGCGCCCGCGCCCTGGGCTCGACCTCGTCGGGGACCGCGGCGAGCTCCATCGGGGCCGGTCTAGACCGCGACCCGCTCGGCGACGAAGTCGACCGCGTCTCCGACGGTCACGATCCGCGCCGCGTGCTCGGGTTCGACGCGGATCCCGTAGGAGTCCTCGAGCTCCATGACGAGCTCGTAGAGGTCGAGCGAGTCGGCATCGAGATCGTCGCGGAAGCTGGTCGATTCGGTGATGCTGTCGGCCGGGACGCCGAGCTCGGCCGACAGGTGCTCGCGCACCTTCGCCAAGACCTCGTTGCGATCACTCATGCCCGTACCTCCTGGTTGGTCTGGGACCCGGCCTCATTATCGCGCAGCTCGCCACGCGTCACGTGGGAGCTCGCGAGCAGCTCAGACGTACGGCGGACGGCCTCGTGCTCGACCGAGCGCGCGGCCAGCCTGACGGCGTTGGCGACGCCGAGCGGGCCAGAGCTCCCGTGACCGACGACGGCGACCCCGCGCAGGCCGAGCAGGATCGCCCCGCCCGTCGTGTCGGGGTCCATCCCGCGCCGCAGCTCGCCGAGGGCCGGGCGGAGCAGCGCGCCACCGAGCGCCGAGACGGGGCCCGAGCGCGCGGCGTCGCGGACGGCGGCCGCGACGGCGCTCGCCGTGCCCTCGATCGTCTTCAGTACGACGTTGCCGGTGAAGCCGTCGGTGACGATGACCTGGGCGTGGCCGGCGAGCAGGTCGCGGCCCTCGACGTTGCCGACGAAGTTGATCGAGCTCGAGCCGGCGAGCGCCGCATGGGCGTCGACGACCTCGGCGTTGCCCTTCTTCGACTCCTCGCCGACCGAGATCAGCGCGACGCGCGGTCGCTCGACGCCGTGGACGGCGGAGCTGAAGGCGACCCCGAGGTGGGCGAACTGGACGAGGTCGTTGGCTCGCGCGTCGGTGTTGGCCCCGACGTCGAGCATCAGGATCGGCGGGCCCTCGCGGCCGGGGATCAGGAGCTGGAGCGCGAGCGCCGGCCGGCGGACGCCTCGCATCCGGCGCAGCCCGAAGAGCGCGGCGGCCATCGTGGCCCCGGTCGACCCGGCCGAGGCGAGCGCGTCGGAGCGCCCCGAAGCGACGTCGGCGGCGGCCATGACGACCGATGCGTCCTCGCGACTTCGCACAGCCGCGACGGGCTCGTCGTCGTTCGTGATCTGACCCGCGGCCTCGATCAGCTCGACGCCGTCGATCCCGCTCAGCGCGGCGAGCTCGGCGGGGTCACCGAAGACCCGTAGCCCGATGCCGTCGGCGGCGGCCAGCCGCGCGCCCTCGACGATCGCTTGTGCACCCCGCTCGGCCCCTCGGCCGTCGAGCGCGACGGTGGTCACTCGCCGCGGGCGGGAACTCCGGGCTCGGTGACCTCCTGGGCGATCACCTCGCGGCCGGCGTACGTCCCGCAGGACGGGCAGACCCGGTGCGGAAGGCGCGGCTCGTGGCAGCGCGGGCACTCGTTGAGACGGGGCTTGGCGGCCTTGTGGTTGGCCCGGCGGCGGTCACGCCTGGTGCGCGAGGTCCTCTTCTTCGGAACGGCCATCGCGGGGATGCTAGCGCGGCTCGGGAGACCCGCCGTAGACGCTGCGCTCCCAGATCTCGACCAGCGCCTCGACGAAATCCTCGTCGCCGATCGAAGACCCACGGGCGACGTGCTCGTAGCAGCTGCGCTCCGTCATCCAGACGAGCGCGAACGCCTTCGCCTCCGCGCTCGCCGGATCGGCCCCCTCGCTGACGAAGCGGTCGCGCGTCGGCGCGATGAAACGCGCGATGATCTCGCGCCAGAAGTCGCCGACCCTGCGGTCGTAGGTCGAGACCTCGACGATCGTGCGAAGCAGGGCGTCGTAGGAGCGATACGTCCTCAGGATCCGCTTCAGGGCCTCGCGCATGTCGCTCGCGCCCCCCTCCCCCGACCACCACGCCTCGGCCTCGTGGTAGAGCTCGGCGGCAACGGTCTCGGTCATCCGCATCAGCAGCTCGGTCTTGTCGGCGAAGTAGAGGTAGAAGGCGGTCCGCGGTCGCCCGGCACGCTTGGCGATCCGCTCGACGGAGAGCTCGTTGAGCGACTCGCCCTCGGCGAGCAGCTCGTGGGCCGCCGCGAGCAGGACCCGCTCGGCCTCGAGCCGACGCTCTGACTCCGCCTTCTTCTCGCGCGCTGTCGCCGACACCGCGAGCTCTCAGCCGAGCTCGCGCAGCTTCGCCCAGCGCGGGTCCGGCTCGCGCGGGTGGTCGTGGTCGCCCTTCGCGAGCGGCTCTCCGCACTCGGGGCAGAGCCCCCGGCAGTCCGGCGAGCAGACGATCTGTGCCGGCGAGGCGAGCACGAAGGCATCCTGAGACCACGCGCCGAGATCGAGATCGTCGCCCTCGACGTAGGGACTGTGGAACTCCTCGTCGGCCGACCCGCGCTGGTCGACCTCGACCGCGTCGACCTCGACCTCGACGCGCGCCGGCCCGAGGCAGCGCATGCACTCGCCGACCAGACCGGTCCGAAACCGCAGCCGTAGCGCGTAGCCGGCGGCCGTGCGCGACACGTCGAGGAGGACGCTCGGGGTCGCCGGCTCGGGCCGGTACTCGCCGCTGCCGAGCCAGAGTGGATCGAGCCCCACGTCGAGCTCGATCCGGCGCCCGTCACCGGGCGAGCGAGCGATGCTCGAGAGGTCGATCGTCTGGGTGGTCTGAGTCATCGAAACTACGATGGACGCGATGAGCGAGGCCGGAATCGAGCCTAGCGATGGCTCGCAGTACCACTTCGATCCCGGCACCTACGACGAGCTGATCGCCGAGGTGCCTCTGTACGAGCGGCTCCAGGAGGAGTCGATCGCCGCGATCCCGTTCGCGCCAGAGCGCGTGCTCGAGCTCGGCATCGGGACCGGCGAGACGACCCGGCGGCTGCTCGCACGTCACCCGGACGCCCAGATCCTCGGGCTCGACTCGACGCCGGGGATGGTCTTCAAGGCGCGGCAGCTGCCGATCGAGGTCCAGCTCGCGCGGATGGAGGACCCGCTGCCCGACGGGCCGTGGGACCTCGTGATCTCGGTCCTCGCGGTCCACCACCTGACCGACGAGGGGAAGCGCGACCTGTTCCGGCGGATCCGCGAGACCTCGCGCGCGATGGTCATCGGCGACGTGGTTGCGGTCCCGGAGGCGGAGCGACGCACGCCGCTGACCCCGGACTTCGACCTCCCCTGCACCCTCGAGCAGCTCGTCGAGTGGTCAGGCGGCAGCGCGACCTGGTCCGACGGCGACCTCGCCGTCGTCAGCGCGACGTTCTAGGTCACCCGGCTCGCCGGCCCGGGTACGAGGCGCGGGATCGGCTGAGAAGGCGGCAGGCCGGGCAGTGTGCTCCGCACACGACCGGCCGCTGAGCGAGGACGCGGACGTCCTGGCAAGGAAGCAGGGAGCGAAGTGTGCTCCGCACACGAGCGACCGATGACGCCGCCAGGGCGCCCGCGGGCCGCTCAGCTCAGACGTCGATGCCGGCGGGCTCTTCGTCGCGGCCCGCGAGGCGGTCGCGACCGCGCTGCACGGCGGCGAGGAACTTCTGCAGGTTGACCTCGAGCGTCGAGAGGATCTCGTCGGCGTAGTCCTCGGCGCCGAGCCTGATCTGGCGCTCGGTCTCGCGCGCGTCCTCGACGATCTCCTCGGCTGCGCGCTCGGCGCCCCGATAGACCTCTTCCTGGCTGATCAGGCGGGCCTGCTGGTCGCGGGCCTCCTTGACGACGCGCTCGGCCTCACGCTTGGCCTCGGCGAGCATCTCCTGGCGCTCCTTGACGATCCAGCGCGCCTGCTTGATCTCCTCAGGGATCGTCGCCCGCATCTGGTCGAGCAGGTCGTAGATCTCCTCACGGTCAACGCGGACCTGGTCCGTCAGCGGGACCGGGCGGGCGTTGTGGATGAGATCGTCGAGTTTGTCGATCAGTACGAGGACGTCCATAGGCGCGGGAAAGCTTAGGGGTTGCAGGGGACCTTGCGTTCGGTGCCCTGAATTTCGGCGCCGGGATGCAAGTCCCTTCCCAACCGATTCAACGCTGAACTCGCTCCACGAGCGCCCCTGCGACCGCTTGTGGAACCAGATCGCTGACGTCGCCACCGAACGTCGCCATCTCCTTGACCCCGGTCGACGAGAGGAAGCTGTAGTCGGAGGAGGCGAAGACGTAGAACGATTCGATCTCGGGTGCCAGCTTGCGATTGAGCTGATTCATCTCGAACTCGTACTCGAAATCGGAGATCGCGCGAAGGCCCTTGACGATCGACGTCGCCCCGACCTCACGGGCGAAGTCGACGATCAGATTGCGAAACGGACGCACCTCGACGTTCGTGAGCCCGGCGTCCGCGATCGCGGCCTCGAGGAACCCGACGCGCTCCTCGACGTCGAACAGCGTCTTCGACTTGCGGATGCCCTGACCGACGACGGCGACGATCAGGCGGTCGAACAGCTTCGAGGACCGCCGGATGACGTCGACGTGGCCGTTGGTCACCGGGTCGTAGCTGCCCGGGCAGACCGCGATTCGCTCGCCGGATGGGTTCAGGTTCTTCTCAGTGCTCATCGAGGACGTGAATCCTTACCAGCGTCTCGGAGTAGCGGCGCTCATCGACCACGGCGAGGCCCGGGGCGCTGACGGGATCGCGGGCCGAGGACTCGACGACCACGCGGCCTCCGGGGCGGAGCGCGGCGCGGATCGCCGGCGCGAGCGTGGTGATCAGATCCTCGGCCTGCGGCCACGGCGGGTCGCAGAGGATCAGATCGAAAGGTCCGCCCCTCGCCCAGCGCGTTCCGCGGCGCAGATCGGAGCTCAGGACCTCGGCGCGCGGCGTCTCGAGCCCGAGTTCCGCGACGTTGCGCCGCGCGACGGAGGGGTCGCGATCGACCATGACCGCGCGCTCGGCGCCGCGCGAGAGGGCCTCGATCGCCAGCGCACCGGTGCCGCAGAAGAGGTCGGCGACCGCGAGGCCGTCGAGCGGGCCGAGGATCGCGAACAGTGCCTCGCGGACCCGGTCGGCCGTCGGCCGCACCGGCGAGCCGCGGCCCGGCGCGTGGAGCCTGCGCCCCGCGAACTCGCCTCCGGTGATTCGCAAACCGATGCTCCCGCGCCGCCTAGGCGGCCACCGCGGCGATCCGCTCGTCGCCGAACCGCCGCCGGGCCTCGCTCATCAGGGGGGCCAGCTCGGCGGCGTCGAACCCGCCCTCGTGGCTCTCGACGGCGGCCATCAGCTCGCGCCGTGCCTCGACGAGCAGCTCGCCGTCGGCCGGCAGCTCCGCGCAGCGGTAGCGCGGCAGCCCGCTCTGGCGTGTGCCGAGCACCTCTCCCTCGCCGCGCAGGCTGAGATCGACCTCGGCCAGCCAGAAGCCATCGCGGCCGCTCGCGATCGCCTCCATACGGCGCCGGGCGAGCTCGGAGTCGCCGTTGGCGAACAGGATGCAATAGGACTCGTGCTCACCCCGTCCGACCCGCCCACGGAGCTGGTGGAGCTGGGAGAGCCCGTAGCGCTCGGCATCCTCGATCAGCATCACCGTCGCGTTCGGCACGTCGATGCCGACCTCGATCACCGTCGTCGCGACCAGCACGTCGGTCTCACCCGACGCGAACGCGGCCATCGCCTCGGCCTTGCGCGCCGAGCTCATCTGGCCGTGGAGCAGGCCGACCTCGAAGTCGCGCAACTCGCCGGCGGCGAGACGCTCGCGCTCGGACTCGGCCGCCCTGGCGTTGAGCTTGTCGGAGTCGGAGACGAGGGCACAGACCACGAATGCCTGGCGCCCCTCGCGGAGGCGCTCGCGCAGGAACTCATACGCCCCGGGGCGCTTGTTCTCCCCCACCGCCCAGCTGCGGATCGGCTGGCGACCGGCCGGCAGTTCGCTCAGCACCGTCGTGTCGAGATCGCCGAACGCCGTCAGCGAGAGCGTCCGGGGGATCGGGGTCGCCGTCATGTGGAGAACGTGCGGGGCCTCCGGCTCCCCCGTGCCCTCGCGCGAGAGCTTGGCGTCGAGCGCGGCTCGCTGGTTGACGCCGAAGCGGTGCTGCTCATCGACGACGCAGACCGCCAGGCCGGGGATCTCGACGTCCGGCTCGATCAGGGCGTGGGTTCCGACGACGAGACGCGGCTCGCCGGCTGCGAGCCGGGCGAGGATCTCGCGACGCGCGGCGGCCGGCGTGGCTCCGGTCAGCAGGTCGAACCGATCGTCCGAATCGGCGAGCAGCTTGGCGAGCGTCGCCGCATGCTGCTCGGCGAGCGTCTCGGTAGGCGCCATCAGCGCCGCCTGGCGCCCATTCTCGAGCGCGCGCAACATCACGTAGAGCGCGACCACGGTCTTGCCCGATCCGACCTCGCCCATCAGCAGGCGCTGCATCGCGCGGCCCGAGCCGAGGTCGCGGTCGATCTCGTCGATCGCCGCTCGCTGGCCGGCCGTCGGCGAGAACGGCAGCGAGTCGAGCCAGTCGGCGACCCGGGATCCCGGCGCATCGAGCGCGACGCCGCGTCGAGCCTGGCGGCGAGCGGCGCGGCGCGCGGCGAGCGCCGCCTGGTGGACGAAGAGCTCGTCGAAGGCGAGCCGCCTGCGAGCGAGGTCGGCGTCCGGCTGGGAGCGCGGAAAGTGCATCGCCCGGATCGCCTCGTCGACCCTCGGAAACCCGAGCCGGGTACGAAGCGCCGCCGGGAGCGGCTCGATCAGGTCGCCGGCGAGCGGCAGGGCGCGCGCCACCCAGCCGCGGATCCGATCGGCCTTGAGCCGCTCGGAGGCCGGGTGCAGCGGCACGAGGCCGCTCGTGCTGATCCCCGCCCCCTCGCGCTCGGCGGCGTCGGCGGCGAGCAGCTCGTGACCCGAGACCTTGAAGTCCGAGCGCTCGAGCTTGCCGGTCAGCAGAACGCGCCGACCGGGTGCGAGCCGCTCGGCGAGCCAGGCCTGGTTGAACCAGAGGGCCCGCATCGGACCGCTCTCGTCGGCGACGTTGGCCTCGAGGATCCTGAAGCCGGGCCGGCGCGTCGGGCGGATCCGGGCACTCCGGACCGTCGCGAGGACGGTTGCCTTCTCCCCCAGCTTGAGCTCGGCGATCGGGGTCACCGAGGACGGGGCGCGGTGGTCGCGCGGCAGGTGCCAGAGCAGGTCGGCGAGATCGGCGATGCCGAGCGCCTTCGCGAGCTCGGCGAGCCGCGGCCCGATGCCGGGCAACGAGGTCAGGGGACGGGCGAGCCGCGAAGGACGCGGCAGCGATCGCGTCGGCGGGCGCGAGCCGTCCGCCGGCTCGAGCCCACCCAGCACCCCGGGTGGCTCGCCGCGCGTGCGCCCGGTCCCAAGCCCTGCCGCTTCCATCCCCCTGAGGCTACGCTCGGCCGCCGATGGCAGAGCGCGAAGCAGCGGACTCCGGCCTCGCGCCGAACGGGCGGCCGTACGAGTCGGTCTGGGACTACCCGCGGCCTCCCGCCCTGGTGGCCTGCGAGCCGCGCGTCACGATCCGCTTCGGCGGCGAGACGGTCGCCGAGTCCGACCGCGCCTGGCGCGTCCTCGAGACGGCGAGCCCGCCGACGGTCTACGTCCCGGCCGCCGACGTGCGCATGGACCTGCTCGAGCGCTCCGCGGCGCACGGCAGCCTCTGCGAGTGGAAGGGTCGAGCGACGTACTTCGACCTCGTCGTCGGCGAGCGCCGCTCGGAGGCCGCCGCCTGGACCTACCTCGAGCCGACGCCGCGCTTTCGCGAGCTCGCCGGAGCGCTGTGCTTCTACCCCGGCAGGGTCGACGAGTGCCTGCTCGGTGGCGAACCCGTCGGACCACAGCCCGGGCGCTTCTACGGGGGCTGGATGACGGCGGAGATCGTCGGCCCGGTCAAGGGCGAGCCGGGAACGCTCGGCTGGTAGTCGAGGCAGCGCTCAGCGCTGCTCGGCGAACATCCGCTCGACCCAGGCCCACGCCGGGCGTTCGCGCATGCGATCTCGCACACGCTCCACCCCGGCCGGTACGTCGGGCCCGCGGGGCGCCCCCTCGGGCCGGACGAGCGGGTAGAGCAGCGAGGCCGCGGTCAGGTCGGCGACGCTGAACCGATCGCCGACGAGGAACTCCCCGCCACCGGACACGAGCTTCCCCTCGATCAGGTCGAAGGCCGCCTCGAGCTTGCGCTCGGCGTCCTGCGCCGCAGCCGGGTCGGCGACGCGGTAGCGGGTCCGCACGAAGACACGGGTGAAATCGGCGGCGCCGCGAACAGCGAGGCCGGAGCCACGCAGCGGCCCCGGCAGCGACCGCTTGGCGAAGCTGTCGAGCCCGCCCTCCTCGCTGCTCGCGTGGTGCCAGCTCAGAAGCCGAGCGGCGGGTCCGACCTCCGCGTCGAAGAAGCGCTCGATCTCGAGCGCCTCGTAGCGCTCGGGAGGATCGGAGGGGATCAGATCCTCACCGGGGCGCAGCTCGTCGAGGAGCGCGACGATCGCCGCGCTGCCCCCGGCCCTGCGGCCGTCCATGTCGAGGATCGGGAACGTCACCTGGCCGCCCCGGGTCAACCACAGCGCGACCGCCATGTGGGCGGGCGGCGACGGGGCGCGGAGCTCGAATTCGACGCGCTTTCGGTCGAGCGCCCAGCGTGCCTTCTCGCTGTAGTGCGAGATCGGGATGTGCCAGAGGACGGGGCGACTCACGCGGCGCGACCCTACCCCCTGCCCTTCTACTCCGCCGCGAGCAGCCACCACCAGCTCGGCTGATCGCCGACGTGCGAGTCGACCTCGACGTCGCCGTCGAGTCCGAGGTCCAGGTCGGCGAGGGTTATCGGTGCGCCCGCGCCGGCGATCACGGTGAGGATCTCGCATCCGTCGGCCACCGCGGCCGCGGTCTGGCGGACGACGCTCCCCGTGCCGCCCCAGGCGATCACCGCACCGTCCAGGAAGCCGACTGTGTCACCGCGGCGAAACCGGCCTTCGACGTCGTCCTTGGCGGCCGGGGCCACCCCGCCCGTGCGGATCGAGCCGAGCAGCGAACCGATCCGCTCGGCGTTCTCGGCGGCGGGGGCGTCGGTGTCGAGCTCGACGAGCGCGGAGAGCGCGGCCTGCGGCGAGCGTGAGGCTATGACCAGGACCTCGCGCTCGGCGATCGCGGCCGCCTCGCGCGCCGCCATCTCGACGTCGCGCGAGTTCGGCAGGACGAGAACGCCCTCGCCGGGCGCGCGCTCGATCCCGGCGGCGATGTCGCCCGTCGACGGGTTGAGGGTCGGCCCGCCGTCGACGACGATCGCGCCGCGCTCCTCGAACAGGCGCTTCATCCCCTCGCCCGAGGCCACGGCGACGACGCCGGTCCTCACGCCGAGCCGCGCCATCTGCTCGGCGACCTGGGCGTGCATGTCGGCGATCTCCTCGCGGGCGATCACCGCGCCCGAGTGCTCGAAGACCCGCTTGGCCGCGTCCGGGTCGTCCGTGTGCACGTGGACCTTGAGCGTCTCATCGTCGCCGACGACGAGGACCGAGTCGCCGAGCGCCTCGAGCGGCGAGACGAAGCTCTCGCGGTCGAGGCCGGAGCCGGTGACGATGAGGTTCGTGCAGAACTGGAAGGCGGCGTCCTCGGCGTGATGGACGCGGTCGAGCCGGGCGGGCGCGTAGTGCGGTAGGGGCGGCAGCTCGGCCTCCTCGCCGGCCAGCCCGGCGACGAGCCCGCGGACGATCACCGCGAGGCCGAGGGCGCCGGCGTCGACCGCGTCGGCCTCGGCGAGGACCTCGAGCTGGGTCGGCGACAGGCGCACGGCCTCCTCGGCCGCGAACAGAGCCGTCGCCATCATCCCGGCCAGTAGCGCGTTCTGCTCGTCGAAGCTCGCCTGCTCGGAGAGCCGGCCGCCCTCCCAGCGCTCGCGGTGCTCGCGCACGGCGGCGGCCATCGCCGCGATCCCGCTGAGAATCGTGCCCTCGGCGGGCTCGCGGACCGACGTCCACGCCGCCTCGGAGGCCCGGGCCAGCGCCTGCTCGATCAACTCGGGGTCTATCAGCCGGCCCGGCGGGGTCGCGAGGACCTCGGCGGCACCGCGGACGATCTGACTCAGGATCACACCCGAGTTGCCGCGAGCGCCCATCAGCGCGGCTCGAGCGACGGCGTGGACGATCTCGGGCCGCGAGGGCCCCTGGTCGGACTCGCGCTCGAGGCGATCGAGCTCGCCGAGCACGTTTCGCATCGTCAGCGCCATGTTGTCGCCCGTATCGCCGTCGGCGACCGGGAAGACGTTCAGGTCGTTGATCTCGGTCCGGCGATCCTCGAGGTGCGCGAGAGCGACCGTGAGGACCCGGCGGAACCTCTCGATCGAGCGCTCGACCGGTTCGACTGGGCGGGCCACCAGGGCGACCCGATCAGACGTGCTTTCGGACCTTGCCGGCCTTGAGGCAGCGGGTGCAGACGTAGACGCGGCGCGGGCTACCCGAATCGTCGATCCGGACCTTCTGGAGGTTCGGGTTGAAGCGGCGGCGGGTCGCGACCATCGAGTGGCTGCGGGAGTTCCCGAACGCCGGCTTCTTGCCGCAGTTGTGACAGACCTTCGCCATCGGACGCGCAATCCTAGCGGGCGATCCGGGGCTCGCCCGGGATCGCCCGCGAAGGGCTCAGCGCCGGCCGAGCTCGGCGCGCAGCTCGCTCATCCGCAGCAGCGTCACGGCGGCGTTTCGGCCCTGATCTCGCTTACCGCCGCCGGCGCGCTCCTCGGCCTGCTCGCGGGTCTCGCACGTCAGCAGTCCGAAGGCGACCGGGACCCCGGTCTCGCGGGCGACGGCGCCGATCCCGCGCGCGGCCTCGTCGCAGACGTGGTCGTAGTGGCTCGTCTCGCCGCGAATCACGGCGCCGAGGCACGCGACGCCGTCGAAGCGGCCCGTCTCGGCGCACCACTTCGCGGCCGTCGGGAGCTCGAAGGCGCCGGGGACCTCGTAGGTGACCAGCGAGCTCGGAGCGACCCCGCCGTCGAGGAACGCCTCGGTCGCGGAGTTGACCAGCCGCTCGGCGAGGTCGGGGTAGAAGTTCGCGACGCAGAGCGCGAAGACGCGCTCGTCGAAGCTCTCGTCGGCGGCTGCGCTCATCGGCTCTCCTCCTCGCCGGGCGCACCCGGTCGCTCTCGTGTTGCGAGCGCCTCGCGCTCGACGTCCTGGCGATGCTCCTCGTGGATCATCTCCTCGTCGAGCGGCAGGCCCTGGTGGTGCAGGCGGTGGCCCATGCGGTCGCGCTTGGCGGCCAGGTAGCGCTCGTTGTGCGGGTTCGAAGGTGTCTCGATCGGCACCTGCTCGGTGACCGACAGCCCGTAGCCCTCGAGGCCGAGGATCTTCTTCGGGTTGTTGGTCAGGATCCGGATCGAGGTCAACCCGAGGTCGGAGAGGATCTGGGCGCCGATCCCGTAGTCGCGCAGGTCCGCGGGCAGCCCGAGCTCGAGGTTGGCGTCGACGGTGTCGCGACCCTCCTCCTGGAGCTTGTAGGCGCGGAGCTTGTTGAGCAGCCCGATCCCGCGCCCCTCCTGGGCGAGGTAGAGCAGGACGCCCGACCCCTCGGCCTCGATCTGGGCCAGCGCGGCGGCGAGCTGGGAGCCGCAGTCGCA
Source organism: Thermoleophilia bacterium SCSIO 60948 (assembly GCA_021496505.1). Classification (GTDB taxonomy): domain Bacteria; phylum Actinomycetota; class Thermoleophilia; order Solirubrobacterales; family 70-9; genus JACDBR01. Next base: position 1,278,789 of record CP053031.1, on the reverse strand, counting down.
GCGCAGCGAGTGGAAGACGTCGCCGGTCAGGCACTCGGAATGGACGCGCACGAGGATGTCGGAGCGGCCGTCGACCTCGCCCTTGACCATCGCGACGTGATGCTTGTCGTCGACGAGCGAGCGATAGCCGACGACCGAGAAGTCGCCGTACTCGGTCGGCATCGCGGTCGAGACGACGCGCTCGACGAGCTTCTCGGTCCGCCGCCGGTAGGCGATCAGGTCGGCGACCGTGACCATCTTGAGTCCGTGGCGCTCGCAGTAGCCGACGAGGTCCTTGACGCGGGCCATCGAGCCGTCCTCGTTCATGATCTCGCAGATCACGCCCGCCGGGATGACACCGGCGAGGCGCGCGAGATCGACCGCGGCCTCGGTGTGGCCGGTGCGCTCGAGGACGCCGCCGGACTTGGCCTTGAGCGGGAAGACGTGACCGGGCTGGACGAGGTCGCGGGGTCGCGAGCGGGGATCGACCGCGACCTGGATCGTCTGGGCGCGATCAGCGGCCGAGATGCCGGTCGTGACGCCCTCGCGGGCCTCGATCGAGACCGTGAACGCGGTCTGGAGCGGCGCCTCGTTCTTGGCCGCCATCAGGTCGAGGCCGAGCTCCTCGCAACGCGCGGACTCGAGCGCGAGGCAGATCAGCCCGCGGGCCTCCTTGGCCATGAAGTTGATCGACTCGGGCGTCGCGAACTGGGCGGCCATCGTCAGGTCGCCCTCGCTCTCGCGGTCCTCGTCGTCGCAGACGACGACCATCCGGCCCTGGCGGATCTCCTCGATCGCCTCCTCGATGGTCGAGAACGGAGTGGCCGTGGTCGCGGACCCCCGCGGGTTCCCCTGCTCGTTGTCTGTCATCTGAAGATCACCTGCCTCGATTCTCCCATGCCGAGCTCATTCGCTCGACGTACCGCGCCACGACGTCGACCTCGACGTTCAGCTCGTCGCCGACCCGCTTCGTGCCCAGCGTCGTCCGCTCCAGCGTCTCGGGGATCAACGAGACCTCGAGACCGTGACGGGTCAGGGCGGAGATAGTCAGCGACACGCCGTCCAGCGTGATCGATCCGTGCTCGACGACGAGGTGACGAAGCTCACGCGGCAGCTCGAGCTCGAGCTTCGTCGAGAAACCGTCGGGCCGTGACTCCGTCACCCGCGCGAGTCCGTCGACGTGGCCCTGGACGATGTGCCCGCCGAGCGCCTCGCCGGCGCGCAGCGCCGGTTCGAGGTTGACCCGCGAACCCGTCTCGAGCGAACCCAGCGAGCTGACGCGGAGCGTCTGGTTGATCACGTCGGCGCGGTAGGCGCCGTCCTCGAGCGAGGCGACGGTCAGGCAGACGCCCGAGGTCGAGACCGAGTCGCCGTCGGCGAGCTCCCCGGCCAGCTCGCAGCGGACCCAGATCCTCGCGCCGTCGGCGTCGCGGTCGACGCGCAGCACCTCACCGATCTCCCTCACCAGGCCTGTGAACACCTCACCACTCCCTGAGCGTCGCGCGGACGAGCAGGTCCTCGCCGCTGGCCTCGGCGCGAAGCGAGCCGGCGCGCAACGCATCGTCGATCGTCGTCGCGCCGCGGCCGCCGAGCACGGGATGGGCGTCGGCGCCCCCGAGGACGAGTGGGGCGATGAAGAGGCGCAGCTCGTCGAGCTCGTCCGCATCGCGGAAGGCGCCGGCGAGGGTCGCGCCGCCCTCGAGCAGGATCGAGGTGACCCCGAGCTCGCCGAGCGCGTCGAGCCCCTCGCCGAGCGCGGCCGGGCCACGTGAGGGGAGCTCGACCACCTCGGCGCCGGCGGAGCGGAACTCCTCGATGCGCTCGGGCGTGGCCGCGGGCCCGGTCAGGATCGTCAGCGGGTGCTCGCGGGCGGTCGCGAGCAGGCGCGAGCCGAGCGGGAGCCTCGCGGCCGAGTCGAAGACGACGCGACGCGGCCCGTCGACCGCCCCCGGGTCGGCGACATCGCGCGCCGTGAGCAGCGGATCGTCGGCGAGAGCGGTGCCGATCCCGACCGCGACCGCGTCGAGCTCGGCGCGCCACTCGTGGACGAGCGCGCGACTGCGCTCGCCGGAGATCCAGCGCGAGTCACCGGAGGCGGTCGCGGTGCGCCCGTCGAGCGTCATCGCCGACTTGAGGACGACGAGCGGGCGTCCGGTCCGCGAGTGCTTTCGAAACGGCTGGTTGAGTGCTCGCGCCGCGTGCTCGGCGTCACCACCCGAGAACCGCACGCGCACGCCGGCGTTCTCGAGCCGGCGCGGCCCCTCCCCGTCGGCCTTCGAGCTCGGATCCCCGGATGCGATCACGACCTCGGCGATCCCGGCGGCGATGATCGCCTCGGTGCAGGGCGGCTGGCGGCCGTGGTGGGCGCAGGGCTCGAGGGTGACGTAGAGCGTCGCGCCACGGACGTCGGCTCCGCGGCCCCTCGCGTCCTCGATCGCGGCCGCCTCGGCGTGGAGGTCGCCGATCCGCGCGTGGTAGCCCTCACCGGCGAGCTCGCCGGAAGCGGTGTGGATCACGCAGCCGACCATCGGGTTCGGGCTCACGTGGCCGCGCCCGCGCTCCGCGAGCTCCAGCGCCCGGGCCAGGGCGGCCGCATCGCGGTCGGTCGGGGACGCGACGGTCACGGGATGAGGGTAGGCCGAGGCGCGGGGTGCGCAGCGCGGCCACGCCGCGATGGCAGATACCGTGCCACGGTGGCGGCGACTTCGGACGGTGAGACGGGAACCGAGACTCGGCGCTTCGCCCGCTCGGCCGGAGGCCTGTCGGTCGGCATCGGCCTGGCGGGACTGACGACGTACGTCTACTTCTCGCTCGCCGCCCACAACCTGAGCGCCGAGGACTACGGACAGGTCGTCGTCCTGTGGTCCGCGGTCTTCGTCCTGATCTCGGTCCTGCACCGGCCGGTCGAGCAGCTGCTGTCGCGGTCGATCTCCGAGCGCGAGGCCCACGGCGCCTCGCCGCGACGCGCGATCCTCGCCGCCGCGCGGATCGAGGCCGTCGTCGCGATCGGCTGGCTGGCCGCGGCGCTGGCCTTTCGCGAGCCGCTGACCGACGACCTGCTCGACGGCAACGAGACCCTCTATTGGATCCTGGTCGTCGCGGTCCTGGCGTTCGCGGCTAGCTTCTTCGCCCGCGGCTACATGGCCGGCCGCCGCCGTTTCGGGGCCGTCGCGGCGATCATCATCTGCGAGTCGCTCGGCCGCGCCGCCTTCGCGCTGCTCGTCGCGCTCGGGATCGCATCGGGCCAGACCGTCGTCGCGCTCGGCATCGTCGCGGCGCCGTTCATCAGCCTCGTCGTCGTGCCGATCGCGCTCGTACGCGGTGGTCCGGCACCGGCGCCGATCGACGACCCGACCGAGGAGCGATCAGGCTCGGGAACCGGCTTCGCAGCGGCGGTCCTCTGTGTGATGGCCGCCGAGCAGACGCTCCTGAACGCCGGACCGCTGCTCGTCAGCTCGATCGAGGGCGCGGCGCTCGCGGGGTTCGTCTTCAACGTGCTGATGGTCGCCCGGGCGCCGCTCGTCGTCTTCCAGGGCGTCTCGACGAGCATCCTCCCCCACCTGACGCGCCTGCACGCCCAGGGCGGCGCCGACTCCGAGACCGAGTTCGACCGCGCGGTACGCACGGTCCTGGTGGCGATCTCGGGCTTCACGGTCGCCGTCATCGCCGGGCTGCTGCTCGTCGGCCCGGCCGTCATGCAGCTCGCGTTCTCGGACGAGTTCACCTACGGCCGCGGCGAGCTCTGCCTCGTCGCGGCGGGGATGGGGCTCTATCTCGCCTCGACGACGCTCAGCCAGGCCGCTCTCGCCGGGGGTCTCGCCCGCGCGGCCGCCGCGTGCTGGCTCGGTGCCGCGGTCGCCTTCCTGGCCTGGTGCGTCGCCGGTCCGCTGGAGCCGGCGCTCCGCGTCGAGACCGGCTTCCTCGGCGCGGCCCTGGCCCTTTTCGCGGCGCTCGCGGTGCTCTACCCCCGAGCACGCAGCGGCGCCGGGCGCCTGTCGGAGCGCGACGAGCGGACCGCGCAGCTCCGGCTCAGCGAGGACGCCGGCCTGTGAGCGACGGCCAGATCATCCTCGTCGCCGGGCTGCTGCTCGGCGCCGGCCTGATCGCCGCGAAGGCGGCCGACCGGGTCCGCGTTCCCGGCCTGCTCCTCTTCCTCGCGCTCGGGATCCTGATCGGCTCGGAGGGCCCTGGAGGCGTCGAGTTCTCCGACACCGAGCTGACGCGCACGCTCGGGACGATCGCGCTGATCCTGATCCTGTTCGAGGGCGGGCTGGCGGCGGGCTGGAGCGAGATCCGCCCCGTGCTCGGGATCGCGGTCTCGCTCGCGTTCGTCGGCACGCTCGTCACGGCGCTGATCGCCGGGGTCGCCGCCTACGTCTTCTTCGACCTCTCGCTGCTCGGTGGCCTGATCGTCGGCAGCGCCGTGGCCGCGACCGACAGCGCCGCGATCTTCGCCGTTCTGCGCGGCTCGACGCTGCGGCGCAAGCTGGCCCGCGCGCTCGAGGGGGAGTCGGGGATGAACGACCCGATCGCCCTGCTGCTCGTCGTCGGGTTCATCGAGTGGATCGAGATCCCGTCCTACGGCTTCCCGGACATGGCTTTCGACTTCGTGACCGAGCTGCTGATCGGTTTGATCGGCATCCCGGTCGGTCTCGCCGCCAGGTGGGCGTTCCGCAACCTCGACCTGCCGACGCCGGGGCTCTACCCCGTCGCGTCGATCGCGACCATGGCCCTCGCCTACGGCCTCGCGGACGTCGCCCATGGGTCCGGGTTCCTGGCGGTCTACCTCGCGGCCCTGATCCTGGGCACGGGATCCGTCCCGGCGAAGGGGACCGTGATCGCCTTCCACCAGGGGCTCTCATGGGTGTCGCAGATCTCCCTCTTCGCGCTGCTCGGGCTGCTCGTCTTCCCGAGCGGGCTCGCCGACGTCGCCCTGCCCGCGCTCGGGCTGTCGGCGGTCCTGATCTTCCTCGCGCGGCCCGTCGCGGCGCTCGCAGCGACGCTGTTCACCGATTTCAACGTCCGCGAACGACTCATGCTGGGCTGGGCGGGACTGCGCGGGGCGATCCCGATCTGGCTTGCGACCTTCCCGGTGGTCGCGGGCATCGCCGACGCCGAGGTGATCTTCAACATCATCTTCTTCGTCGTCCTGACCTCGACGCTCGTCCAGGGAGCGACCTTCGAGCCCCTCGCCGAGCGACTCGGGCTGACGACACAGGAGCCCGCGCTGCCGAAGCCGATCATCGAGACGGGGATCATCCGCCGGCTCGGCGGTGAGTCGCTGATCCACCGGGTGCGCGATGGCGACGCCGCGGTCGGGCAGCTCATCCGCGACCTCGAGCTCCCGCGCGAGGCCCTCGTCCACGTGATCGTCCGCGGCGATACGGGAATCCCCCCGCGCGGCTCGACGGCGATCGAGGCGGGGGACGAGCTCCACGTGATCGCGCGCCAGGCCGTGCTGAGCGATGTCGAGCAACTGCTCGGGCGGTGGCGTATGGGCCCGCTCGGCCGGGCCGCGGTCCCCGCGCCGCCGGTCCGCTCGGCGCCGCAGATATTCACGGTGCGTCCATGGGACGAGCGGACCGACGGCGACTCCGGGGCGCCGACGGCGATCGACGACGCCGACGTGATCCACGTGCTCCGGACGAGGCGCGACTCCGCCGGGAGCCTCGTCCAGCTCGCCGACGGTCGCGTCGCGGTGACTGGCGAGGGGCTCGTCGCGTCGGGCGACCGGCGTCGCGTCTCCGAGTGGTGCGTGCGGCGGATGGCGAAGGCCGACCTCGATCCGGAGCGACGCGCCTGGTGGCAGGAGGTCGCGGGTGCCCTGTCGGCGGCCGGCAGCGCCGGTCCACGCGCGCGGAGCTAGCCCGCCCCGTCCTCCGCGGCGCTGCGGATCGCTTCGAAGGCGGCCGCGGGGTCCTCGGCGCCGAAGACGGCCGAGCCGGCGACCAGGAGGGTCGCCCCGGCCGCCGCCACAGGGCCCGCGGTCCTCGCGTCGACGCCGCCGTCGACCTCGAGAGCGACCTCGGGCAGCAGCTCGCGCAGACGCTCGAGCCTCGCGGGCGACTCGGGGATGAACGCCTGGCCTCCCCAGCCCGGATTGACGCTCATCGCGACCGCGAAATCGACCGCGCCGCCGAGTGCGGCGACGGACTCGACCTGCGTCCCCGGGTTGATCGCGATCCCGGCGAGACAACCCGCCTCACGGATCGCCGCCGCGGTGCGGTGCGCGTGCGGGTCGGCCTCGACGTGGAAGGAGATCGAGTCGGCACCCGCGCGCGCGAACTCGGCGATGTGGTCGCTCGGGCGCTCGACCATCAGGTGGACGTCGACGAAGCCGCCCGCGTCGTGCACCCGGTCGGCGATCGAGGCGCAGACGAGCGGGCCGATCGTGATCGGCGGGACGAAGTGCCCGTCCATCACGTCGACGTGGATGACGCGCGCGCCGGCGGCGAGCACAGCATCGACCTGCTCCCCGAGCCGCGCGAAGTCGGAGGCGAGAATCGACGGCGCGACCTGGATGCCCTGAGGAAGCTCGCGCGCGGCCATCAGACCGGCCTCAGCATCGAGCGGCCGCAGTGCTGGCAGAGCAGGTCCTCGTCAGCCTTCATCCGCACGATCGTCTGATGCTCGCCGCAGTTGTCGCACTGCGAGACGAGCTCGAAGCGCTGGAGGCAGAAGACGCAGCGGTAGCGACCGGGGAGCTGGGTCGGGCGAAGCCACGGCTCCCCACACGACGGGCAGCCGGGTCGCGGCAGCTTCTCGGCCTTGCTCTGACCCGCCTCCATCCAGGCGATCGTAGTCACGCCGCTGGGCGACGACGCGGGCTCAGGCCAGCGATGGGAGCTCGCGGCCGCGCAGGTAGTCGGCCGCCCGCATCTCGCGCTTGCCGGGCGGCCGCACGACGAGCAGTTCGAGCGCACCCTCCCGGGTCCCCAGAAGCAGCGCTCCGTCGACGGCTCCGAGCTCGCCGGCCGCGGGGCCGGCGTTGCCGTCCCAGGGGCGGGCCTCGAGGACACCGAGGCGCTCGTCACCGGCGAGTGCGAGCGCCGTGCCGATGTGGGGATGGAGGGCACGGACGCGGCGGTCGAGCTCGACGGCGGTCGACCCCGGGTCGAGCAGTCGGTCGGAGGCCGTGATCTTCTCGGCGTAGGTCACGCCGTCGGCCTCCTGTTCGGTGAACTCGAGCTCGCCGGCCTCGAGCCGGTCGAGCGCGCTGACGAGCAGCTCGCCCCCGAGCCCCGCCAGCCTCGCCGACAGCGAGCCGAAGTCCTCGCGGGGGCCGATCTCGACCTCGGTGGCGAGCGCGACCGGGCCGGCGTCGAGCTCGCGCACCAGCCGCATGATCGCCGCCGCCGTCGTCTTGTCGCCGGCCATGATCGAGCGCTCGATCGGGGCCGCTCCGCGCCAGCGCGGCAGCGCCGACGGATGCACGTTGAGCAGCTCGAGCGAGCCGAGGATCGGCTCGGCGATCAGCTGGCCGAACGCGCAGACCACGGCGACGTCCACGCCGGCCGCGAGGACCGGCGCCGCGCCCTCGTCCCGGTTCACCGAAGCGGTCTGGACGAGCTCGAGATCGAGCTTGCGGGCCCGCTCGGCGACCGGCGGCGGCGCCAGCTTCCGGCCCCGGCCCTTGCGGCGGTCGGGCTGGGAGACGACGAGCACGACCTCGTGGCGACTGTCCGCGAGGCGGCCGAGCACGTCGGCGGCGAAGTCCGACGTCCCGAGATAGGCGAGCCTCAAGCGGGCTCTCGCTCCGGCTCTTCGAGCTCGGACTCGACTTCGGGGTCCGGGTGGTAGGCGACGCCCTCGCGGAGCGCCCTGAGGGCGGCGCGGCGCTGGGAGCGCGGCGAGCGGTCGAGCATCAGGACGCCGTTTATGTGGTCGATCTCGTGCTGGAGCACGCGAGCCTCGAACCCCGACGCCTCGATCAGCAGCGGCTCACCGCTCACGTCCTGGGCGCGGACGACGGCGTGCAGCGAGCGCTCGACGTCGACCGCGATCCGCGGCAGGCTGAGACAGCCCTCGAGACCGAGCTCCGTCTCGTCGGAGAGCCACTCGAACTCGGGGTTGACGAGAGCCTCGGGGCGCGCGTCCGGGCCCGACTGGAAGACGAGCATGCGGCGCAGGATGCCGAGCTGGGGAGCGGCGAGGCCGACGCCGACCGCGTCGTGCATCAGGCCGATCATCCGCTCGCCCTCCGCCGCGAGCTCGGGGCCGAACTCGGTCACGGCCGAGGCGCGTGACTTGAGCGCCGGGTTGCCGAACGTGACGATCTGGGCGAAGGCCTCCGAACGGCGCCGACGCGCCTCGTCGTCGAGTTCCCCCGCGTGCTCCTGGGCGACCTCCGTGTCGGGCTCGCCTTCGAGCTCCTCGTTCTCACGTGGGTGGTCGGCTGCGGCCATCGTCGGCGATTCTAGGCCGGGTCGCTCATACGGGCTCGACGTCGACGGCCGTCGCGACGCCCTGGAGCCGCCGCGCCGCCGCGGCCTCCTCGATCGCTCCCCGGACGGCCTCCACCGCCGCGGGACGGCGTGCCGCCTTGACGAGGATCTGGCGACGGTGGCGGTCGCGGAGCCGGAAGCGCGGCGCCGGACCGAGCAGCTGCGCGTCGCCGGGCAAGCGGGCGGAGACGTCGGAGGCGAGCGCCGCGGCGGTTCGCTCGACATCGGCCTCGTCGGGCGCTGAGAGATCGATCCGGACGAGATGGCCATAGGGCGGGTAGGAGAGCGCCCGGCGCCGCTCGAGCTCGCCGGCGAGGAAGCCGGGGGCATCGTGGGCGGCGGCGCGGCGGATCGCATCGGCGTCCGGGGCGAGGGTCTGGACCAGGACCCGGCCCTCCCCCCCGCGCCCGCTGCGTCCCGCGACCTGGGAGACGAGTGAGAAGGTGCGCTCCTCGGCGCGCAGGTCGGGGAAGCGCAGGGTCGCGTCGGCGTCGAGCACGACGCAGAGCGAGACGTCGGGGAAGTCGTGACCCTTGGCGATCATCTGGGTCCCCACAAGCACCCCGGCCCTGGCGTCGCCGAACGCCTTGAGGATGCGCGCGTGACGGCCGCGAGCCGCGTCCGCGTCGAGCCGGCCGACCGGGATCGGCGTGACGAGGTCGCGGATCACGGCCTCGATCCGCTCCGAGCCGGACCCGTGCTGCGCGACGCCGCGTGAACCGCAGTCCGGGCAGTCGGTCGGGATCGGCTCGATGTGGTTGCAGTGATGACAGACCATCCGGCCGGTCGCGCGATGCAGGACGAGCGAGACGTCGCAGCTCGGACAGCCCCAGGCGCGACCGCACGTACGGCAGGAGACGTGCGGAGACCAGCCGCGCCGCGGAACGAGGACGATCGCCTTGCCGTCGGGCCCGAGCTCGGCGAGCGCGCGTCGCGACTCCGGATGGAGCGGGCCGCCGCGCTCGGCGCGCATGTCGAGGATCTCCACGGGCGGCAGCGGCCGGCCGCTCGCGCGCTCGCGCAGCTCGACCCGGTCCATCCGCAGCCAGCTCTCCGGGCGCGGGGTCGCCGACCCGGCGACGAGCACGGCACCGGCGTTGCGCGCGCGCCGCGCCGCGACCTCGCGGGCGTCGTAGCGCGGATCGCCCTCCTGCTTGTAGGCCGCCTCGTGCTCCTCGTCGATCACGATCAGACCGAGGTCGGCGATCGGGGCGAAGACGGCCGAACGCGGGCCGACGCAGACCCGCGCCTCGCCCGTGCGCATGCGCTCCCACTCATCGCGTCGCTCGGCGTCGGTCAGGTGCGATCCGAGCACCGCGACCCGCTCGCCGAAGCGCGCTTCGAAGCGGGTGACCGTCTGCGGGGTCAGGCCGATCTCCGGGACGAGCACAATCGCGCCGCGCCCGCGCTCGAGCGCGGCCTGCGCGGCGCCAAGGTAGACCTCGGTCTTGCCCGACCCGGTCACGCCCCAGACGAGCAGCTCGCCGCCACCGGCGTCGAGGCGCCCGACGATGGCGGCGTGCGCGGCGGCCTGCGAGGGCGTCGGCTCGACGCGTCGCGACGGTGAGCCGACCGCGATGTTCGTCGGCCGCATCCGTCGCTGCCCGCGCTCGAGGACGAGCAGCGAGCGCGCCTCGAGCCGCCGAAGCGCATCGGCGCTGAGGCCGGCGCGGCGCAGCCCCGCCGGATCGAGGTGACCCTCAGGCGCCGCCGCCAGCGTCTCCAGGGCGACGCGCTGTCGCTCGCCGAGCCGCGCCGATACAAGGGCCTCGCGACCAGCGTCGGTGATCCGCGCCGACTTCTCGCTGCGCGGCCGGGCGCCGGCGCCCGAACCGCCCGAGCCCGGCGGCAGCACGAGCTCGAGCGAGCGCGAGACCGTCGAGCAGTACTCGTCGGCCATCCACGCGGCGAGCTCGACGAGCTCGGCCGGGGTCGCGACACCGAGCGAGCGGATCGGCTCGGCGAGGCGCTCGCGCGGTAGCTCGGACTCCGCGGCGAGCTCGGTCACGACCCCCGGGATCCGTCGCGGCCCGAACGGGACCAGCAGCAGCTCGCCGACCTCGACCCCGCCGAGGCGCTCGCCGATCAGGTAGTCGAACGGCCCGCGCAGCGCGCGGGCGCGGGTCAGCGGTTCGACTCGGGCGATCGACATGAGCCGATCCACGGTAGGTGCTCGCGCGGCGGGTGACGGCCGCCGCGCGAGCGGGACCGGGCTAGGCCTGCGCGGCCGCCTCGAGCTCGCCCGTCTCGATCCCCGCGGCCCGGCGGAGCGCATCGACGCGATCCGTGCGCTCCCATGTGAAGTTCTCCTCCTCGCGACCGAAGTGCCCGTAGGCGGCGGTCGGCGAGTAGATCGGGCGGTGCAGGTCGAGGTACTTGCGGAAGGCCGCCGGGCGCAGGTCGAACTCACCGCGGACGAGATCGACGAGCTCCTCGTCGTCGAGCTTCCCGGTGCCGAACGTCTCGACCATGATCGAGACCGGGTGCGCGACGCCGATCGCGTAGGCGACCTGGACCTCGCAGCGATCGGCGAGACCGGCGGCGACGACGTTCTTGGCGACGTGGCGCGCGGCGTAGGCGGCCGAGCGATCGACCTTCGACGGGTCCTTGCCCGAGAACGCGCCGCCCCCGTGGCGAGCCGCACCGCCGTAGGTGTCGACGATGATCTTGCGACCGGTCAGGCCGGCGTCACCCATCGGGCCGCCGATCACGAACTTGCCGGTCGGGTTGACGAGGAACTCGTCGAAGAGGCGGTTCTCGTCGAAGATGCCCGAGTAGCCCTCGGCGAGGACCGGCTCGACCACGTCGCTCCACAGATCGCGCTTGAGCGTCGCGTGCTCGATCCCGTCGCGATGCTGGGTCGAGATCAGGACCTTGACCACCTCGACCGGCTGGTCGTCCTCGTAGCGGATCGTCACCTGGGTCTTGCCGTCGGGACGCAGGTAGTCGAGCTCACCGGACTTGCGAACGCTCGACAGACGGCGCGAGAGGGTGTGCGCGATCTGGAGCGGCATCGGCATCAGCGTCTGCGTCTCGCGCGTCGCGTAGCCGAACATCATCCCCTGGTCGCCGGCGCCGGCGAGGTCGAGCTCGTCATCGTCGCTGGAGTCCGAGCGGACCTCCCACGCCTCGTCGACGCCCGCCGCGATGTCGGCCGACTGCTCGTCGATCGCGGTCATGACGGCGCACGTCTCGGCGTCGAAGCCGTACTTGGCACGGTCGTAGCCGATCCGTCTCAGCGTGTCGCGAGCGATCTTCGGGATGTCGACATAGACGTCGGTCGAGATCTCGCCCGCGACGACCACCAGACCGGTGTTGACGAGCGTCTCGCAGGCCACCCGGCCCTCCGGATCCTCCGCCAGAACCGCGTCGAGCACCCCGTCGGAGATCTGGTCGCAGATCTTGTCCGGGTGGCCTTCGGTGACGGATTCAGAGGTGAAGAGATGGCTCTTGGGCATCCCGCGAGGGTATCCGGATACCCCGGAGCTGACGTCAGTCCGCCTCGGCGACCAGCAGATCGAGGTCCGTGCGAAGCAGGTCGCCGTCGCGCGAGACGGTCAGCCCGAGCGCCTGCAGGAGCCGGATCTCGGGCGCCAATTGGGCATAGACCGGGTCGGCACCGAGGCCGAACCGCTCGCCGAGGCCGATGAGACCGGCGAGGTCGAGATAGAGCCTCAGGAGCGGCTCTCCGGGGGTGCCCCCCAGCGCGCGCTCGAAGCGCTCGCTGCCGGCCAGGCCGCCGTCCCCGCCGATCAGCTCGCCGAGCGCGGCCTGGGAGGACGCCGCGGCGAGGGTCTCGCCCGCGATCGCGTATGCGACCGACAGCGTCGGGCTGATCTCGATCGAGCTCGCGGTCACGCCCTCGATCTCCGTCTCCTCGAAGCTCGCGCCTCCGACGCCGCCGCCGAGCGCTTCGGCGAGCGGTATCTGGAGCGCCGCGAGCGCCTCGCGGGCGCCGTCGGGGTCCGCGAGCTCGGCGATCAGGGCGAGGCTCGGCACGGGACTCACGGCCGCCTCCGGATCGGACTCCTCAGCCGCGATCGGCGGCAAAAGCGCGAGCGCGGCCTCACCCACGAAGGCGCGCTGCAGGGCGGGTGCGGGATCAACGTCGCGCGACCCGATGCGTCGCGCGAGCTCGTCGAACCCCGCGGCGATGTCGGGCGCGCTGGAGGTCGCCTGCTCGAGCAGGGCCCCGAAGGTGTTCCCGGGGTCACCCACGCCGACGTAGGCCAGCGCGTCGGCTGGGATCCGCGAATCGAGCTCGGGCTCGAAGCCCGGGAAGGCGGAGAAGAACGACGGCTCGGCGTCGTCGAGCTCGGGATCGATCACGCTCAGCGCCTCGATCCGCAGGCTGCCGGGGTCGGCGCCCACCGCGGCGAAGAAGCCTTGAGAGGACGCCGGAGCGACGAACGGCGCGAAGGTCGCGAGCGGGGCGCGCGGCTCGCCGACCAGCGTCTCGATCCCGTCGCGCGAGATGAACAGATCGGCGACCCTCGCCGCCGGCAGCTCCTCCTGCGCGAGCGCGAGCGCCGGGTCGGCGCCGAGCGATCCGCTCGCGCCGCCGGCCGCGGTCTCAGCCGCGCGGCGAACCGCCTGCTCGGGCCCGACCGCGAGGAAGCCGGCGATCGCCGCGCGAGCCGTGCCGCGCGCGTCGACGTCGATCGTCACACCGTCGAGCTCGATCGTCTGCCGCGAGGCACCGAGACCCGAGGCGAAATCCTCGGCGCCCTGGCGATCGGCGATCTCCAGCAGCAGCAACGGCTCCGGGGGGCCGCCGGACGACGCGATCAGCGCGACGGCCGCCTCCTCGCCGATCCACGGCGCGATGTCCTCCTCGAACCCGACGCCGCCGAGGTCGGGGAGCGCGATCACCGCCTGGGCGCGCCGGGCGAGCTCAGAGCTCGTCTGCGGCAGTTCCGCCACGACGGCCAACCCGTCCGCCAGCTCCTCGGAGTCCTCGGAGAGGTCGGCGTGGGCGTAGGCGAGCGCGTCGGCCGGGACGAGCCCGACGGCGTCGTCGGGCGGCGCGCACTCGCCCTCGGGACAACGCGGATCGGGCACGCCGACCGCGATCACGACGCAGAGCGCCGCGTAGGCGATCAGGACGACCGCTCCTATCCCCAGTCTCTTCATCGATCCTCGTCCCGTCCCGGCTTCGGGATCAGGTCGATTATCAGCGGAACGCCGTGCATCGCGTAGCGGTCGCGGATCCGGTTCTCGAGATGGAAGACCCAATCGCGCGAAACGAGCCGGCGATCGTTGATCTGGATCGCGATCCGCGGCGGGCGCGTCTCGACCTGGGCGGCGTAGTAGAGGCGCAGTCGCCGGCCGCGACGCTGCGGCGGCGGCCGGCGGGCGACGACCTCGGCGACGAAGCGGTTGAGCTGCGGGGTCGGGATCCGCTCGGCGCGCCGGTCCGACACCGCGAGCGCCTCGATGAGCAGGCGGTCGAGGCCACGCCCCGTGAGCGCCGAGATCGCGATCACGGCCGGGCGCTGGCGCAGTCGCTTGGCGATCCGCGCCTTCGCGTCCTCGAGGTCGGTCTGGGTCTCGTCCCACTTGTTGAGCGCGACGACCGTGGCGCAGCCGGTCCGCATCGCGAGGTCCGCGACGCGCAGGTCCTCGGACGTCACGCCCTCGATCGCGTCGCAGACGAGGATCGCCGTGTCGGCGCGCTCGGCGGCGCGCTCGGAGCGCACCTGGGCGTAGTAGTCGACCGTTCCGGCCACCTTCGAGCGCCGGCGGAGCCCGGCCGTGTCGACCAGGACGAGATCGCGGTCACGGAAGCGCAGCGGGACGTCGATCGCGTCGCGGGTCGTCCCCGCGAGGTCGGAGACGATGACGCGCTCGGACCCGAGCAGCCTGTTGACGAGCGAGGACTTGCCGACGTTCGGGCGGCCGATCACCGCGAGCCGTGGCGGGTCGTCCTCGCCGCGCGGCTCCGGCGCCGGCACCCCGCGCGCGATCTCGGCGATGCGGTCGAGCAGGTCGCCGGTGCCGCGACCCTGCGCCGCCGAGACCTCGATCGGCGCGCCGAGACCGAGCCCGTGGAGCTCGGCGGCCCCCGGCTCGTCGGCGGGTCCGTCGACCTTGTTGGCCGCGACGATGACCGGCGAGTCCGATCGCCTCAGGATCTGTGCGACCTCAGCATCTCCGGCGCGCAGCCCGGCCTTCGCGTCGAGCACCAGCATCACCGCGTCGGCCTCGTCGATCGCGAGTCGCGCTTGGGATTGGATCTGGCGCGACAGCGAGTCGGCGGCCTCGAGGTCGACGCCGCCGGTGTCGAGCAGGCGGAAGCGGACGCCGTTCCACTCCGTCTCGAGCGCCTTGCGGTCGCGGGTGACCCCGGCCTCGGGGTGAACGACGGCCTCGCGGCTCTGCGTCAGCCGATTGATCAACGTCGACTTGCCGACGTTCGGGAATCCGACGACCGCGATCGTCGGCAGCGGGTTCACGCTCATCGCGCTTCCGTCAATCCGCGCTCGCGCGCCAGCTCGACGACGCGCTCGGCGACGCCGTCGGCGTCGAGCCCGGTCGTGTCGAGACGGACGGAATCGCGAGCGGCGGCGAGCGCGCCGGTGGCGCGCGCGGAGTCGCGCGCGTCGCGAGCGATGAGGTCGGCGAGCGTCGCCTCGAGCTCGGCCCCCGTCTCGGCCGCGCGGCGGCGGGCGCGCTCCTCGGGGCTCGCGTCGAGAAAGATCTTCAGCGGCGCCTCAGGGGCGACGACGGTGCCGATGTCGCGACCCTCGGCGACCCAGCCGCCCGTCTCGACCTGGCGGCGTTGCAGCGTCACCATCGCCTCGCGGACGGCCGGGTGGACCGCGACCTGTGAGGCGGCGTCGGAGACCTCGCGCGTCCGGATCTCCTCGCCCACGTCGGCACCGTCGAGCGCTACGCGCTCGCCGTCGAGCTCGAGTCTGATCGAGCGTGCCAGCAGACCGAGCGCCTTCTCGTCGTCGAGCGAGGTGTCGTTGCGGCGAGCAGCGAGCGCGACGCAGCGATACATCGCGCCCGTGTCGAGGTACGTGAAGCCGAGCCGCGCGGCCACGGCGCGGGCGACGGTTGACTTGCCGGCTCCCGCCGGTCCATCGATTGCGATCACCATCAGGGGAGGCGGCGAGGATAGATCGGCCTTGCTCGACACGGCGGGCTCACGCGACGAGCGCCGCGAGGTCGCTCTCGAAGCCGGGGTAGCTGACCTCGCAGGCGTCCATGCCGACGACCTCGACCCCGTCGCGAGATGCCATGCCGGCGACCGCCCCGAGCATCGCGAGGCGGTGGTCGCCCGACGAGCGCATCGTGCCGCCGTCGATCCCGCCGGTTCCCTCGACCTTGAAGCCGTCCGGGCGCGCCTCGATCCGGCCACCGAGAGCGCCGATCGCCTCGACCACGGTGTCGATCCGGTCGGACTCCTTGTGGCGGAGCTCCTCCGCGCCGGAGACCACGGTCGCGCCCTCGGCGAAGCATCCGAGCAGCGCGATCAAAGGCAACTCGTCGATCGCCAAGGCGACCTCCGACGCGCCGACCCGCACCCCGCGCAGTGCCGAGGTGCGGGCCCGGATCCGGCCGATCGGCTCGGGTCCGGCCACGCTCTCGACGACCTCGATCACGGCCCCCATGCGGTTGAGGATCCCGAGCAGCCCGACGCGGGTCGGGTTGAGCCCGACATCCTCGATCACGACGTCCGAGCGACGCGCGATCAGCGCGCCACAGAGCGCGAACGCCGCCGAGGACAGATCGCCCGGGACGTCGGCAGCGCCGAGCTCGACTCGCTCGGGTGGCTCGAGAACGATCTCGCGGCCGGGCAGACGACCGCTCGCGGCGATCCCGGTCCCCGTCTCGCGCGCGGTGACCCGGACGCCCGCGCCGCGCAGCATCCGCTCGGTGTGATCGCGGGTCGGCACCGGCTCGACGACTGTCGTCGGACCCTCCGCCGTGAGCCCCGCGAGCAGCACGCACGACTTGACCTGGGCACTCGCGACCGGCAGCTCGTAGCGGATGCCGCGCAGCGCGGTGCCACTCAGCACGAGCGGCGGAAGGCGACCGTCGCGCGCCTCGAGCTCCGCCCCCATCGCCCCCAGGGGGCGCGTGATCCGGTCGACCGGTCGCCGGGCTATCGAATCGTCGCCGGCGAGGCTCCACGAGCCGGCCGGCTGACCGGCGAGCCAGCCCGGCAGGAGCCGCATCAGCGTTCCGGCGTTGCCGACGTCGATCGACAGCGGCTCGGAAGGCTCGCCCCCGCGCGCGCCTCGCAGACCGACGCCCTCGATCGAGACGTCGATCGCGCCGCCGAGCGGGGACTCCGACTCCTCGACATGCGCTCCGAGCGCCTCGATCGCCCGAAGCGTCGAGCGGGTGTCGGCCGACTCGAGATAGCGCCGCACCTCGACCTTGCCGGTTGACATCGCTCCGACGATCGCGGCCCGGTGCGAGATCGACTTGTCGGGCGGGGGCGATAGCTCGCCGCGCAGCGAGCCGGGCTCGAACCGAGCCGTGCGCGACCCATCCGTGCTCACCCGCCGGCCCCGACGACCGAGACGGCGTGACCGAGCTCGCCGGCGACGGCCTGAGTGCGCTCGACGTCGCGCTCGCCGGTGACCCAGATCGAGATCGAGCCGGTTCGCATGTCCGCCGCGGGTGCCAGGCCCATGTCCTCGATGTTGACGCCGGCGCGGCCGAGCGCGAGTGCGATCTCCGCGACCGTGCCCGGGCGGTTGGCGACGACGATCCTGATCTCGCGCAGCTCGCCGCGCTCGAGTTGACCCTCGAGCAGCGAGCGCCGGGCGTCGAGGGCCGCGCGGTGCCAGGCCGCGATCTCGTCGCGGTCGCGCGAGCGGATCAGCTCGGCGGCCTCGCGCAGTCGCTCCGCGACGGCGTCGACGCCGTCGGCGACGGGTCCAGAGTTGGCGGCGAAGATGTCGGCCCAGATCGCCGGGTTGGCGCCGGCCACCCGGGTCGTGTCGCGGAAGCTCCGACCGACCTCCGGCAGGCGCTCGGATTCGCGCCCGAGCGCGGCCGCGGCCTCGGCCACGAGCGCGTTTGCGATCACATGCGGGACGTGGCTTACGCTCGCCATGACGCGGTCGTGGGACTCGGCCTCGATCGCCTGCGGGCGCGCTCCGATCCGAGTCACGAAGCGCTGCAGGCGGTCGTAGGTGATGCCGCCGGAATCGCCGCTCGGCGTCAGGTACCACGCCGCGCCCTCGAACAGGCCCGCGCGCGCGTTCTCGACCCCGGCGGTCTCCGCGCCGGCGAGCGGATGGCCGCCGACGAATCGCTCGCGGCCCTCGTGATCGGCACACGCGGCGACGACCTCGCGCTTGGTCGAACCGACGTCGGTCACGACGCTGTCGGCGTCGGAGGCGTCGAGCGCTGCCATGCACAGCGCCGGCAGTTCGGCGACCGGCGCCGCGCAGACGACGAGGTCGGCTCCGGCGGCGGCCTCGGCGATCGAGCCGGCGGCGACATCGAGCACACCGAGCTCGACCCCGCGGTCGGCGGCGGCGGGGTCGCGATCCCAGCCCGCGACGGAAGCGCCGTAGCGCTCGCGCGCCGCCAGGGCGACCGACCCGCCGATCAGCCCGACGCCGAGGATGGCGACTCGCGTCACGGGCGCCGCCCGGCGGTCCGGCTCGTCACTCGGTGGCGGACGGGGCTCCCGGCTAGGCGGCCGAGAGCTCCTTGCCCGCGACCTCGACGACGCTGCGGACGCGCTGGGCGTAGGCGGCGAACTCGTCGCTTCGGATCTGCTGCGGTCCGTCGCAGATCGCGTTGTCCGGGTCGTTGTGGGTCTCGACGATGATCCCGTCGGCGCCGGCGGCGGCGGCCGCGAGCGACATCGGCTCGACCCAGTCGCGCCGGCCCGCGGCATGGCTCGGATCGACGATCACCGGCAGGTGGGTCATCTCCTTGAGCGCCGGGATCGCCATCAGGTCGAGCGTGAACCGGTAGGCGGTCTCGTAGGTGCGGATGCCGCGCTCGCAGAGCATCACGTTCGGGTTGTCCTCCTTGAGGACGTACTCCGACGCCATCAGCAGCTCCTCCAACGTCGCCGCGAGGCCGCGCTTGAGCAGCACCGGCTTGCCGGTCCGACCGACCTCGGAGAGCAGCGTGTAGTTCTGCATGTTGCGCGCGCCGATCTGGATCACGTCGGCGACCTCGACGACGTCGGCGACGTCGCGCGCGTCCATCAGCTCGGTGACGACCGGCAGGCCGGTCTCGGCCTTCGCCTCGGCGAGCAGGCGCAGTCCCTCGACGCCGAGGCCGTGGAACGAGTACGGCGAGGTGCGCGGCTTGTAGGCGCCGCCGCGGAACATCGTCACGCCCGACTCGGAGACGGCGCGTGCGACGTCGAGCGTCTGCTCGCGGCTCTCGACCGTGCACGGCCCGGCGATCAGGCCGAAGTGGTCGCCACCGACCTTGCGGCCATCGATCTCGATGACGCTTCGCTCACCCTTGCGGAACTGCGTCGAGGCGAGCTTGTAGGGCTTCGTGATCGGCACGAGGTGATCGACCCCCGGCGCTCCGTCGAGCCGCAGCGAGGCGACCTTCTCGGGGCCTCCGAGCGCGCCGATCACCGTCAGTCGCTCCCCCTTGGAGACGTGGGCGGAGCAGCCGACGGACTCGACCCGTTCGGCGACGTAGGCGATCTGCTCGTCGCTCGCCCCCTCTTTCATCACGATCATCATCTGGTCAGTCCTTCGGAAGTTCTCTGCGCTCGGATGAGCGGTGCGGTGTCGGTGAGAAAGCTGTGCGGCCTAGGTAGGACCGCTCTACGGCGCCCGGCGAATGATTCCTGTGCTGATGGACGGCTTTCGAGCTCGCCCTGCCGGACGCCTAGCTAAATCGCCAATACCAGTACGACCCAAGGGCACGACCGAGCCCGGCGCCGTGCGCCGCGGGCGTCAGGTGGGTCGTACGAAGGCGCCGCATGCAGGAAGTATTTGTAGCAGGCTCAGCGACGGCCGAACAAGCCGCGCAATCCGCCCGGCGCCTGCTCGGCGGGCCTGACGAGTTCGCGCATGCCCGCGAGGAAGCGATCGTCGTGCTCGCGCGAGCCGTAGGAGACGCGGATGTGGCCGGGGCCGCCGAGCGGCGTGCCGGCGCGGACGACTACGCCACGCTCCTTGAGGCCGTTGACGATCTCGGCCTCGTCGTTCTCCCCGAGGTCGATCCAGGAGAAGTTCGCCTGTGAGTCCGCGGTCGCCAGGCCGAGCGCGCGCACGCCCTCCTCGACCCGCACGCGCTCGATGATCGTCTGCTCGACGCGGTCGAAGGCGTCGTCCTGGTGGCGGATCGCCTCGGCGGCCGCCGCCTGGGCGACGGCGTTGACGCTGAACGGCTGGCGGACGGCATCGACGGCGTTTCGGAACTCAGGCGAGCAGAGCGCGTAGCCGACGCGAAGGCCCGCGAGCCCGTAGCACTTGGAGAACGTCCGCAGGCAGACGAGGTTCGGGAAGTCCTTGCGCAGATCGAGCGAGGCGTCGGGGTCGTCGCCGGTCTGGAACTCGATGTAGGCCTCGTCGAGGATCACCGTGACGTAATCCGGCACCTCGGCGAGGAAGGCGGCGATCCGCTCGACCGGGATGTAGGTCGAGGTCGGGTTGTTCGGATTGCATACGACGACGATCTGCGTCGCCGCGGTTATCTCGGTGAGCATCGCGTCGAGGTCGTGCTCGTGGTCGCCGGTCAGCGCGACGCGGACCTCTCGGGCGCCCGACATCGGCGCCATGTACGGGTAGATCGAGAAGGAAGGCCAGGCGTAGACGATCTCGTCGCCGGGCTCGCAGAGAGCGAGCGAGGCGGCGAGGAGGATCTCGCAGGACCCATTCGAGACCGCGATCTCGGCGCTCGGGATCTCGAAGCGCTCGGACAGGCGGCGGCGCAGCAGGGTCGCGGCCGGGTCGGGATAGCGGTTCGAGGCGCTCGCCGCGCGCGCGATCGCCTCGACGACCTGCGGGTGCGGGCCGTGCGGCGACTCGTTCGAGGCGAGCTGGGCGATGTCCTCGCCCTTCACCGCCTCCGGCGCTTTGCCCTGCGGCACGCCGGCCTGATAGCCGGGGATCTCGGCGAGCTTCTTTGCGAACCGGGTGCTCATCGCGCGGTCATTGTCGCGAACCGGGCGGGTCGGCGTTCACTGCGCCGAGGTCAGA
This sequence comes from Thermoleophilia bacterium SCSIO 60948, assembly GCA_021496505.1. Taxonomy (GTDB): domain Bacteria; phylum Actinomycetota; class Thermoleophilia; order Solirubrobacterales; family 70-9; genus JACDBR01. The sequence goes on along the minus strand of CP053031.1, from coordinate 1,258,214 downwards.
TCCGCGCGCAGCGCGGCAGTGGCCCCCAGGTAGACGTGCGAGGGCGGGCGATCCGCTGGGCCGTAGTAGTGCATCAGCGAGCGGACGACGCGCGGCATCGAGCCCGGGACCGGGATCTCGCGGGCGCAGATCAGCGGCACGCGATCGAACCCGAGCCGCCGCGCCGCGACGGCGGGGAACTCGGCGTCGAGATCCTCGGTCGCGGTGAAGATGCACGAGACGACTCGGTCCGGGTCGAGGTCGTTTCGCGCCACGAGCGCCTCGACCAGCTCGGCGCTCGCGGCCAGGATCGAGCCCGAGTCGTTCGCCTCGGACTGCACGGCGCCGCGCAGCGCCCAGAGGCGGTGGTCGCCGAGGTCGGGGGTGGGTGTCGCTGCGTCGTCGGTCATCGCTTCGGCGAGCGGCGATCCTGCCAGAGCCGCTCGACCTCCGTCGCCTTCAGCTTGCGCGCCCGCCCCTCCCCCAGATCGCCGAGCGATAGACCCGCGAACCGGATCCGGCGCAGCTCGTCGACACGGTTGCCCACAGCCTCGCCCATCCGGCGGACCTGCCGGTTGCGCCCCTCGCGAAGCGTCAGCTCCACAACGCGTGGCGAGACCCGCCGCGCCTTCGCGGGCAGGGTGAGGCCGTCCTCGAGCTCGACGCCGGTGGCGAGGCGCGTGATCGACTCGTCGGAGATCGGCTTGGCGAACCGGATCCGGTAGGTGCGCGGGATCTCGTAGCGCGGATGCATGAGGCGGTTGGCCAGCTCGCCGTCGTTCGTCAACAGGATCAGGCCGGTCGATTCGGCGTCGAGCCGCCCGACCGGGTAGAGGCGCAGGCTCGACGGCACGAGCTCCACGACCGCCCGGCGGCTGCCCGGCTCGCTCGCGGTCGAGACGACGCCCGAAGGCTTGTTCAGCAGCCAGACCTCGCGCGGCTCCGCCGCGACCGGGACCCCGTCGACCTCGACCGCGCTCGTCTCGTCGACGTCGAGCGCCGGATCGGTCACGACCGACCCTCCGACCCGGACCCGCCCGTCGGCGATCAAGCGCTCGGAGGCGCGGCGGCTGGCAACACCGCCGTGGGCGAGAAATCGAGCGAGCCGCATGCCGAGCCGACGCTAGCGCCGGCGGCCCGCGCGGTCAGCCGCCCGCTCGTTGCTCCCCGGCCCTCAGGAGGCGCTCGCGCAGCTCGGACTCGTCCTCGGGCGAGGGGTCGAAGCTCGCGGGGTCGGGAAGCGCGTCGAGGCCCTCGAGTCCGAAGCTGCGCTCGAACAGCGGTGTCGTGCGGTAGATCGCCGCCCCGAATCGCGACCGCCCCGACTCCTCGATCAGGCCGCGCTCGATCAGCGAGTTGACGCCGGACTCCGACGAGACGCCGCGGATCCGCGCCACTTCGGGCCGCGAGACCGGCTGCAGGTAGGCGACGATCGCGAGCGTCTCGGCCTGGGCCTGGGTGAGCGGCGGGGTCCGGGGCTTCGCGAGCAGGCGCCGCGCCGCCGCCTCAGCCGCGGGGTCCGAGGCGAGTGTCCAGCCGCCTGCGACCTGGCGCAGGATCAGGCCGCGGCGCCCGGTGCGAAGCGTGCCCGAGAGCTGGTCGAGGGAGCGATCGATCTCGGCCTCGGTCGACTCGCACGCCTCGGCGAGGTCGGCGACCGAGACCGGGTCAGGAGAGAGGAAGAGCAGCGCCTCGACGATCCGCTCGAGCGGGGCCGCGACGATCTCGAGCCCGTCAGCCACCGGCCGCCTCCCCACCGAACCTCGGACCCTTCGCCGCTCCCGCATCGCCGGCGGGGACGATCGCGATCCGGCCGAAGGTCGAACCCTGCTCCCAGGTCGCCTCACCGCGCTTGTGCATCTCGAGCAGGGCGAACAACGTGACGGCCTGCGTCAGGCGGTCCTCCGAACCGAATTCCTCGTCGAAGTCGACGCGGCTCGAGCCGCGGAGCAGCGAGCGCAGGACCCCGAGGCGCGCCTGGAGGGAGACCGTCGGGCGGATGTGCGAGAGGTCCGGGCGCTCGGGCTCTCGCAGCAGGTCGCCGATCGCCTGTGCGAGACGCGACGGCGCGTAGACCGGCTTGACGGCCTCGAAGGCGACGCGGCGAAGTTCCGGTGGGAGCGGAGCCGAGCGGTAGAGGTAGGGCCGGCCGTCAGCGTGAAGGTCTCGCATGTGCTCGGCAGCGTTGCGGTAGCGCTGGTACTCGAGCATCCGCGCGAGCAGCTCGTCGGCGGCCTCTTCGGGTTGGAGCTCGGCTTCCTCCTCTTCCTCGGCCGGAAGCAGCAGGCGAGACTTCAGCTCGAGCAGCGAGGCGATCAGGACGAGGAACTCGGTCGCCGCCTCGAGGTCGAGTTCGCCGGCCTCCTCGAGGTGATCGACGTAGGTGACGACGATCTCCGCCAGATCGACCTCGGCGAGGTCGATCTCCTCGCGCAGTACGACGGCGAGCAACAGGTCGAAGGGACCCGCGAAGACGTCGAGATCGAGGTCGAGCTCGGAGACCATCTCCGGCGAGACTAGACGCGCCGGGGGATGGCACCGCGCCATCGCCCGATCCGGGCGCCGCGCGGGTTCAGCGCGGCGGCCCGACCCCCATCGCCTCGCGCACGTCGTCGACGACCGGGGCGGCGATCGCCCGGGCGCGCTCCGCGCCGAGGGCCAGCAGCCGCTCGAGCTCGGTCTCGTCGCCCCGAAGCGCCTCATAGCCCTCGCGGACCGGGCGCAGGTACTCGACGACCTCGTCGGCGACGGCGGTCTTGAACTCGCCGTAGCGCGCGCCCGCGAACTCGGACTCGACGCTCTCGGGGTCGGCCTCACGGACGGCGGCGAGGATCTCGATCAGGTTCGTGATCCCGGGCTTGTCGGCGCCGCGGCGAACCTCGGTTCCGGAGTCGGTCACCGCGCTGCGGATCTTCTTCGCGACCCGGTTCGGTTCGTCGAGGACCGCGACGGTGCCCTGCTCCGTCCCGCCCGTCGTCGACATCTTCGCCTCCGGGCGCTGGAGGTCCATGATCCGCGCGCCGACGGCCGGGATCCGGTGCTCGGGTACCACCAGGGTCTCGCCGAAGCGCTCGTTGAAGCGCTCGGCTATGTCGCGCATCAGCTCGACGTGCTGGCGCTGATCGTCGCCGACGGGAACCTCGGTCGCCCTGTAGGCGAGCACGTCGGCCGCCATCAGGACGGGATAGGTGAAGACCCCGGCGGACACGAAGGCGCCGGGCTGGGCTTCGAGCTGCTCGCGCTTGGTCTTCCACTGGTGCATGCGGTTCAGGTCGCCCCACGACGTCGACGCCTGGAGCAGCCACTGCAGCTCGGAGTGCGCGGTCACGTCGCTCTGGCGGAAGACGACCGCGCGCTCGGGGTCCAGCCCCGCCGCGAACAGCAGCGCCGCCATGTCGTGGACGGAGGAGCGCAGCTCGGCCGGCTCGTAGGGCACCGTCGTCGCGTGGAGGTCGACGATGCAAAAGAGCGACTCGCCCCGGTCCTGCGAGGCCACGTAGCGGCGGATCGCGCCGATGTAGTTGCCGAGGTGCTTTCGCCCCGTCGGCTGGATTCCGCTGAAGATCCTGAGGTCAGCCATCGGGCGATGACCCTAGAGCGCGGCGAGCCGCCGCGAGAACCGGTGCCGGGTTCGTTATCGGCCCACGTCCGCGGGTAAGCGGCGCCAGGCGCTCTGGAAGCACGCGCGGGCACGCCCGCGGCCTCGCGCCCCACCCTCTCTCCCGGCCCCACGGTCGGAGACCCCCACTCAAGGAGTCGCATGAATTCACGCCAGAAGATGGTTCAGTACCTGAGCGAGGCCCACGCCACCGAGCAGGCCCTCACCCGGACCCTCCAAGCCCACATCGCCATGACCCCGCAGGGCGAATATCGCGACGGCCTCGAGCGCCACCTGACCGAGACCGAGTCGCACGCCGAGCGCACCGCCGGTCGGCTCGAGGAGCTCGGCAGCGGCCGTGGCGTGATCGAGCTCGGCGTCGGGCTCGTCCGGGGCCTCGTCGGACAGACCCTGGCGCTCGCGAAGGGCCCTCTGGACGTCCTGCGTGGCGCGAGCGGCGAGGAGAAGCTGCTCAAGAACGCCAAGGACGAGTGCGCCACCGAGGCGCTCGAGATCGCGACCTACGAGGCGCTGGAGTATTTCGCGCGCCGCATCGGCGACGAGAAGACCGCCGAGCTGGCAGCCGACATCCGTGCCGACGAGGAGCGGATGCTCTCCCGCCTGCGCGAGCAGCTGCCGAAGCTGGTCGACGCCGTCGTCCGATCCGAGCTCGAGGGTGAGAAGGTCTACGAGGTCAAGACGACCGGCGCCGCTCAGACCGCCCGCAGCGCGGGTCGCCGTGCTGAATCGACGGCGAAGACGGCGCAGCGAACCGCGCGCCGTGGTGCCTCGAAGGCGGAGTCCGGCGGTCGCAAGGTCGCTCGCCAGGCGCGACGCGCACCGGGCGTGGCCCGGGCCGAGGGCGAGGTCAAGGTAGCGGTCGCGGGCGCAGGCGACCTCCCGGTCGCGAACTACGACTCGCTGACCGCCGAGGAGATCTCGCAGCGCGTGTCCGATCTCTCGCAGGTCGAGCTCGGCAAGGTCGACGCCTACGAGCGCAAGAACGATGCGCGGAGCACCGTCCTCGACCGGATCGCCTCGCTGCGCGGAGACGAGCCGTGGGCCGGCTACGACGAGCAGAACGTCGAGGAGATCCGCAAGGCACTCTCAGGCGCGAGCGAGGAGAAGGCGGCTTCGGCGGTCGCCTACGAGCGCCGCCACAAGGCGCGTCGCGGCGTCCTCGAGGCAGCCGAGTCCAAGGCCGGCGCCCCGAGCTGACACACGCCCCCCCCACGCAGCATCGGAAAAGCCCTCGGCCGGACTCCCGGCCGGGGGCTTTTTCATGCCCCCGGCGGCGGGGTAGCGGTCGCTCCGATGGTCGGCAAGCGAGAGATCGGTATCGGCTTCGGTGCCGGCAGGGCCCTTTTCGGCCTCGGTTACGTCCTCGACCCCCAGCGAGCGGGACTGAGCTGGATCGGCAACCTCGGAGCCCAACCGGGGCCGAAGGTGGCGTTCCGCTCGCTCGGCGCGCGCGACCTCGTGCTCGGTGCCGGCGCCGCCTCCGCGGCCGCGCGGGGCGTCGGCGAGGCCGAGTGGTTCGCCGCCCACTGCGGTGCCGACATCGTCGACCTGGTCGGGACGCTGCTCGCCGGCGAGGCGATCCCGCCGGCGTCTCGCAAGGTCGCTCCGCTCGTCGCCGGAGCTTCCGCGCTGGCGGCGGGCGCGCTCGCCTTCGCCTACTCGCGCGACTGATGCCGAGGCGCAAGATCCCGTCCGCGCGAGCACACGGGCAGGAACCGGCGCCGGTTTCGAGGTACTAGAACAGTCTTATGCCGCGCGCGATCTGGTCCGGGACCATCTCCTTCGGGCTGCTCAACGTCCCAGTCAAGCTCTATTCCGCCGTATCGCGGAAGCAGATCTCGTTCCGAGAGCTGCGTGAGTCCGACGGCTCGCGGGTGCGCCACAAGCGCGTCGCTGAGGCCGACGGCGAGGACGTCGCCTACGAGGAGATCGTCAAGGGCTACGAGATTTCGCCGGACCAGTACGTGATCCTGACCCGTGACGAGCTCGAGGAGCTCGACCCGAAGCGCACCCGCGCGATCGAGGTCGAGGACTTCGTCGATCTCGACGACATCGACCCGATCTACTTCGCGCAGCCCTACTACCTCGGCCCCGACAAGGGAGCGGCCAAGGCATACGCCCTGCTCGTCAAGGCGATGACGGAGTCGCGCAAGGTCGCGATCGCCCGCTTCGTGCTGCGAAACCGCGAGCACCTGGCGGCGATGCGACCGATGGACGACGTCCTGACGCTCGCGACGATGCGGTTCGCCGACGAGGTCGTCTCGACCGACGAGATCACGTCCGAGATCATGGGCGAGGACGCCGAGGAGCCGAAGAAGCGCGAACTCGAGATGGCGAAGGCGCTCATCGAATCGCTGACCGCGGACTTCGACGCCGACGCCTACCGCGACGAGTACCGCGAAGAGCTGATGGCGATGATCGAGCGCAAGGCCGAGGGCAAGGCCGTCGTCGAGGCCGGCACCGCCGAGGCGCCGAAGGCGACGAAGGCGCCCGACCTCATGGCAGCGCTCGAGGAGTCGCTCGCCGCGGTCAAGGGCGACTCGCTCGGCGGCGGCGGCAAGCGCTCGTCCGGGTCACGCTCGAAGAGCTCATCCGGCTCGAGCTCGAAGTCCTCGAACGGCTCCAGCGGCTCCGGATCGAAGTCGTCCTCGTCCAAGTCCTCCTCGTCGAAGAGCGCATCCGGCTCGAAGTCCTCGGCCTCGAAGTCGAAGTCGACCGCCTCGAAGTCGAAGTCCGGCTCCACGAGCTCCAAGTCCAGCTCCTCCAAGTCCTCGAGCTCCCGCTCCAAGGCCAAGGCCTCGAAGTAGGCGGCCCGTCAAGGCCGGCCGCCGTCGCCTCGAACGGGCGCCTGAGCAGGCCGGGGGGTCGTTGGCCAAGGAAGCAGGGAGCGTGGTGTGCCGAAAGGCACACGAGCGACCGATGACGCCGGCCAGCGGCGCCCCGGCCGCTCAGCGCCCGTTCGAAGAGAAGTGCTGGTAATCCTTAGTCCCGCGCCACTTTCCGCCCCATTTCCAGCCTGACTCGCGGAACGCTCGGATCGCGCGCTTGGTGACCATTCCCTTGCGCGTCGGCGAACGGTCGGCGTAGGGCCTGCCGGCGGGCGGTGAGACGTAGCCCGACGAGGTCACGTAGGGGTTCTCGATCGGGTTGATGTCGATCGCGCGGCCGTAGGCGTGCTGGGACCAGACGCCGGGCCGCCCGGCGACCTCGCGGCAGTTGAAGCCGGAGGTGTTGTCGGCGTCCATCGAGCGATGGTCCGAGCCGCCGTAGCGATCGATCAGGTTCATCTTCCGGATCGGGAAGCGCTGCCGGTAGAGCCGCCTGAAGGTCGCCTCGATCCTCCGTGCGTGGTTGCGGTGGACGACGATCGAGCCGTTCTCGACGTCCCCGGTCCAGTCCCAATGCTCAACCCGGAGCAGCCGCAGATCGCCGAGGCCGACGGGGCACCCCCGACGCCACGAGACGCCGGTCATCTTGCGCTTGCGCTTCGCGCTCAGCTTCGACACCGAGGATTCGAACCCGGTCGCCGGCTTCGCGGCGACCTGAGTCCGGTTGGCTCCCCCGGCCTCGGAGCTCGGGGCGCCGAACCACAGCAGAGCGGCGACGAGCGCGAGGACCGCGATCAGGATCGGGTGCGCCGGGCGCCGCGAGCGAAGCACGCTCCGGGCCAGCTCGCGCACGGGCTCAGCCCTTCGGCTGGCGGACGACCGGCTTGCGCGAGGCCGCCGCCTCGTCGAGGCGGCGAACGGGGGTCGTCCACGGAGCCTCGGTCAGCGTCCCCGGGTCCTCCTCGGCCTCGGCGAGGATCGCGTCGAACGCCCCCGCCAGCGCGTCGAGCGACTCGCGTGCCTCGGTCTCGGTCGGCTCGACCATCAGCGCCTCGTCGACGAGCAGCGGGAAGTAGACCGTCGGCGGGTGGAAGCCGTAGTCGAGCAGCCGCTTGGCGAGGTCGAGAGTGCGCACGCCGAGCTGCTTCTTCGCCTCGGCGCCGGAGAGGACGAACTCGTGCATCGCCGGCTCGTCGAAGGCGATCGGCAGGTACTTGCCGGCGCGGCCCTCGGCGAGCTTCGCGTGCAGGTAGCGCGAGTTCAGGACCGCCGTCTCGGAGGCTTCGGTCAGCCCGTCGCCACCGAGGCTCGTGATGTAGGCGTAGGAGCGGACGAAGACGCCGAAGTTGCCGGCGAAGCCGCGCAGCTTCCCGATCGACTCGGGCCGGTCGTAGGCGAAGTCGTAGCTCGGCCCGGCGCCGTTGCCGTTCGACGACTCGGTGCGCACGATCCGCGGCACCGGAAGGAACGGCTCGATGCGATCGGAGACCGCGATCGGTCCGGAGCCCGGTCCACCGCCGCCGTGCGGCTGGGAGAACGACTTGTGGAGGTTGACGTGGACGATGTCGAAGCCCATGTCGCCCGGCCGCGAGCGGCCCATGATCGCGTTGAGGTTGGCGCCGTCGTAGTAGAGCGTCCCTCCCGCCTCGCGGACCAGCGAGGTGATCTCGGCGATGTTCGGATCGAACAGCCCGAGGGTGTTCGGGTTCGTGATCATCAGGCACGCGACGTCGCCGTCGATCTTCGAGCGCAGGTCGTCCATGTCGACCCCGCCCTTCTCGTTCGTCGCGACCTTCACGACCTCGAACCCCGCCATCGTCACCGTCGCCGGATTCGTCCCGTGCGCCGTGTCGGGTGTCAGGACCTTCGTCCGGTGCTCCTCCCCGCGCGAGGCGTGGTAGGCGCGCGTCAGCAGCAGGCCCGCGAGCTCGCCGTGCGACCCGGCCGAGGGCTGCAGCGAGACGTGCGGCAACCCGCAGATCTCGCTCAGCGAGCGCTCGAGCAGCCACATCAGCTCGAGCGCGCCCTGGGCGCGCTTCGGGTCCTGCGCGGGATGGAGCCGCGCGTGGCCCGACAGCGCCGCGACGCGCTCGTTGAGCCGCGGGTTGTGCTTCATCGTGCACGAGCCGAGCGGGTAGGGGCCCGTGTCGAGATCGAAGTTGCGGCGCGAGATCCGGTTGTAGTGGCGGACGATCTCCGGCTCGGAGACCTCCGGCAGCTCGGCCGGCTCCGAGCGCAGCAGGCCCGACGGGATCAGCTCGTCGATCGGCGTCTCATCGACGTCCGAGGGCGGCAGCTGGGCGGCCCGCCTGCCGTCGACCGAACGCTCGAAGATCGTGATCGCGTGCTCGCGCTGGAGGGGCGTCGGGACCTCGGCGCTCGCCGGCGGTCGGTCCGAGCCGGTGACGCTCGTGCCCCCGGAAATCTCGGCGGCGGCTGTCGCGTCGCTCACGATCCCACCTCCTCGAGCTCGCGCTCGGAATCTCGCGCGGAGCCGTGGAGGGCGCGCTCGAGGCTGCGCGCGAGCTTGTCGATGTCGGCGCGCGAGCGGCGCTCCGTCAGCGCGACGAGCAGCCCGTCCTCGTACTCCGGGTACTCGCGGGCGAGCGGGTAGCCCGCGGCTATCCCGTCGTCGGCGATCCGGTCGAGCAGCGCCGGAACGCCATCCGGGGCATCGACGGTCAGCGCGAACTCACGGACCACCGGGGCGTCGTGCAGGAGCTCTACGCCGTCGATCGCGGTCAGGCGCTGTCGGGCGTAGGCGGTGCGTCGAACGAGCAGCTCGCCGAGCTCGGTGAAGCCTCGTTTGCCGAGCCAGCTCAGGTAGATGATCCCGCCGAGCGCGTTCAGAGCCTGCGCGGTGCAGATGTTGTGAGTCGCCTTCTCGCGGCGGATGTGCTGCTCGCGGGTCTGGAGAGCGAGCACGAAGCCGCGGCGGCCGTCGACGTCGCGCGTCTCGCCGGCGATCCGGCCCGGCATGCGGCGGATGTGCTTCTCGTCGGCGGCGAAGAAGCCGAACGAAGGGCCGCCGAAGTCGAGCCGGCCACCGAGCGGCTGGCCCTCGCCGAGGGCGACGTCGTAGCCGCACTCGCCCGGCGGCTTGAGGATCGAGAGCGAGATCGGGTCGACCGCGGCGACGTTCAGCGCGCCCGCCTCGCGGCCCGGCCCGCCGAGCGCGTCGAGGTCCTCGATCGCGCCGAGGAAGTTCGGGTTCTGGACGATGACCGCGGCGGTGTCCTCATCGACCGCGTCGCGCAGCGCGTCGAGGTCCGTGGTGCCGCCCTTCAGCCCGACCTCGACGACCTCGGCGCCGAAGCCCTCGGCGTAGGCACCGAGCGTCTGGCGCGAGTGCGGGTGGACGCCGCGCGAGATCACGATCTTCCTGCGGCCCTTCGTCGCGCCGAGCGCGAGGTAGGCGGCCGACGCGACCGAGGAGGGGCCCTCATACAGCGAAGCGTTGGCGACCGGCAGGCCGGTCAGCTCGGAGATCGCCGTCTGGAACTCGAACATCGCCTGAAGGCCGCCCTGAGAGACCTCGGGCTGGTACGGCGTGTAGGGCGTCAGGAACTCCGAGCGAGACTGGATCGCGTCGACGATCGCGGGCGAGTAGTGGTCGTACATCCCGGCGCCGAGGAAGCAGAGCTCGGAGTCCGCGTCGGCGTTGCGCGCCGCGAGGGACGCGAGGTGGTCGAAGGCCTCGGTCTCGGAGAGACCGTCGGGCAGCTCGAGGTCGCGATCGAGGCGGAGCTCCGGCGGGATCGATTCGAACAACTCGTCGATCGATCCGGCGCCGATCGCCTCCAGCATCGCCGCACGGTCGGAATCGGTCGCTGAGGTGTATCGGCTCACCCGATTGACCTTAGCCACGCCCTCGGCGCGGCCTCGCCGCCTACGATCCCGAGCGGTGGCACGGTGGAGCGAACTCGAGGCATGGGAGCCCGAGCTGGCCGCGCTCGCGCGCCGTTATCTCGACCTCGGTACCCACAAGACGATCGCGACGCTGCGCGCCGACGGCTCACCCCGGATCAGCGGCACCGAGGTCCCCGAGATCGACGGTGACCTCTGGCTCGGCTCGATGCCGAACTCGATGAAGAGTCGCGATCTGCGTCGCGATGGCCGCTATGCGCTCCACAGCCATTCGATCGACCCGCCCGACTGGGAGGGCGACGCGAAGCTGGCCGGCGTTGCGTTCGAGTCCGAAGACGCGCGGATCAAGGAAGCGATGCGCGCCGATGGCGAGCCTGCCGGCGACTTCGACCTCTTCCGGCTCGAGATCGCCGAGCTGGCGGTCGTGCGCCTGAACGATGCCCGCGACGGGATCATCGTCGAGACCTGGATCGAGGGCCGCGGCGTCAAACGGCTCGAGCGCAGCTGAGGCCCTCGCCCTACTCGTTCGCCAGCAGCTCCTTGTAGGCCGCGGCGTCCATCAGCGCATCGGCCTCGGAGGGGTCGGACAGCTTGACCTTGACGAGCCAGCCCTCGCCGTAGGGATCGTCGTTGACCAGCTCGGGGTTGTCGGCGACGGCCTGATTGGACTCGACGACTTCGCCGGACATCGGCGCGATCACGTCGGAGACCGCCTTGACCGACTCGACCTCGGTATAGGCCTCGTCCTTGGAGATCGAGCTGCCGGCCTCGGGCGGGTCGAAGAAGACGACCTCGCCGAGCGAGTCCTGCGCGTGCCAGGTGATCCCGAACGTCGCGGTGTCGCCCTCGATCCGAGCCCAGTCGTGCTCGGCGTGGTAGCGCAGCTCGTCGGGATAGCTCTCGTCGGCCAAGTTCCCTCTCCTCCTAGTCGGGCTTCGAATAGAGCGGTCGCGACTCTATGCGCGCCCCGCGGGTGCGGCCACGGACGTCGATCTCGATCTGCGTCCCGGGCTGGGCCAGATCGGCGCGGACGAACCCCATTCCGACCCCGTAGCCGAGGCAGGGGGACATCGTGCCGCTGGTCACCTCGCCGACCGTCTCGCCGTCGACGACGATCCCGTTGCCCTGACGCGGGATCCCCTTGTCGGTGATCGCGAACGGGACGAGCTTCTCCTCCGGCCCCGCGGCGCGGACCTCGGCGACGACATCCGAGCCGATGAAGCCGGTGTCCTCCTTGCAGACCCAGCCGAGCCCGCTCGTCACCGGATCGCGGTCGAGCGAGAGGTCGTTGCCGTAGAGGTGGAAGCAGACCTCGAGTCGCAGCGTGTCCCGAGCGCCGAGGCCGGCGGGCGTCACGCCGGCCCCGATCAGGGCGTCCCAGAGCTCGGGCGCTCCCTCCGAGCACAGCATGACCTCGACCCCGTCCTCGCCGGTGTAGCCGGTGCCGCAGACGAGCGCGTTCGGATCACCCGGGACGCTGAGGAAGGCCGTCCGCATGCGACCGGGCAGCTCGCCGTCAGCGAGCTCGGCGACGATCCGGCGCGCGTCCGGGCCCTGCACCGCGAGCATCGCCCAATCGTCGATCGCGTCGCGGACCTCGACGTCGAGGCCGTCGGCCTGCTCGAGGATCCAGTCGCGGTCGCGCTCGTGGTTGGCGGCGTTCGTGACGGTGAGGAAGCGCTCGGGCTCGAGCCTGTAGGAGAAGAGGTCGTCGATCACCCCGCCGTCCGGGCGGCACATGACCGAGTACTGCGCACCGCCCTCGGCGAGCTTCGAGACGTCGTTGGAGAGCACGCGCTGGAGCAGGCGCTCCGCATCCGGGCCAGAGGTTTCGACCTGCCCCATGTGCGAGACGTCGAAGACGCCGGCGGCGGTCCGCACCGCGACGTGCTCGGGCCGGACGCCCTCGTACTGGACCGGCATCTCCCAGCCCGCGAACGGGACGAGCTTGGCGCCCGCCTCGCGGTGGCGCTCGAACAGGCTGGTTCGCTTCAGGGTGTCGGAGGCCTCCACTCACCCCGAGCCTACGCGCTCGCGGCGGAGCCGCGAACCGGCGCTCAGGTGTCGCGGAGGAACGCCGGGACGTCGATGTCGTCGGCCGAGACCTGAAGCTCGCGGCGCTCGCGGTCGCCCAGAGCGCCGACCTGGCGCTCGCGGCCGCGCTCACGGATGGCCATCGGCTTGCGGGCGAGCGTCTCGCGACCCTCGAACCCGGTGGCGATGACCGTCACGCGAACCTCGTCGCCGACCGACGGGTCGATGACCGTGCCGAAGATGATGTTCGCCGACTTGTCGGTCGTGTCGACGACGATCTGCGCCGCCTCGTTGACCTCGAACAGGTTCAGGTCCGAGGAGCCGGTGAAGTTCAGCAGCATCCCGGTCGCGCCCTCGATCGACTCCTCCATCAGCGGCGAGGAGATCGCCATCTTGGCGGCCTCGGCGGCGCGGTTCTCACCCGCGGCGTGCCCGACGCCCATCATCGCCGAGCCGGCGTCGGCCATGACCGTGCGCACGTCGGCGAAGTCGAGGTTGATCTGACCCGGGGTCGTGATCAGGTCGGTGATGCCCTGGACGCCCTGGCGCAGGATGTCGTCGGCCATCTGGAAGGCCTCCTGGACCGTCGTCCGGCGCTCGACGACCTCGAGCAGCTTCTGGTTCGGGACGATGATCAGGGTGTCGACCTTGGCGCGGAGCTTGTCGATGCCCTCGAGCGCCTGCTGCATGCGCTTCGTGCCCTCGAACTCGAACGGCTTCGTGACCACTCCGACGGTCAGGGCGCCGATCTCCTCCTTGGCGATCTCGGCGATCACGGGGGCGGCGCCAGTGCCGGTGCCGCCGCCCTCGCCCGTCGTGACGAACACCATGTCGGAGCCCTTGAGGGCCTCCTTGATGTCGTCGCGCGACTCAGCCGCCGCGCCCGCCCCGACCTCGGGGTTCGCGCCGGCGCCGAGGCCGCGGGTCAGCGTGTGGCCGATCGACAGCTTGATGTCGGCGTCGCACGACTGCAGCGCCTGAACGTCGGTGTTGATGGCGATGAACTCGACGCCGCGCAGGCCGGCATCGACCATTCGCGAGACGGCGTTCGTGCCGCCGCCACCCGCGCCGACGACCTTCATCACCGCCAGATAAGACGACTCAACCATCCTGATTACAGCTCCACAAGTCGATCCGAAGTTCCGTCCGAGGCTCAAGCAATGCTTGAGAGTTTCCTTCTCCCAAAGGCCTCGACGTCAAGGCGACGCTACGCGATCACCCTAGGGGTGTCAACGCGCCGTCTCCGGAACGGGATGAAATCCTGCATCCGAGAACTCTCGACTTGAGATCGAGAGTGCCGGTCGCTCCACCACCCTCGATCGGTGGTCGAGGCTAGGGAAGTCGAGGGTTGGGTTCAAGCCCCGGCTTCGCGACGGAGCGAACTTTGCCCGCAAACAGCGGCCGTCGCGAGCCCCGATCAGCCGACCGCCGGCCGGTCCGGGACGCGGAGATCGATCGACGCGAGCTGGGTCAGCTCCGGGTCGGCCATCACGGCGCTCGCCGAGTCCCACTTCGATCCGGCGCGCTCGGAGGCACCGAACTCGAGTTCGACCCCACCCTCGAGCCCGACCGTCACACCCTCCCCCGTCGAGTAGTCGACGGTCTCGATCAACGGGCGAAGCGGCCCAGGAGCGCGCCCGACGACGAGCGCCTGCTCGAGCGCCGCGTCGGCGAGCTCGTCGCCGGAGGGCGGCTGCGTCAACTCCATCACGGGAAGGTCGAGACCCTCGGTCGAGGCCCCGGGCAGAAGGGTTCCGTCGGCGGCGACTGGGGTGTCCGAGCCTTCCTCGCCGTCGACCCGCGCGATCATCGCCGGAGGCGTCTCGCTGACGGTGATCGTCGCCGAGTCCGGCAGCCCCGTGTCGACCTCGACGCCGCGCACGACGGGGAAGCCGGCGACAGACTTCTCGAGGACGTCGGGGTCGGCGTTCAGAGTCGTCATTCCCTCGGCGCTCTTCGTCAGCGCGGCCGTGATCGCGGGCCCGTCGGGTCCCGACAGGCCCTCGACCTTCACTTCGTCGATCGCGAGCAGGCTCGAGTCGCGAAGCCGGAAGTGGTACGCCGAACCGAGGCCGGCGATGAGGACGAGCAAGAGAGCTATCCGGGCGATCCGGCCCGCGGGCAGCAGCCGTCCGAGAACCGCGAACGGGAGCAGGAGGACCGCGAGCCGCGATCGGCCGCGCGGCGCGGTCGGAGGCTTCGGGCGCGCGGTTGAGCGCTCCGTGGCGCCCGCGGTTCTGCGGCGCGCGCGGCGGGCCGACAGGGCGGCGACGATCCCGCGCGGCGCTGGTCCACTGGTCGGCCGACGCCGCTTCGGCTTCGGCGTTGCCGGTCGCCGCGACTTGGCCGCGACCTTCGGCTTCGACTTCGCCCGGCCCTTGGTGGTATTCGCGGGCGCCTTGCGGCCCGGCGACGACGCGGACGCCGTGGCGCGCGCCGAAGCGCGGCGCCTTCCGGCCGCCGTCGATGCCCGTTGAGCCATTGGTCGGCCTCTTCGCCCCCGGCCCGCTGCTCCCTGCAAGAAGCGGGCGCGGATCAGTCGTGGGCAGCGAGCGCCTCGCCGACCTTGAACACGTCGCCGGCCCCGATCGTCACGAGCAGGTCCCCGTCGCGAAGCTCCCCGGCGAGGAACCGGGCGGCGCGATCGTGGTCGGCGAGCCACCAGACCGGGCGGCCACCGCTGCGCTCCGCGGTCGCTCGCGCGACGTCGAGGCCGCTCACCCCGGCCAGCTCCCCGACCGGGCTCTCGCGAGCGGCGTAGACGTCGAGCACGCCGACGGCGTCGGCGGCGGCGAGCGCGGCGCCGAAGCGCGCGGCGAACGCCTTGGTCCGCGAATAGAGGTGGGGTTGGAAGAGCGCGATGAGACGCCGCGGCGCGAGCTCGCGAAACGCCTCGAGCGTCGCCGCCACCTCGGTCGGATGGTGGGCGTAGTCGTCGTAGATCCGCGCTCCACGCAGCTCACCCTTGAACTCCTGGCGACGCCCCATGCCCGGGAAGTCCGCGAGCGCGGCCCCGACCTCGGCCGGGTCGAACCCGCAGAGGCCGAGCGCGGCCATGACGCCGCGGGCGTTGAGGCGGTTGTGGGCGCCGGGCACCGCGAGTCGCGGTTCGGGGCCAGGCCGATCGGCGTCGAAGCGCTCGACGGTCGAATGTCCGGCCGCAATCGCCTCGAGGCCCGGCTCGGCGGCGATCGCGAGGCCCGACGCTGGCTCGGCGAAGGCGCGGAATGCCTCGATCAGCTCGGCGCGCGACCCCCAGCGATCGTGATGATCGAGCTCGACGTTCGTGACCAGCGCGATCTCCGGCCGCAACCGCAGGAAGCTGCCGTCGGACTCGTCGGCCTCGGCGATCAGCCACTCCCCCGCCCCGATCCGCCCGTTGACCGCTCCCCCGTCTTCGGGCTCGGGTAGCTCGCCGCCGATGACGAAGGACGGATCCGCGCCGAGCCTTCGAAGCGCCCAGGCCGCCATGCCCGAGCTCGTCGTCTTGCCGTGAGTGCCGGCGACCGCGAGCAGGCGGCGCGCCCCGGCGAGCTCGGCGAGCAGCTCGCCACGGTGGATGATCCGCTGGCCGCGCTCGCGCGCGATGAGCAGCTCGGGGTTGTCCTCGGGGATCGCGGTCGAGACGACCACATCCGCACTCGCGGGCACCTGATCGGCGTCGTGTCCGACGCGCGGCTCGAGTCCCGCCGCGCGCAGTCGCTCGAGGTAGGTGCTCTCGCTGCGATCCGAGCCGCTGACGCGCGCTCCGAGTCCGGCGGCGACGAGCGCGAGGGCGCTCATCCCGGCACCGCCGATCGCTATGAAGTGGAGCTCGCGCCCGGCCCAGTCGCCTCGCTCGGGCGCCCTCATCGCGCTCGCTCCGCGGCCGCGAGGACCTCGTCGGCGACGCGCTTGGCCGCGTCGGGCCGGGCAAGCGCGCGTGCCGAGGCCGCCATCGCGTCGAGCCGCGCCGGGTCGCCGAGGATCTCACCGACGATCCGCGCCACGCTCTCGCCCGAGAGCTCGGAGTCCTCGACGCTCACGGCGGCGCCGGCCGCGCTCATCCAGTCCGCGTTGTGGTGCTGATGGCGACCGGTTGCGTAGGGATAGGGAACGAGGATCGACGGACGCCCGGCGGCGGCGATCTCGAAGATCGACGCCCCCGACCGCGCCAGCACGAGGTCGGCGGCGGCGAGCGCGTCGGCGAGGCCGGGCTCGTAGGCCAGCAGGGTGAAGCGATCGACCGCGCCGGCCGCCGCCAGGCGCTCGGCCGCGAGCTCGTGGTCACGCGCCCCCGAGATCAGCAGGACGTGGAAGTCGCGGGGCGCACCCGAGGCGAAGGCATCGAGGACCGCGAGGTTGATCGACCGCGCCCCCTGACTGCCCCCGAAGACCACGAGACAGCGGTCATCGGCGGTGATCCCGAAGCGCTGTCGCGCCGCGGCGCGGTCGGCGCTCGTGATCGCGTCCGGCACCGGGCGTCCGGTCACGAGGTAGCGGTCGCCTTCGAGACCCGGGATCTCGAAGGCGAGACAGACGCGCTCGGCGCGGCGAGCCAGCAGCCGGTTGGCAAGCCCGAGATGGCGGTCGGCCTCGGTCAGGACGAGCGGCAGCCCGAGCGATACAGCGGCGGCGCCGGCGGGGGCCGCGACGTAGCCGCCCCCGCCGACGACGACGTCGGCGCCGCGGCGGCGGATCGCCCGGCGGGCGGCGGGTACCGCCGCGACGGCGCGCCCGAGGCCGCGGGCGGCGCGGAGCGGGTTCTTGCGGTCGATCCCCTCGACCCGCAGGAAGTCGATCTCATACCCCGCGGCCGGCACGAGCTCGGACTCCGATCGCTCGCGGGTGCCGAGGAAGCTGACCTCGGCGCCCTCAGCGCGCAGCGCGTCGGCCACCGCGAGCGCCGGCACGACGTGACCCGCCGTTCCCCCGGCGGCTATGACGACCCTTGGCACGACTCGGCTGGCTCCTGCTCGGCTGCTTGGCGGCGCGCCGGGCGGATCGTCCCGCGCCGGCCTCACCGTCGATCACCCTCAGTCTCTCAGCGCCGCCGGAGGCTCGCGGGCGCGCGGCGCTCGCCGACGCGGTCCCGCCGCGCGCGATGTGTAGGAGCAGGCCGGTGGCGACCATCATCGTCAGCATGCTCGAGTTGCCGTAGGAGACGAACGGCAGCGGCACGCCGGTCAGCGGCGCGAGGCCGAGCAGCGCGAACAGGTTGAGGATCGCCTGGAGCACGATCAGCGACGTCAGGCCCGCGGCGAGGAGCTTTCCGTAGCGGTCCTTCGCCTTCTGGGCCGTACGGAGCCCCGCGTAGCCGAACAGGCCGTAGAGCCCGACGAGCATCGCGATGCCGACGAATCCGAGCTCCTCGCCGATCACCGCGCCGATCATGTCCGTGTGCGCCTCGGGCAGGAAGAAGGCCTTCTGGAGGCTCTCGCCGAGCCCGACTCCGAACAGCCCACCGGATCCCATCGCGATCTCGGCCTGGATCAGCTGGAAGCTCGAGCCGGCCGGGTCGTGGCCGGGGTTGATGAAGCCGGTGAGCCGCTCCATCCGGTAGGGCTCGATCAGGATCATCACGAGGATGACCGCGGCGGCCACCCCCGCGAGCTTGCCGATGTCGCGGATCCGTGCCCCGGCCGCGATCAGCAGGGCGCCGATCGTGAAGCACGAGATCATCGCCGTGCCGAGGTCGGGCTGGAAGACGACGAGGGCGCAGATCAGGCCGACCATCAGCAGGACCGGGCCCATCGAGCGCAGGTCGCGCGTCATCTGCGGGCGCGCGGCGAGCAGATGGACCGAGTAGAGGATCAGCGCGAGCTTCGCGAACTCCGAGGGCTGGACCTGGGCGAAGCCGCTGCCGATCCAGCGCTTGGCGCCGTTGATCGGCGTGGCGACCCCCGGGACGAGCAGCAGCACGAGTAGGAAGATCGATCCGGCGAGCAGGACCGGCGTGAACCGCCGCGCGAGCGGGACGCCGCGAGTCGACAGGAAGTAGAGGAGCCCGAGGCAGACGACACCGAACAGGGCGGTCCGCTTGAGGTAATAGGCACTGTCGCCCGACTCGCCGAACAGCGACGTCGTCGAGGAAGCCGAGAAGACCATCACCACGCCGAAGGCGAGCAGGCAGAGGGTCGCGGTCAGCAGCAGCGAGTACTCGACCGGGTTCTGACCGCGCTTTCGCGAACCCCCGCGGAGCATCGAGCCGAGCTTCACCGCTCCTCCTCGCCGCGCAGGATCTCGCCGACCAGGGCACGGAAGTGCTCACCCCGGCGCTCGTAGTTCTCGTAGGCGTCGAAGCTCGCGCAGGCCGGCGCGAGCAGCACCGTGTCGCCCGGCTTCGCGGCGCGGTGGGCGGCCATGACGGCCGCCGGCAGGTCGGCCGCGACCGAGACGTCCACACCGGCGGACCCCGCGCCCTCGAGCTCGCGCGCAATCGGCTCCGCGGCGGGCCCCGTGAGATGAGCGGAGGCGCAGTGCTCTGCCACCGCGGCGCCGAGGCCCACGAAGTCGCCGCCCTTGAGCGATCCGCCGAGGATCACGCGGACCCCGCTCGGGAACGACGTGATCGCCGCAAGCGCGGCGGCGACGTTCGTCGCCTTCGAGTCGTTCACGTAGGCGACCCCGTCGCGGCGGGCTACGAGCTCGAGTCGGTGGGCCACGCCGGGAAAGCTCCGCAGCGCCTCGGCGACCGTGTCGCGTTCGAGGCCCATACCGAGCGCCGCCGCTGCCGCCGCGGCGGCGTTCAGCGCATTGTGGGGGCCGAGGATCCGAAGCTCGGAGCGGTCGACGAGCGCCTCACCGCCGGCGACGATCGCGGCTGGTTCGACGATGACGTCGCAGTCGGGGTTCGCCGCATCGGCGGAGCAGAAGGCGACGCGGCTGCCGCAGCCCCCGAGATCGAGGCTCGCGAGCTCCGGGTCATCGGCGGGATAGATCGCGAGGTCGTCGTTGCCCTGGTTGGCGAAGATCCGAAGCTTGGCGTCGCGGTAGGCGGCGAAGTCGCCGTGGCGATCGAGGTGATCCGGCGTCAGGTTGAGGATCAGCGCGCATTCGGGCGCGAACTCGCTCGTGTCCTCGAGCTGGAAGCTCGAGCACTCGCAGACGACCGTCGCGTCGGGGTCGAGCGTGCCGGCGAGCGATGAGAGCGGCGTGCCGACGTTGCCGGCGACCGCGACGGGCTCCCCGGCGGTCCGCCAGACGTGGCCGAGCAGCTCGGTCACCGTGGTCTTGCCGTTCGTGCCCGTGATCGCGACGAAGCGATTCGGGAGCAGGCGCCAGGCGAGCTCGAGCTCGCCGAGAACGGGCTTGCCTCGAGTCCGCGCCGCTTCGATCGCGGGCGCGTGGCTCGGGACCCCGGGGCTCTTGACGACACAGCGCGCACCGTCGATGAGCTCGAGTCCGTCTGCATCAAGATGCAGTTCGACGCCGAGGGCCTCGAGTCCTTCCGCGCCCTCGGGATGTCCCGAATCGGCCGCCCGCACCTCCTCCCCGAGCGCTCGCAGAGTCCGTGCTATCGCCTGCCCGGACCGAGCCAGCCCGACGACCAGGTACGGCCCACCGGGGAGCGGCGGTCGCGGCTTGAGCGGACGGTCGAGAACCATGGGGACAGGTTCGCCCCCGCCACGGACGCTCCCCCCGGGCTAGCCGAGGGAGTTCTGGAAGAGCACGTATCCCGTCCCGCCGCAGACCGCGGCGACGATCCAGAAGCGGAGCATGATCTTGGTCTCCGACCAGGCGAGCATCTCGAAGTGATGGTGGATCGGGGCCATCAGGAAGACGCGCTTTCGCGTCGACTTGAACCAGATCACCTGGATCGCGACCGACAGCGCCTCGATCACGAAGATCCCGCCGAGGATCACGAGCAGCAACTCGGTCTGCGTCATCACCGCCAACGCGCCGATCGCGGCCCCGAGGCCGAGCGACCCGGTGTCGCCCATGAAGATCGACGCGGGAAAGGCGTTGAACCACAGGAAGCCGACCGACGCGCCGATCAGACACGCGGAGATCAGCGCCAGCCCCTCGAGCCCGATCGTGATCGAGATCGCCATGTAGGCGAGCAGCACGATCGCGCACGAACCAGCCGCCAGACCGTCGAGGCCGTCGCTCAGGTTGACGCCGTTGGAAGCGCCGGCGATGACGAGGAAGATCAGCACGAAGTAGCCGACCGGGCCGAGGTAGAGCTCGCCGCCGAACAGGATCCGCGAGGTGAGTTGCGGCTCGAGGTCCGCCGGGCCGAGCGCGACCGCCCAGATGCCGAGCGCGATCGCGAGCTGGGCGAGGATCTTCCAGCGCCCCGAGAGGCCCAGCGAGCGCCGCTTGGAGACCTTGATCCAGTCGTCGGCGAATCCGACGCCGGCGGCGACGAGCGCGGCGCCGAAGACGGCGAGGCTCGCCCAGTCGCGGTTCGACAGCACCAGGTAGGGGACGAGGACGGCGAGGAAGATGACGAGGCCGCCCATGGTCGGCGTGCCCGCCTTCGAGTGATGGCCCTCCGGGCCCTCCTCGCGGATCTGCTGGCCGAACTCCTTGACCCGCAGGTACTCGATGAACCGCGGCCCGAGGAACAGCGTGATCAGCATCGCCGCCATGCCCGATATCAGGACCTCGCCACGGTCGATCGACCCGGTCGTGGTCAGCTCGGCGATCATCTCGCCGCTCTCGCCGAGGTTCACCTGCGCGAGGATCTGCGGGGACAGCACCTGCAAGCCTCAGCTTCCGCGCGCCACGAAGCCGTCCGTGAAGCGCTCGAGCCCGACCGAGCGCGAGCCCTTGACCAGGATCACGTCGCCGCGGCCGCTGTGGCGCCGGGCGACGTCGACCGCCTGCTCGGGCTCGGCGACCCACTCATCGGGCGAGAGGTCGCGGGCGAGCTCGCCGACGCCGATCAGCAGATCGATCCCGGCACCGCGTGCATGCGCGGCGACCTCGCGGTGTAGCGCGGGGGCATCGGGGCCGAGTTCGGCCATCCCGCCGAGGACGCCGATCCGCCGACCCTCGGCGTGAGTCGCCGCGAGGTTGTCGATCGCGGCCGTCATCGAGACCGGATTGGCGTTGTAGCAGTCGTTGATCAACCTGATTCCGTCGGCGGGGAGCTCGATCAGCTCGCCACGAAGGCGCGAGAAGGCTATCCCCGCCGTGCGCGTCGCCATCGCCTCGGGCCCGTGCCCGAGGGCGACGCCGATCGCGACCGCGGCGACCGCGTTGATCAGGTTGTAGGACTCCTCGAAGGGCAGATCGAAGCGCGCCTCACCGTCCGGGGTCGCGATCAGCGCCTCGGTGTGACCCTCGCCGCGGATCACCTCACGGGCGAAGACATCGCCACCGGGACCGAACGTCAACGCGTCGAGGGTGTCGTCCAGGTGCGGCGCCAGCGCCTCCGCGTCGACCGGCACCACCGCGCGGCCACCGGGTTTGAGCCCGGTCAGGATCTCCGCCTTGGCCTCGGCGATCGCCTCGATCGTGCCGAGCAACTCGAGGTGCACCGGCCCCACGTTCGTGATCGCGGCCACGTCGGGCTCGGCTATCTCGCAGAGCTCGGCGATCTGCCCGGCGCCGCGCATCGCCATCTCGAGCACCAGGACCTGGGTCTCCGGTGGCGCGGAGAGGATCGTCAGCGGCAGCCCGATCTCAGTGTTGAAGTTCTCGGGGCTCGCGTGTGCGCGGACGGGAAGCAGCGCGCGCGTCATGTCCTTGACCGACGTCTTGCCGACCGAGCCGGTGATCCCGACGACCGGCACCGCCAGCTCGCGCCGCCACTCCGTTGCGAGCGCCTGGAGGGCAGCGAGCGGGTCCTCGACCGCGAAGACCCACGGATCGCGTCCCTCGGGCGATGCTCCGGCCAGCTCGGCCGCGCGCGCGCGCTCGACGACGACGCCCCAAGCTCCCGCCTCGATCGCCGCGGCCGCGAACTCGCCACCGTCGCGGGCGCCGCCCGTGAGACCGAAGAACAGGCACCCCGGCTCGATCTGGCGCGAGTCGATCTCGCCGCGCTCGGGACGCCCCGGTCCGCCACGCCGTGCGAGCCCGGCGGCCATCGCCGAGGCGACCCGGTCCGGATCGAGCTCGATCATCGCCGCGCCACCTGCCCGTCGGCGAGGCGGCGCAGGGCCTCGCGCGCGACGTCGCGGTCGTCGAACGGGATCTTCCGCCCGCCCGCGAACTCCTGACCCTGTTCGTGGCCCTTGCCGGCGATGACGACCGTGTCGCCGGGCTCGGCGACGGCCAGCGCGTCGGCGATCGCCTGTTCGCGGTCGACCACGGCGCGGAGCTCGCCGCCCCCCTGGGCTGCGCGGGCCCCCTCGAGCACCTCGTCGACGATCCGCTCGGGGTCCTCGGAGCGGGGGTTGTCCGATGTGACGATCGCGAGGTCCGAGAGCCGGGCACCGATCTCGCCCATCAGTGGCCGCTTGGCGCGGTCGCGATCGCCGCCGCAGCCGAACACGGAGATCAGCCGGCCCGTCGTCAGCGGCCGCGCCGAGCGCAGCACGTTGTCGAGCGAGTCGGGGGTGTGGGCATAGTCGACGAGGACGCCGAAGCCCTGCCCCTCGTCGATCGGTTCGAAGCGGCCGGGGACCCTCGGGGCGGTGGAGAGCGCCTCGGCGACCTCGACGAGACCGAAGCCGAGGCAGCGCAGCGTCGCCAGTGCGGCAAGCAGGTTCTCGACGTTGAACAGCCCCGGCAACCCGCTCGTCACCTCGACCTGTTGATCGCCGTCGGTGCAGACGAAGCGGCTGCCGAGCGCGTCGAAGGAGACGTCGAGCGCGCGCAGCGTCGCGCCGGGCGCGCCGGAGGCCGAGAACGAGATCGCGTCGTCGGACTCGGCGAGCAACCGCCTCCCGTACTCGTCGTCGGCGTTGATCGCGTGGCGTTCCGATCGCTCGGCGACGAACAGCCGGCGCTTGGCCTGGAAGTAGTCCTCCATGTCGACGTGGAAGTCGAGGTGGTCCTGGGTCAGGTTCGTGAACGTCGCGACGGCGAATCGGATACCGAGCGTGCGGCGCAGCGCGAGCGCATGCGAGGAGACCTCGATCGCGCAGAAGCGGTCACCTGCGTCGACCATCCGGCGGAAGGTGCGCTGGAGGTCGATCGCCTCGGGCGTCGTGCGCTCGACCGGCTCCTCCACCCCGCCGACGACCTGCTTCACCGTGCCGAGCAGGCCGGTCCGCAGGCCGAGCGATTCGAGCACGTGGCGGACGAGGAAGGCGGTAGTCGTCTTGCCGTTCGTGCCCGTGATCCCGGCGACCCGCAGGCTCTCGGTCGGCTCGTCGTAGAAGCGCGAGGCCGCCTGGGCCATCGCCGAGCGCGCGTCGGCGACGTAGACCTTCGTGACCCCGGGCGCGACCTCGACGTCGCGCTCGAGGACGAGCGCCGACGCGCCGGCGTCGACGGCGTAGCGGGCGAAGTCGTGGCCGTCGGTCACGTGCCCCGGCACGCAGAAGAACAGGCTCCCGGGCTCGGCCCGGCGGCTGTCGTAGACGAGCGATCCGATCTCGAGGTCGGGATCGCCGTCGACGCGGCTGACCTCCGCGCCTGCGAGCAGGTCACGCAGTCTCAAAGCGCCCGCGACCTTATCGGGGCACCCGGCGTGCCCGGAGCCGAGGCTTCCGCTTGCGCGCCCTCACGTGGCGTCGCGAGCTACCCGCTCACTCGGGTGCGATGCCCATCGTCGGCAATGCGAACTGCGCGATCTCCTCGAACCCGGGCGCCGCGACGCTGCCGCCGTAGTAATCCCCCTCGGGCTCGTCGACGACCACGACCCCGAGCAGCTTCGGGTTGATGGCGGGCGCGAAGCCGACGAACGAGGCCACGTACTTCGTCGTCGAGTACTCGCCGTCGATGACCTTCTCCGCGGTACCCGTCTTGCCCGCCAGCTCGTAGCCGGGGACGTTGACCTCGGAGGCCGTACCGCCGGCCCCGAGAACGCCCTCGAGCATCTTGCGCAGCTCGAGCGCGTTGTCCTCCGAGATCACGCGGGTGCCCTCGGCCGGGTCGACGTGCTCGCCGCCCCTCGACAGGAGCAGACGCGGGGTGCGCAGGATGCCGCCGTTCGCGATCGCCGCATAGGCCTGTGCCATCTGGATCGGCGTCACCGACAGACCCTGGCCGATCGGAAGGTTGCCCATCGTGGATCCCGAGTAGTCCTCGGGATCGGTCATCAGCCCCATCTCCTCGCCCGTGAACCCCAGCCCGGTCGGCTTGCCGAATCCGAAGCGGTGGATCCAATAGTCGAAGCGTTCGTCGCCACCCGCCTTGTTGAGGGCGAGACCGATCATCACCGCGCCTACGTTCGACGACTGGGCGAGGATGTCGGCCGTCGTCGCGACGATCGTGCCGCGGGGGTGGCTCTCGCCGATCTTGCGGTCGGCGACCTGGATGAACGGCGGCAGCGTGAACTCGGTGTTCGGCGTCACCACATCGTCCTCGAGCGCGCCGGCGACGGTGAACGCCTTGAAGGTGGAGCCCGGCTCGTAGACGAAGCCCGTCGCCATGTTGCGGAGCTCCTCGGGGGTCGCCCGATCGATCTCCGCGGGATCGAAGGTCGGGGTCGAGGCCATCGCGAGGATCTCGCCCGTCTGCGGGTTCATCACGATCGCGGTCGCGCCCTTCGGGCTGTACTTCTCCTGGATTCCCGCCAGGACCTCCTCGGTCTTCGCCTGGATCGGGGCGTCGATGGTCAGCTTGAGGTCCTCGCCGACCGACTCGGGGTCGATCGTGTCGCGCTCGAGCTCGTCGCCGAGCGCGTCCGTCGTGATCGCGCGCTCGCCGTCGTCGCCCTTGAGCAGGTCCTCCTCGGTCGCCTCGAGCCCGACGAGGCCGTCGTTGTCGATCCCGACTCCGCCGATCAGCTGCGCGGCGAGATCGCCCTGCGGGTAGATCCGCTTCGAGTCGGGCAGCGTGCCGATCCCCGCCAGGCCGAGCTCATCGAGCTCGGCGGCCGCGTCGAGGTCGACCTTGCGGGCGAGGTAGGCGAAACCGGACTGGCGGTCGGACATCGCCTCGAGCAACTCGTCGCGCGGCACGTCGAGGATCGGCGAGAGCTTCGTCGCCACCCGTGCGGGATCCTTGACCTGGTAGGGCGTCGCGTAGACGGAGACCGCGTCCTGGGAGACCGCGAGCTCGGTGCCGTCGCGGTCGAGGATCGCACCCCGGGTCCCGGGCACCACGATCTCCTGGGTCTGCTGGGACTGCGCGCTCGCCGACAGCGAGTCCCCCTGGACTCCCTGGATCCAAGCGGCACGAAGGAGGATCAGCGCGAACAGCAGGCAGAAGCTCGCAAACAGGAGCCCGACCCTGCGTTCGATCAGCTTCACGGAGTCGTCGCCTCGAGCGGCAGACCGGTCGCCGGGTCGATACCGACCTCGGACACGACCGGCGCTCCGGTCGCCGGATCGATCGGCGCCCCGGTGGCCGGGTCGATCGCGACGCCTGTCACCGGGTCGATCGTCTCGGGCGGCGCAAGCTCCTCGGGCGTGCTCTCGCCGTCGGGGACGACCGCGACGCCACCGGCGAGCTCGCCGCCCTTCAGGCGCTCGGCAGCCTTCGCGGCATCGTCGGGGCCCGCCTGGACATAGCGGACGTCGCCGGCAGCTGGCAGTGAATACCCGAGCTTCGCCGACTCCTCGGTGACGAGCGTCGAGCTCGAGGCGGCGGCGAGGTCGCCGCGCAGCGAGGAGTTCGAGAGCCGCAGCTCATCGGCCTGCGATCCGGTCCGCGATGCCGCCGAATTGAGCGAGAGCGTGCCGACATTGAGCGCGACGATCCCGACGAGCAGGATCGCGATCAGACCGATCCACGCCGGACCGCGTGTCAGCCGGACGATGAGGCCGCTCTCGGCGATCCCGCCGACGGCCACGGCGGCGCGGCCGGCGGCCGACGGCACGAGGCGCACCGGCGCGACGGGACGACGCGCGGGAACGGCGCCCGCGCGCGGGCTTCGCGGCGAGGTCTTCTGCGTAGGCCGCGGCTTCCGCCGCGGCGCGCGAACCGGCTTGACGGCTGGCGCGCCCATCAGATCCGCGGTCCGGTCAGCTTTCGAGCCACACGCAGGCGCGCGGAGCTCGCCCGGGGGTTGCGCTCGAGCTCGGCATCGGCGGCGACGACGGCGCGGCGCGAGAGCAGAGTGGCCTCGGGTTCGCCACCGCAGCGGCACTCGGGAAGCTCGGGCGGGCAGACGCAGCCGCGTGAGCGCTCGGCCAGGAACCGCTTGACCGGACGGTCTTCGAGCGAGTGGAACGAGATCACCGCGAGGCGCCCGCCGATCGCGAGCATCTCCCAGGCGGTCGGGAGCGCTCGCGCGAGCGATCCGAGCTCGTCGTTGACCGCGATCCGCAGCGCCTGGAAGCTGCGCTTCGCCGGGTGCCCGCGACCGAAGCGGTAGGCGGGCGGCACCGCGTCACGGATCGCTTCGACGAGCTCCCCCGTCGTCTCGAACGGCCGGCGCGCGACGATCTCGCGAGCGATCGAACGCGCGTGCCGCTCCTCGCCGAAGTCCCGCAGGACCTCGGCCAGCCGGGTCTCGGTCCACTCGTTCACGGCCTCCGCGGCCGATGTCCCCGCCGTCGGGTCCATCCGCATGTCGAGTGGGGCGTCGAAGGAGTAGGAGAAGCCGCGCTCAGCCTGGTCGAGCTGCATCGAGGAGACGCCGAGGTCGAGGACGATCACGTCGGGCCTCGTGCCGGCGGACGCGAGTTCGGCGAGAGCCTCGGAGAACTCGGCCCGGACGAACGTGGCGGGGGCGGCCAATTCGGGCTCGATCTCGTTGAAGCGCAGCTCGGCCGACGGATCGCGATCGATCGCGATCAGCTCACCAGTGGGGCCGATCCGGTCGGCGAGCGCCTCGGCGTGGCCTCCGAATCCGAAGGTGCAGTCGACGGCGCGCTCTCCGGGCTGCGGATCGACGAGCTCGATGAGCTCATCGGCGAGGACGGGTTCGTGGCCGGTCGGCATGAAAGTCAGTGTCGTCATACGGGTTGCGGTCTCGCCGGCCTCAGCCGCCTGCGTCGGCGGCCGCCAGCTCCTCGGCGAGTCCGTCGGCAGCCGCATCGATCTCCGCCTGCTCCGCGGCCCAGCGCTCCGGGTCCCAGATCTCGAGGTGGTCGTCCACGCCGATCACCGTGCACGCTCCGGAAAGACCCGCGTGCTCGATCAGGCCCTGTGGGATCCGGACGCGGCCGGCGGAGTCGAGTGAGTCGTCGAAGGACCCTGCGTTGAGGCGCCTGGTCATCATCCGGCCGGTCCGCCCGAGCGGATTGATTTCGCCGAGCGAGCGCTTCGTGAACGCGTCGAAGGCGGCGGCGGGAAACACGGAGACGCAGGGGTCGAGGGCCTTCATCAGCACGACACCCTCGGCGAGCTGGTCTCGATGGCGGGACGGAATCGTGAGCCGGTCCTTCGAGTCCAGGTTGTGCTCGTTCTCGCCACGAAAGGCCAACCCCGGAGTTCCTCTCCTCTGGTGAGATCCCTCAAGGCCCGTTCGCGTCGGCGGCGAAAGGAGACCACTGGACCGGAGTGACGAGGTGGGAGGAGCCTCACCACTCCGGCCCGGGATCAACTTGCATTTGGGAACCTAACCCACTTCGCCCCACAACACAACACAACTCGACCCAAATCGACATCGATTCCGTCCGATCGATCTGTCTCGGCGTCAGTAGTTAACCGAAAGCCCCCGCAAAACCGCGCATTCTCCGCGCCACGGGCCGGATTTGCCGGTCCTCCCCCCTCCGCCCGGACGCGACCCTGCTCGTGCATGCCCGCTTGCATTACGCTCGCGCCGATGAGCCAGGCGCCGCCGAACGCGACCGGTCCGCTGCGGACCGCGCCGGTTCCCGGCGACGCGAACGACACCCGCGGGCGCCACTTCAAGCAGCTCCTCCGGAGTCGCGCGGCGGTCCTCGGCGGCTCGACGGCGATTTTCGTCGCATTCGTGGCGGTTGGGCTCGCGGTGAGCCCGCTCTACGGGGTGCTCGCGGCGCTCGTCGCGGCGCTCATGACGGTGGTGATCTGCTTCGCCGTCGCCGACTCGCGCGCCGAGGACGACTTCTTCCGCACCTACTCCGAAGCGCGCGGGCTGCGCTGGGACGACGAGCACGGCGACGTCCCGCCCGTCACCCCGTTGCTTCGCAAGGGCGACAAGCGCCGCACCGACCTCGAGCTGCACGGCCGCTGGCCGAACGGGTTCGAGGGCCAGCTCGCCCACTACACGTATACGGAGGTGACCCGGGATTCGAAGGGCCGCCGCCAGGAGACGGACTACGACTTCACGGTCACGCTGACCGAGGTGCCCGAGGTGGCGCCGTTCCTCAAGGAGCTGTCGGCCCAGCGGCGGGCCGGCTTCCGCTTCCTCGACGGCGCGGAGGACGCCTTCCGCTCGCGCCAGCGCGTCGAGCACGAGTCCGAAGCCCTCGACAAGCGCTTCGAGATCTTCATCGACGAGGACGACGACATGAACCGGGCGCTTCAGGTGCTCGAGCCGAGCTTCGTCGTCTGGCTCTCCGAGCACACGCCCGACGACTTCGCCTTCGAGTGCATCGCGGGGACGCTCTGCACCGCGGTCCGTGGCCACAAGGGGAACGCGGTCGAGCTCGACGAGCTGACCGAGGCCAGCGTCGCCGTCGCCGCGCGCCTGCGCGAGGAGGCGACCGAGTAGGTCGCGGGCGCCGGGCGTCCCGCGACGCCCGCGCTCAGATCAGGCCGAGGAGCTCGTCCGAGTGGGCGACGACCGCGGCGAGGATCATCAACAGCACCGACGGCACCAGCACGAGCGCGACGACGAGCTGGATCTTCGGCGCCGCCCGCGCGGCCCGCTCGTCGAGCCGCCGCTTGGCGTCGACCCGCAACCCGGCGGCCTGCGTCGCGAGCTGATCGGCGAGTGGCGAGCCGTAGCGGCGCGAGCGCTCGAGGGCCGCGGCGAGTGCCCCGATCTCGGCGCCCGGCACCCGCTTCCGCAGCCGCTCGACGGCCGCGGCGACCGGAACGCCCGCCTCGACCTCGGCGACGGTCACCGCGAGCTCGACGGCCAGCGGTCCACCACCGGGGGCCAGCGCGATCTGCTCGAAGAGCGCCCGCGCGCCGCGACCAGACGCTGCTCCGGTCGCGATCAGGTCGAGGGCGTCGGGCAAAGCGATGACGAGTCGGGAGCGCCGGCGCCGGACTTGGCGTTCGAGCAGCGCGTCGGGGGCGAGGAAGCCACCGATCGCGACCAGCCCGACGACGACCGGAGCGAGACGGTCGGGCAGGGCCGCGCCCACCGACAGGCCGAGACCGAGCCCGACCGCCGCGAAGCCGAACTTCGCGCCGACGAAGGCGGCCGGCGTGAGCCTTTCACCGAGCCCGGCCCGCTCGAGTCGGGCCGGCACGTCGAGTCGCAGCGCGGCCTCGGCGAGTGAGCGGGCTCGTCCGCCGCTGAGCGCCGAGACCAGACGGCTCGTCGGGGTCGCGCGACGAGCCGTCCGCGCACCCGCGAGCTCCCAGAGCGCGGCCGCCGCGAGCCCGACGGCGAGCGCCGCGAGCAGAGCGATCACGTCGCCTCGATTCTGCTGAGACGCCGGATGGCGACGAAACCGAGCGCTTGGAGCACCGCCGCACCGACGAGGATCCCGGCGGCGAGCGGCTCGGCGAGGAGGCCGGCGATGAAACCGGGTGAGATCAGCTCGGCGAACAGCGCCGCACCGGTCGGCATCGCGACGACGAGCAGACCGGTGAAGCGTGCCTGCGCGGTCGCCGAGCGCGCGTCGGCGATCGCGCGGTCGCCCGCCGCCGCGGCGGCGGCGAACCGGCGCAGGAGACCGGCGATGTCGCCGCCGCCGAGCCCCTGCGAGACCAGAGCGCTCGTCAGCGCGTCGACGCGCGCCGAACCGAGCCGCCCGCGAAGCGAGGCGAGCGCGTCGGCGACCGAGAGACCGAGTTCGAGCTCGGCTCGAAGCCGCGCCATCTCCGCCCCCGCGGGTCCCTCGACCGAACCGCCGAGCGCCGCGAGCGCGGCGCGAACCGAGCGACCGGCGCCGATCGCGTCGGCGAGCTCGGTCGCGACCTGCGGCATCGAACGCTCGACCGCGCGCCGATATCGCTCGCGCCGTCGCGCCACCGCGGCGGCGGCGAGGCCCGGCCCGCCGACCGCGAGGACTGGCGCCGGGAGCGGCCCGAAGAACCACAGGCCGCCGAGCAGCAGGACCGCGGCGCCGATCACCGCCAGTCGTCGCTGCTCGGCGACCGTCGGCAGATAACCCTCGCGCCCGGCGCGCCACAGAGGTTCGAGTGCTCCTGCGGCGGCGCGACGAAGCGCCGGGGTCGCGACGACCGCCTCGCGCACCGCGAGCGCCCCGAGCCATCCGGACCCGGCGGCCGCGAGGACGATCAGACCGCCGCTCACGCCTGGCCGGTCCCCGCCGATTCGCGACTCCACACCGAGCGCAGTCCCGTCCGGCCCGCCGCGTCGCAGACCTGGCCCAGCTCGGTGACCACCCGCGCACCACCCGGCGCGCGGGCTATCTCGACGACGACGTCGATCCCGCGCCTGACCTGTTCGGCGATCGCGGCGTGGGGCAGTCCGACGCCGGCCATCAGCGCCAGCGTCTCGAGTCGTCGGAGTGCGTCGGCGGGTGAGTTCGCGTGGACGGTCGAGAGCGAGCCCTCGTGCCCCGTGTTGAGTGCGGTCAGCAGGTCGAGCGCCTCGGGGCCTCGAACCTCGCCGATCACGATCCGGTCGGGCCGCATCCGCAGCGCGTTTCGGAGCAGCTCGCGGATCCGCACCTCTCCCCTGCCCTCGACCGAGGCCGGGCGACTCTCGAGCCGCACGACGTGCGGCTGGCGCAGCCGCAACTCCGCTGCATCCTCGATGGTCACGATCCGCTCGGCGGGATCGATCCAGCTCGAGAGCGCGTTCAGCAGCGTCGTCTTGCCCGATCCGGTGCCACCGCAGACGAGGATCGAGCGGCGCTCGCGCACCGCATCCTCGAGCAGGCGCGAGAGCTCGGGCGTCAAGGTGCCAAGCTCGACCAGTGTGCCGGGGTCCGGCTTCGCCGCGGTGAATCGCCGCACCGACAGCGACGGGCCGTCGACCGCGAGCGGCGGCAGCACGACGTTCACCCGCGAGCCGTCGGCGAGCCGCGCGTCGGCCATCGGGCTGAGCTCGTCGACGCGGCGGCCGACCGGCGCCAGGATCCGCTCGATCACGTCGCGGAGCGCCTGGTCGGTCGCGAAGCGGACCTCGGTCGGCTCGATCCTCCCCGCGCGCTCGACGTAGACGGTCTCGTGCCCGTTGACCATCACCTCCTCGACGAGCGGATCGGCGAGCAGTACCTCGAGCGGACCGAGACCGACCGTGTCGCGAAGGACGAGCTCGCAGAGCCGCGCCCTCCGGCCGTCCGACAGCGCCGCGGCCCCCGCGTCGACGACCTCGCCTATCGCACCCTCGAGCGATCCTTCCGCACGCCGGCCCGCCGCCGCCTCGGCTCGCCGCCTCGCGACGAACGTCTCACGCAGCTCCGCCGCGAGCTCGGCCTCATCTCGCTCGAGATCACGCATCACTCCCGAGGAGTGACGGCGCCCGGTCGATTCGCCCCCGGGGAGGGTCCGGCGGCGTCTAGAGCCGCACCGTCTCCGCGCCGAGCTCCTCGGCGATCGCGACGTCCGGCGAGTAGTCGACCGGGACGACGATCAGCGACGGCTCGTCGAGGGCGAGCGCCTCGCCGAGCCGCGTGCGGTAGTCCTCGACCGATTCGGCACGCCAGGCCGGCAGCCCGAACGACTTGGCGAGGCCGACGAAGTCCGGGTTCTCGAAGTCGGTGCCGAAGTTGCGATCGAACTTGTTTCGCTGCTTCCAGACGATCGAGCCGAACTGCCGGTTCTCGAGCACGACGTTGACGAACCCGGTCCCGAGCCGGCGCGCGGTCTCGAGCTCCTGCATGTTCATCAGGAATCCACCGTCGCCCTGCACCGCGACGACCTTGCGGTGCGGGTGCACGAGCTTGGCCGCGATCGCCGCCGGGATCGCGAACCCCATCCCGGCGAGTCCGTTGGCGATCAGGACGGTGTTCGGCTCGTGGGCCGGAAACAGCCGGCCGATCCACAGCTTGTGAAGGCCGACGTCGGAGACGAGGATGTCCTCGCGTCCGAACAGCCGCCTGATCTCGAGCAGCGCGCGGGCCGGCCGGATCGGGAAGGAGTCGTCCTGCCCGGCGTTCTCGAGGCGGGTGATGACCGCCTCGCGCAGCCGGGATGAGCCGCCGGCGGTGTGGCGTGCGCGGCACTCCTCGGCGAGGCGAAGCAGCGTCGAGTAGGGGTCGCCGACGAGCTCGACCTCGGGGATGAAGCACTCGTCGGTCTCCGCGGGGACCGAGTCGATGCAGACGATCTTCTTGTGACCGCCCGGATTCCACAGCGACGGGGCGTGCTCGACCAGGTCGTAGCCGACGGCGATCACGAGATCGGCGTCGTCGAAGCCCGCCATCGAGAAGTCGCCGGACTGAAGCCCGACGGCGCCGAGCGCGAGCTCGGAGTCCGAGTCGACGTTGCCCTTGCCCATGAACGTCTCGGCGACCGGGATCCCGGTCGCGCGCGCGAACTCGCGAAGCGCCGGGGCCGCCCCCGCGCGCGCCACGCCGTTGCCCGCGAGGACCACGGGGCTCTCGGCCTCTCCGATCATCTCGGCGGCCTCGAGCACCAGCCGGGCCGGCGGCTCGAAGCTCGGGTTGCGAGCGTGCGGGAGCGGGCTCTGCGGCGCATCGTCGGGGACGGTCATGGCCATGATGTCCTCGGGCAGCTCGAGGTGGGTCGCGCCCGGTTTCTCCGACTCGGCGACCTTGAACGCCTTGCGTACGACCTCGGCGGTGATCGCGGGGTCGGACAGTCGCGCGTTCCACTTCGTGATCGGATCCATGATCCGCAAGGTGTTGATGTACTGGTGCGATTCCTTGTGCTGGCGCTCGAGATCGGCCTGGCCGGTCAGTGCGACGAGCGGCGCGCGATCGAGGAAGGCGTCGGCGATCGGTGTCGTCAGATTGGTCGCGCCCGGCCCCAGTGTGCCGAGACAGACGCCCGCACGTCCGGTCAGCCTGCCCATGACGTCGGCGATGTAGGCGCCACCCTGCTCGTGGCGGACGGGGACGAACCGGATCCGCGAGTCGGCGAGCGCCTCGTTGAGGTCGAGGGTCTCCTCGCCCGGGATCCCGAAGACGTACTCGACGCCCTCGTTCTCGAGACATTCGACAAGCAGCTTCGCGGCGGTGATCGGCATCGCGGCCGACCCTACCCCGCCGGCGCTGCCGCAAGCGAAGGTCGCGGGTAGCCTCGGTCGCGATGGAGATCGAGGTGATCGACGCCGACATCACGAAGCTCCAGATCGACGCGATCGCCAACGCGGCGAACACCGACCTCGCCCACGGTGGTGGCGTCGCGGGCGCGATCTCGCGTGCGGGCGGACCGGCGATCCGGTCGGAGTCAGAGCAGCTGGCGCCGATCGAACTCGGGTCGGCGGTCGCGACGTCCGGCGGCGCTCTGCCGGCCGACCATGTGATCCACGCCGCGACGATGGAGCTCGGCGGGCCGACCTCAGCCGAGATCATCCGCCGCGCGACGGCCGCGACGCTCGCCGAGGCCGATCG
The DNA here is from genome assembly GCA_021496505.1 of Thermoleophilia bacterium SCSIO 60948. GTDB lineage: Bacteria > Actinomycetota > Thermoleophilia > Solirubrobacterales > 70-9 > JACDBR01. Next base: position 1,224,303 of record CP053031.1, on the reverse strand, counting down.
GATAGGTGCCAGGAGCCTCGCGCTCGTCGCCTTCGGGACCGGGGTGGGCGGGTTTCCGATCGAGGAGGCGGCACGGATCGAGGTCGAGGAGGTCGAGCGCTTTCGCGACGCCGGCGGCAAGCTCGAGCGGGTCGTCTTCTGCGTTCGCGGCGAACGGGCCCGAGAGGTCTTCGAGTCCGCGTCGGGTCCGCGCGGCTAGCGCGCGATCAACCGGACCGAACGCGCGAAGCTCTCGGCCTGGATCAGCCTGAGCGCCTGACCCCTCGCCACGTCGAGGGTCGCGGTGAACTGTCCGCCCGGATCGAAGGTCGCCGATCCCGCCCGCTCGCTGAGTGAGCTCAGGGCGAGCAGCCTCACCCGCTCCGCCGCGACGTAGGTCCTCCCCGGGCCGCCTCCGGGCCCCGGCTCGGTCGTGACGACGACGTCGACCGGGCGCGGCAAGCGGCCGGAGGCGAGGGGTGACGCGGCCGAGACGACGATCTCGATCGCCTCGCCGGCGGTCTCGGGCGCCGCGCCCGCTCGGCCAAGGCGCGGAGCCTCGAACTGACTCCCGACCAGATACGAGCCCGCCGGGATCGACGTCGCGGGTGCCAGGCCCGCCAACGCGGCCGGCGACTCGACCGGATCGGGCGGCACGAATCGCTCGGGCACCTGGCGCGTCTCGGCCACCCTCGCCAGGTCGCGAATCGCGACGGGTTCGCCGCGGGCGAGCGGCTGCTCGGCGACCAGCACCGGCCTCAGAGGTCCGAGCTCATCGGCGACGCGCGAGCTGTAGCCGCTCGCGAGCGTCGCCGCCAGCGCGGCGCAGAGGGAGGCGAAGAGCCCGAAGACGAGCGATCGCCGTCGCCGGGTCACGCGGCCGCGACGAGCCGGCCCGGCGCGCGCTCGGCGATGACCGGCAGCTCGAGCGCCGCGAGATGGCGGCCCTCGGAGAGGCCGCAGCGCAAGTCGCCGCGATGAGCCTGCGCGATCGATCGCGCGATCCAGAGTCCGTGGCCTCGACGCGGGTCGAGCCTCGGCGGGCGTGGACGGCGGATCATCCGGGGATCGTTGACCACGGCGACCCTGAGGCCGATCGGGCTGACGCTTGCGAGCACGTCGATTCGCCCACGGCCGTGCTCGATCGCGTTGGCGAGCAGGTTGTCGAGTGCCGCGGCGAGCCTTCGCGGCTCCGCGGCGAGGATCACCTCCCCGGCCGCCCACTCGACGCGCACGTCCCCTCCGCGCCTGCGAGCCGCGTCGCGCCAGCGCTCGGCGGCCCGCTCGACGATGTCGCGCCCGCCGACGGGTCGCGGCTCGAAGTGCTCGTCCTCGCCGTTGACGCGCCGGTCGAGCTCGGCCAGAGCGTCGATCGCGCGCTCGAGGTGATCTCGGGACCCTCCGAGCACGAGCGCCTGTAGCGGGCGGCGCAACTCGTGGAGCGAGCGATTGAGGTCGCGACGGCGGCGATCGCCGCGCACCCGTGCCCCGAGGACCACGGCCGCCATCGAGAGCGCCGCCGGGCCGGCGGCCGTGGCCAGCTCGGCGACTCCGACCGGGACGGTCATCTCAGCCGCGCGGAATCGAGTCCGAGGCGAGTGCCCCCGGCGCGGTCAGCCACGCGCCGGGGGACGTATCTCCTCTCGCCTGTGACCGGGGCGGGCACGGCGATCACAACCCCGCCGGATCGGTTCCTGCCCCCATGCCGCGGGAGGCTGGGCGACCCAGGCTCGATCGCTCAGGGGGCGCGTGGCTTGCGAGGCGCCGGTGGCCGAAATAGATTCGTGTCCACCAACTCAGCGCGCTTCCGCGGGGATCGGCGTGACTAAACGATTTGCTCGTTTAGACTGGCTAACGGTTATTGCTCTATAAACAACCGCTGTTGCACCAACTTCAACCGTCGAGGCGCAGGTATGCCGACCAAGAACAAGACCAAAGAGCCGCCGCAGCGCAGCCACCGGCTGATGAAGGCGCTGAGCCACCCACTGCGACAGCGGATCCTCATCGCTCTGAACGAGAGCGAATCGAGCCCCAACGAGATCGCCACGCGACTCGGCGAGCCGCTCGGCAACGTCAGTTATCACGTCAAGGTGCTCGAGTCCTGCGATGCGATCGAACTCGCTCGTACGGCCCAGGTCCGCGGCGCGATCGAGCACTTCTACCGCGCCACCGCGCGCCCCTACATCGATGACGAGCACTGGGCCGAGATCCCGATTTCGGTTCGACGTTCACTGCTCGACGAGAGCCTCCAGAGGATCTGGGACGACACCGTCGAGGCGGCGAAGGGCACCGGCTTCGACAACGACCGGGTCCACGTCTCCTTCACACCCCTTGAGCTTGATGCCGAGGGTTACGCGGACGTCAGCGACCTCCTCGCCGGCACGCTCGAGCGCGTGCTCGAGATCCAGGCCGAGGCGATCAACCGCGCGAGCGCGTCGAACGGAGCCGGCTTCGAGACCCAGAAGTCCGAGGTCGTGATGCTCCACTTCGACCGCGAGGGCTGAGCAGCCCGCGCGTCAGCCCTCGACGAGTCGGTAGCCGACGCCCCAGCAGTTGCGCACGAAGCGCCCGTTCTCGGGGTCGAGTTTGCGGCGAAGGCGCGAAGCATGTGAGTCGAGAGTGCGGGTCCGCCCCATCGTCTGGAAACCCCAGACGTCTCGAAGCAGCTCTTCCTTGGAGAACACACGCTGCGGGTCCGCGGCCAGCGCGCGCAGCAGGTCGAACTCCTTCGTCGCGAGCGGCACGGCCTCACCGGCGACGCGCGCCTCGCGGCGCGAGGGATCGACGACCAGCTCACCGATACGCACCGGACCTGAGCGCGCCGACTCGCGGCGGCCGAGGATGCCGGCGAGCCTGGCGGTCAGCTCGTCGTAGAAGACGGGCTTCACCAGGTAGTCGTCGGCCCCGGCACGGATCCCGCGGACCCGCGCCTGATCCTCGCCGCGACCCGTCAGGACGATGACCGGCAGGCGAGGGTCGTAGCGCGACGTCGCGCCGTCGGAGCGGCGGATCTCGCGCAGCACGTCGAGACCGGAGGCGTCGGGCAGCCCGAGGTCGAGGAGCATCGCGTCGGGCTGGCGGTAGTGGCAGAAGCGCAGCGCGTCGGCGGCACTCGGCGCCTCGAGGACGTCGTAGCGGTCGGCGGTGAGGTTGTCGCAGAGCAGCGCGCGTGTCTCGGAGTCGTCTTCGCAGACGACGACGGTTGCCAGCAGGTCGGGCTCGGGCAGCACGGTTCTCTCCTTGTCTGGATGCGCCCCGGACCGGGCCGCTCTCAGAGCACGGAAACCCCGCGACGCCTCCATCCGCCCCCCGCCGAGAGTCGAGGTGAGGCCGGTCAGCGCGGCCCGCAGTCGTCGATCGAGCCGTTCTCGACCACGAACACGCCGCGACCCGTGAACCCTCGAGCCCTGTCTCGGGTCCAGGCGATGCCCACGCGCCCGTCCTCGCCGACGGCGACCGAGAGGTCGTTACCGGATGTGAGCCTCCGACCGACGGCCCCGAGGCGCCGCAGTCCCGTGCCGGGGGCGATCGTCGCCGCCGCGAAGCGCCGGGTTCGAAGCGATTGCCAGGCGACGAGGGCGTCGCCGCAGGCGTTCGAGTCGAGGTCCACCGCGCCGGCCCCGGCTCGGCGAGCGATCTCCCGCTGCGACCCGAAGCCACCCGCGCCGCCGCGGGCGAACGCGAGCCCGTTTCGCACCGGTCGGCGGGCGACCGTCTCCCAGACCGCCAGCGCGCCGTCGCGTGCGCCCTGCGTGAGCCGGCCGAACAGGGAAGCCCGCCCGGAAGGACGACCGAGGCGGCGCGCGGCACCGAACTCGGCGCCGGGCCGACGCAACGAGCCCCGGACGCCTGCGGCGCGGCGGCCGCGACCATTCAGGAGCAGGTAGGCGCGACCGCTCGCCGCGATCTCGGTCTCGAGCGGCGAGGTCGGGCAGCGCGAGCCGGGGATGATCTGCGGCTCGCCGAACGTACCGTCACCCGAAGCGAATGCGGCGCCCGCGGGTGTCGCCCGCCGTCCGTTCTGCGGACAGCGCCCCGGCCACGCGACGACCGCCTCACGGCCGGCGAGACTCGCGACCGGCGGGAAGACGCCGATCGGCCGCCGCGAACGGATCAACTGCGGGTCTCCGAATCCCTCGTCGGGACGCTCGGCGAACGCGGCGAGGATCGCGTTCGGTCGCGAACGATCGCGCCAGACCGCCAGCGCGCGACCGTCGTCGGCGACCTCGATCGACAGCCCTGACGGGCGCTCGGTGAGCACGGTCGGTGCACGGAGCGGCTCCCCCGGAGCGGTCGATGTGGTGACGGCTGCCCCGTCCGGTCGCCGCCAGGAGACGACAGTCGAGCCGTCCGCCGCGACGGCGACCGCGATGCCGTCGCCTCGACCCAGATCGACCGGCTCGCTGAAACCCCCACCTCCCGGATCGCGGCGCGCCAGAGACACACGCCCGCCGGGCGGCGCGCCGCCGCCGGGATCGATCACGACACGCCCGGCCGACCAGACGGCGACCGCGTAGCCGTCGGGGCCCGCGGCGTATTCGACCGCGCGGACCTGGCGCTCGTCGCTGAGCCGCACGGGGTCGCCCCATCCCTGGGCTCCGGCCGTCGGCGCGAGGACCAGCAGCGACGCGACGAGCGCGCCGAGGATTCCGGCCGTGGCGACGATCCGGCGGTCGCCTGCGCGCGTGTTCGGACCCACGTCCGCCCTAACCTGCCCGATCGTGCCTCGAAGGATGCAAATCGACGTTCAATCTGAAGCCCCGCTAAGCGCCGGTCGGGCGTTCTCGGCAAGATGCCGCGCCATGGCCGAAGCCGTTGAAGGAATTCGCCGCCGCACCTCGACGGCCGGTTCACAGATCTAGATGGAGCGCGCGACCCGCAGGGGCAACTACGAGTCCGGCTCGGACTACGTGCTCGAGTACGGCGAGCTTCGTTTCGCCTTCAACGAACGTGACTTCGCGCAGCGGATCGAGCAGGCCGCGGTCAAGCTCGACTTCGTCGATCAGGGCCTCGGAAACGAGGAGATCCACGATCTGCTCGAGCTCGCGGTCAACGGCGAGATCCCTGAGCCGCACTCGCAGCTCGGCGAGCACATCAACGAGAACTGGATCGAGCTCGTCGGCCCGGCCAACCGCTCGCTCGTCCATTGGATCCGCCGCCTCGTCTTCCGTGGCGCCTGGCTCGACCAGCGCGTCAAGGAGGGCGAGCTCGACGTCGTCTTCGACCAGCGCACCTCTTCGTTCGGCTACGTCCAGCCGGACCGCGACGGTGAGCCGATCGAGCTCTCGCGCGAGCCCTCGTGGGCGCGTCTCGCCTACCGCCCGTAACCCGGGGCGCTCGGGCCTAGAACAGGTCGCGGTCCGACGAGGTGCGGATCAGCACACCCGCCCAGGTGCGAAACGGGCGCCAGCGCTCGGCCAGCTTCGCGAGCCCGGAGTCGGTCAGCGAGCGCTTGCCGTAGAGCCGTGCCGTCGCGGCGAGGAGCTTCTTCTCCTTGACCGGCAGCGCGTCGGCGGTCCCGCTCGAGCGCACGAGGACGAGCCCCGCGTAGTACGGCCCGAGCCCGTCGATCCGGGTCAGGTGCTCGATCGCCTGCTCCGGCTCCATCGAGCGCAGGAGTTCGGGCTCGAGCTCGCCCTCGAGCGCGGCGCGGGCGACGCCGCGAACCCGCTCCGCCCGGTTGGGGTCGAGGCCCTGGATGGACGAATCGGCCTCGAGCAGCCGCTCGGGCGTCGGAAAGGCGGTCAGCGTCTCGCCCTCGATCTCGATCTTCTCGCCGAGCGCGTCCGCGATGCGGGCGCGCAGGTTCTGGCCCTGCGTGCGACCGCGGCGCAGCGAGATGATCGACCAGGCGGCCGCCTCGTAGGGTGAGTGGAAGAGGACCGGCCGAGCGCCGGGACGCTTCGCCCGTAGCTCGGCGAGCTTCGGGTCTGAGTCGGCCACCCGCCGCCACTCGGTCGCGTCGTGGTCGAGGGCGAGGATTCGGCCGATCTGGGTCCGCGCCTGCTCGTCGGAACCGGATCCGGCGAGCTCGCAGCGCAGGCTGCCATCAGGCTCAGGGCGTACGACCGCGGCGAGCGTCGAGGTGAGATCGTCGCATACGAAGACGAGGCGCAGCCGATCGCCGTCGGCGTCCGGAGTGCGCGGCCCGAAGCTGAAACCCGCGGCCTCCTCGAAGGAGAACTCACCGCTGGGGGTGAGCCTGATCGACCTACCGGGGCTCATCGCGAGGCACCGGCGGGCACGGCCTCAGCCGACGCTCGCGAGCAGCTCCGCGTTGTTCGCGCTTGCCTCGATCCGCTCGCGGATGATGCGCGCGGCCTCGGCGGGGTCCTGCGAGGTGAGCTCGGCGCGCAGCCTGCGGACGGCCTCGAGCTCCTCGGGTGAGCGGAGCTCCTCCTCGTTGGAGATCCGGCACTCGGCGATCCGCAGCGCCGGGTAGACGCCGGCTGCGGCGAGCTCGGGGTCGAGGACGACCAGCGAGCTCTCGGTCGAGGTGACCGCGCGCTCGGCCGAGCTCTCCTCGTCGAGCTCGTCGAGGACGGTGGCGATCACGGTCAGCGAGCCGCCGCCGGCCAGGTTGCGCCCGGATCCGAACAGGCGCTTGACCGGCGCCCATTCCCCCGCGGCGGCGGCGAGCCGCGAGAGCGAATCGCAGATCAGGACGACGTCGGTGCCCGACTCGGCGGCGCGACGCGCGCGCTCGAGCGCGACGCTCGCAGTGCGGACGTGCTCGGCCGGTGATGCGTCGGCGGGCGAGACGGCGAACTCGGCGCTCTCGATCGCGCCACGCCAGGCCGAGGCCTCCTCGGGCGCCTCGTCGATCAGCAGGACCACGAGCTCGGTGTTCTCAGCGGCGGCGACGGCGCGGGCGATACCGCGCAGCAGCGTCGTGCGGCCCGAGCGCGCGGCCGCGGAGATCAGGACGCGCTGTCCGAGCCACAGCGGGGCGAAGACATCCATCGTCCGGGTCAGGACGGCTGAGCGCTCGCCGTCGAGCGGCAGGCGCCGGTTCGGCAGCTCGGCGGGCAGCGAGTCGAAGCTCGGGCGCTCTGAGGCGCCGGGCTCCTCGCCGTTGACGCGGTCGACGTGGACGAGCGCGCGATGGCGCTCACCGCGGCGCGGAGGGCGCGCCGGCCCCGCGACCTCGTCGCCGGAGCGAAGCTCGCAGCGACGGATCTGGGCGGCTGAGATGTAGACGTCCGCGTCGTCGGTCCCGCCATCGTCACCGACGCGGATGAAGCCGTAGCGCTGCGGCAGGACCTCGAGCGTTCCCGAGATCTCCTCGGTCGCCTCGTCCTCGCGGGCCCCCGCCGCGTCGGTCTCGGCGGCGCCGGACCCGGACTCGCCCTCGAGCGTGGCCTCGACCTCGACGCCCTCCTCCTCCGGCGTCGTCTCGCGCTGGCGGCGGCGCCTGCGGGTCCCCGCCGCTCGTCGCGCCTTGCCCTTCCCCTGTTCCTCGCCGCCCGCGTCCGACCCCTCGACCGGCGCGACCTCAGGGGCGACGGCCGCGTCGCCCCCAGCCTCCTCGATTGCGGCGACGAGCTGCGATCGACTCATCATCCGGAACTTCGGGACCTCGTATTCGGCGGCGAGCCGGTGGAGGTCGGCGAGGTGCAGCTGTGTCTTGGGGGCGCCAGGCATCGGCCGGGCAGGCTATCGAGCGCCGCGCCGGCGTCGAGGCCTACGGCTCGGGCCCGAGCCGGCGCCTGACCCACCACAGGCCCACGCAGAGCACGACCGTGAGCGCGCCGAGACCACCGAGCATCAGGCCGGTCGGCGGATCGCCACCTGCCGCCGCGCCGTCCTCGGAGCTCTGACCGAGCGCGATCTCAGACACCGCGAGCTCGTTCTCCTCGCCCGGCGCGACGTCCTCGCCGGACTCGTCGCGGGCACCACGCTCCGTCTCGGATCGACCCCCGCCACCGCTCGCCTTCCCGCGCCCGTCGCCGAGACCCTCGGAGACCGCTGCACCCGCGGGACCTGAACCCGACGGACCGGCTTCGCCCGTGCCGGCGCCCGGCACGGGCTCGCCCGGGCTCGACGCCTCGCGCTCGGCCTCGGCCTGACGGCGCTCGTCCTCGGCCGTGCTGCCGATGTCGGGGTCCGGGGTCGGGTTCGACCCGCGCGGCACCGTCCCGACCGGGAGCGCCTGACGAGAAGTCGCGACGAGCGTCTGGCCCGTGACCCAGATCGGTGTCTGGTCGGAGCTCTTCGAGTAGCGGTAGTGGCCGTCGCTCGCCTGGCGGGCACCGAGATAGTCCATGCCCGAGCGCCCGCGCGTCGTCACGGAGTTCGGCTCGACCCGAGCGGCGACGAGACCCTGGACCGCCCACGCGGTCGACTGCGAGTTCGTGATCCCGGTCTCGTTGAGGCCCCAGCCGCCTTCGCGCCGCTGAGCGGAGCGCAGGTAGGAGACGCCGCCCGACGCTCCGCCCCCGGCGACCGCGAGCCCCTGCATCGCCGCCCCCGTCGAATCGGGGTCGCTGCTCGACGCAGCGCCGATGCCCCAGCCCGAGTCCGAGTTCTGTGCCGAGCGCAGCCAGCCGCCGGCCTTCGAGATCGCCCCGGAGTTGCCCCCTGCCGCTCGTAGGGCGAGGATCCCGTAGGCGGTCACGTTGACCTGCCCGTCCCAGGAGCCGTTCGAGCTCTGCTTGCGAACGAGCTTGTCGACGAGCGCCACGCCGCCGAAGCGCTCGGAGTCGAGCCCCGCCGCCTCGACGACGAGGATCGTGCGCTGGAAGTCGCCGGCACTGCGCAACCGCTTCGCGTTCGCCTTGAGGTAGTCGATCGGCGAGTTCCCATTCGTCTTGGCATCGCGCGGGTTGCGGCCCGAGGCGGCGAGCCCGAGCGCGGCCCACGAGGTCATCGTCGGGCTCGACGACTGGCCGGGCGTCGCGGCGAAGCCGCCGTCGGAGTTCTGCACGCGCTCGAGGTAGCGGCGCGCGTCGTCGACGCCCGCTTCGGCACGTGCCGGCACGAGCGCGGCGATCGAACCCGCGGCGAGCAGCGCCAGGAGCGCGACGGGCGCGACCCGCGGCAGCGCGACGCCCGGGTGCCAGGTGAACTCGAGTCGGTCGCGGTAGCGCGAGATCATCCGGACGAGAGCCGGACCGGCGGCGAGCGCGATCGCGAAGTTGCCGACGGCGTGGGCGACGTTGAACGGAATCCCTCGGGCGGAGATCGCGAGGTAGCGCTCGAGCGATTGCTCGCCACCTGCGGTGACCATGACCGAGAGGTCGAGGAGCGCCCCGTAGACGAAGCCCATCGCGCCGCAGGCAAGCGCGATGCCGAAGCGGCTCACGCGGCGTCGGGTGACGTAGGCGAGCAACGCGCCGAGCAGCCCGGCGAGACCCCAGCCGGCCATCTGCCACGGCGTCCAGGGACCCTGCCCGAGCCACATGTTCGAGATCGGAGCAGCGAGTGCGCCGACGGCGAAGCCGGGGCCGGCGCCGAGCGCGAAGCCCGTGATCAGCGCGATGTCGGTCGTCGCGACGACGTTCGGGACCGGCGTCAGCACGAGACGTCCCGCGACGGCGAGCGCCGCGAGCGCGGCGACGAGCGCGATCAGGCGCGCGCCGGGCCGTCGGCGCTCGTACCAGACGAAGCCGGCGGCGAGGACCGCCGCGAGGATCGCGAGGATCGCGGCCTGCCACGGATTCAAGCCGGCTCCTCCCCACGTCGCGCCAGCTCGGCGCGACGTGCGTCGGTCACGTTCCCGGCGACGGGTCCGAGCAGCGCCGCGAGGGCGGCGGCTCCGGCCGCGACAGTCGTCGCCCCGGGGGCGCCGAGGGCGCGAGCAACCTCGGTCGAGAAGTACCAGCCGCCCGCGAGGACCTCGTCCGCGGGCCCGTCGGCCAGCAGCTCGCCGCCGCCGAGGATCACGACGCGGTCTACCGCCTCGGCCGCGAACTCGACGTCGTGCGTCGCGACGAGGATGGCGGACCCGGCCGCGGTCAGCCGGTCGAGCCAGGCCCCGAGCTCGGACTTCCGCGCGCGGTCCATGCCGCGCGTCGGCTCGTCGAGACAGATGAGCCCCGGCGCGGTGCCGGGCTCGCCGCGGCCCGCCATCGCGATGGCGAGGGCCAGCCGCTGTCGCTGACCCCCGGAGAGATCGCGCGGATCCGAGTCGGCGGCGTCCTCGAGACCGACCCTGCGCAGCGCCTCCAGGCCGGCGGCGCCGGGAAGATCGTCGCCGACCCGCTCAGCGAGCAGCAGGTCACCGGGGCGCTGGGGAACGAACGCGCAACCCGCCGGCGTGGACGTCCGGCCTCGCAGCGCAGGCTGCACGCCGGCGAGCGTGCGCAGGAAGGTCGACTTCCCGGCACCGTTTCGGCCCATCAGCGCGACGCGCTCCCCGGGCTCGAGCCGCAGCGAGACGCCTCGCAGGACGTCGATGGGCCCGCCGCCGTCGTCGAGCGAGACCCAGAGGTCGCGAACGTCGAGCGCCGCCGTAGCCGCGCGTGGCCCCCGGCCGGGCAGCCGCCAGCGCCGCCGGTCCGGCTGTGCGCCCCGCTCCGTTGCCGCCTCGAAGCTCAGCGATCGCGAGCGGAGCTCTCTGCGCGCCTGCTTGACGGCGATCGGCACCGGGCGGACCCCGGCCAGTGCGAACGTCCTGGCGACGGGCGTGGCCAGCGCGGGGTCCGCGTCCACGGACCAGTCGCCGAAGCCGCCCGGAGAGCCGTCGAAGCCGATCCGCCCCGAGTCGATCGCGATCACCCGGTCGGCGCTCGCCAGGCAGCGCTCGAGCCTGTGCTCGGCGAGGACGACGGTGGTGCCCCACTCCTCGTTCAGACGCCGCAGAACCCCGATCAGCTCATCGCCGGCGACCGGATCGAGCTGCGAGGTCGGCTCGTCGAGAAGCACGAGTGCCGGGCGCGCGGCAAGCGCCGCCGCAAGCGCGACGCGCTGGAGCTCGCCGCCGCTCAGCGACGCGGTCGGGCGCGCGAGCAGACCCTCGATCCCGAGCGCGAGCGCGACCTCCTCAACGGCACGCGCGCGGGCGGCGGGACCCTGACCGGAGGTCTCCAGCGGGAGCTCGATCTCCGCCCGCGGCGTCGCCGAGATGACCTGAGCCTCCGGCTCCTGAGCGACGAAGCCGACCCGGGCGCCGAGCTCGGCCGGACCCGCCTCACGGAGGTCGAGGCCGCAGATCCGCGCCTCGCCGGCGACGTCGCCCCCGTGGAAGTGCGGAACGAGGCCGCTGAGCGCGCGGAGCAGCGTCGACTTGCCGCCGGCGGAGCGACCCGCGAGGACGCAGAACTCGCCCTCGGAAACCTCGAGGTCGATCCGATCCAGCGCCTCGGCTCGCGCGCCCGGATAGCGGTAGGAGAAGCCGCGCAGGTCGACGAGCGGCTCAGGCATCCGCGCCTCCGGCGAGGGTGGAAGGAGCGGCGGACGCCCTCGGCGACGCGACTCGCCGGCTCCGCAGCTTCGAGCCGGCGACGGGGGCGACGGCGAGCGCGGGAAGCACGGTCGCGACGGCGAGCGTCCCGGGGGACGTGGCGATCTCGAGCGCCGGGTAGGCGTCAAACCCACCCGCTCCAGAGACGAGCGCGGCCACCCCGAGCGCGAGCGCCGCGACCCCGGAGGCGGCGAAGAGGCGGTCGTCGGGACCGCGGCGGCGCGGCCCGGCGGCGCGGGGGGCGCCGCGCGAGTACCCGCGTAGCTCGAGCGTCGCGGCGGTGTCGACGGCGCGGTCGAGCGCCCCCGCGACGAGTCGGCGCAGGATCCGGGTCCGCCCGGCGGGTGCGGCCGCGGGGCCGCGGAGCGCCGCGGCCTCGCGCAGGCGCGCGTGGTCGGCCGCGGCGAGCGGAACCATGCGCGCTATCAGCGTCGCCGTCATCGCCGAGCGCCGGGCGAGCGGTCGCAGTCCGCGCAGCAGTCGGTCCGGGTCGACGACTGCGGAGTGGACGGCGAAGGCGACGATCACGACGGCAAGCCGCATGGCGGTCACGAGGCCGGCGACGAGCGCCTCGAGGGTGACGTCGGTCTGGCCGAGGAGCGGAAGCTCCCAGCCGCGGACGAGGATCGTCTCGCCGCGACCGGCGACGAGGACGTTGACGGCGACAAGCAGCAGCCCGAGGACGAGCGACGCGCGCAGCGCGACGGCGACCTGGCGCCGCGCCCCCGCCGCGACCCCGGCGACCACGACGGCGAGGAGCAGGGCGCAGAGCACGATCGGCGAGGAGAACGCGAAGGCCAGCACCGCGAAGGCCCCGAGATGGACGCTCGCCGCGAGTGCGCTCGAGCGCCCGAGCGGAGTCGGCCGCGGGGCGTAGGCGAGTGCCGGGATCATCCGCCCTCCCCCGCCACCGGCAGCGGGACGGCGTCGCCGCCGACCGCGGCGACGGCGTAGCGATCCCGCAGCGTCGTCTCGTCGAGCAACGTCGCGGCGTCCTCGGTCGCGGTGGCGTCCGTCCCCGTGACGATCAACGTGTAGGGACCTTCGCCGCGTCGTGTCGCCGCGAGCAGGCCGGCCTGCGCCGGCGTCTCCGCAACCTCGGCGCGTTGGTCGAGCAACTCGATCGAGGCGTCGCCGCCGCGATCGGACGGGGTCGCGAAGACCCCGCTCTCCCCCGGCCCGCCCTCCAGCGACGCGGCGACCGGATCGCGCCCGATCTCATCCCAGGGACCGACCAGGACCCTGACAGCGCCGGGGTCGGCCTCGCCGACCCCGACCGGATCGAGCTCGGCCCCGGCGTCCTCGAGCCGGCCCGCCGTCTCGCGGCAGGCCGCGATCGCCGAGTCCGAGCACTCGAGCGCCACCGGGTCCTCCACCCCCTCGCCCGCGAGCGGCCGCGGGTAGGAGCCGACGACGGCCGGGACGCGTTGGGCGTCCGTCCAGTCGCGGTAGTCCCACCAGACCCGGTCGCCCGGCTCGACCGGGACGTCGGTCGCCCCGACCGGCGATTCGATTCCGTCGACGTAGAAGAACCAGTCGAGGGTGCGGCCCTCGACCTCGGCGCTGCCCTCGATGCCGCCGATCGACTGCACGAATCCACCGCCATAGCGGGTCGTGATCTCGGCCGCCGAGTCGAGCACGCGCATGACGGTGTCCGACTCGGTCGGATCGGTCACGGTCGTCTCCGCTATCCGCTCGGCGCCGTAGTCGCGCGTCACGACGAGGTCAGCCTCGCCCTCGGATGACTCGCCGGGGCCGAGGCCGCAGCCGGCGACCGCGACGCATCCGAGGAGCGTCGCGGTCGCGGCCACGATTCGACCGGCGAGCCTCGTGTCAGCGCCGGGCGCGACGGACCTTCTCGCAGTTCGATGTCCGAGCCGCGTCACCGCGCTCGGCGATCACGACGTCCTTGCGCCCGGCCCCGCAGTTGACGCGGTCCGCACCGCCCGCCGCGGCGTTGACCGTGTCGTTACCGCCGCCCGAGCGGACCACGTCGTCGCCGGCGGTGGCGCGGATGTCGTCCGCGCCAGAGGTGCCGACGATCGTGCGCCCGAAGGCGTCCGGGCAGTCGGCGCCGCCGGCCTCCGAACAGGCCTCGACGACGTTCGACTCGATGTCGGAGCCGTTCGTCGCCGTGAGGTCGGTGCGGCCGTCCGGCAGCTCGAGGTCGTAGGTGCCGTCCCCGTTGTCGGTCTGGGAGCTCGCCCCCTCGATCGTCGCGCCGGTCACCGGACTCGGGGAGCCGTCGAAGCCGATCTCCTCGACGGTCGCGGTGACGGTCCCGTCGCTCGACGGCTCGATGCCGCGAAGGCGGAGCGGATTGGGCAGCGTCTCGTCGCCGAGCGCCCAGAGGACACGGTCCCCGCCACGGACCTTGGCGAGGTCCGCGCTCGAGCTCCCGCCCACGAAGTCGACGTAGAAGTTCCAGCCCGAGTACTCACCCGTGTCCGGGTTGAACTCCTCGCCGATGATCCCGGCGTAGCGACAGATCAGCGGTCCGAAGTCATAGGACTGGATTCGCGTTGCGCCCAGGTCGGGGTCGAGAGCGGCGCCGTTCAGCGCCACTCCAAGGGCCGAGCGCTGCGGGTAGGACTCGCGCTTCGGCTTGGGGCGCGGCGTGCAGTTGCCGGCGTTGGCGGCGAGGGGCGCGGAGATCCTGCCCTTCGGCAGGACGTACCAGGTGCCGGTCTCGATCGTCCCCTCGTCGCCGACCACCCGGAGCTCGGCGGTCGGGTCCGCGGCGTGCGCGGACGGGACGAGGACCGCGAGCGACGCGGTCAGGAGTGCGAATACGGCCAGAAGGCGACGCCTTGCAGGCGTCCCGAAACGGTGAGAGATCAACTGGAGCCACCCTTCCTCGAGGGATCGAAGCTTCGGGCGGCGGACAGGTCTCCTGGCTTGCCGGGACCTGAGCCAGCTTCGACGAAGCGTCGAAGGAAGAGCGCCTTCCCGGTCGCGCGCAGCGCTTCCAGTGGCTTCAGCGGACCGCCTCTTCAGGCGACTCGCCGGGTGCTCTCGGCTCCTACCCGGACACAGTGGCGGGACCGCGCCGGCTTCTCACCGGACTTCCCTTGACCACCGTCCCTTATGTCGCGAGCCAGCCTACACCCGCGCCGGGCGCCCGGCGCCGACCGCACCCGAGACCATCAACCGAACGGCCGCCCCGGGCAAAGCCTTCCGTCAACCGAACGGCCGCTCGCGGCGAAGCAGATCGTGGGAAGCAGGAAGGGAAGTGTGCTCCGCACACGACCGACCGATGACCGCGATATGCGAGCCGCCGTGCGGCCGCCCTACGAGCGTTCGTCGACCTTCTTCTGGAGCTCTTCGATGACCTCGGGCATGGCCTTCTTCATCCGCGAGAGCTCCCAGTGCTCGATCTTGATCAGGCGCGAGGCCTGGGTCGCGGTGACCGTCGCCGAGCGCTCCTGCTTCTCGAGCAGACCCTGCTCGCCGAACACGTCGCCCTTGCCGAGCGTCGCGACCTCCTCGCCGTCGCGCTCGACCCTGACCTCGCCCTCCTGGATGGCGTAGAAGTCGTTCGAGTAGCCGCCCTCGCGGATCACCTGCTTGCCCTCGGAGACCGAGACGAGGCTCGTGAACGGAGCGATCTTGTGGAGCTGCTCGTCGGAGACCTCCGCGAACAGGGGTATCTGCTTCAACTCGCTTACGTCCACCGCTCCGCTCCTCCTCTGAGATCTACCTCGCCCGGACTCGGCGCCGAGACTAGACGATGGGGCCGCGGCTTGGAGCAGCGATTCAGAATGGGTACATTATCCACGCTGGAGGCACGCGGTCCGGGAGACCGCAGGGAGAGGCGGTGGCATCGGTGGCTGATCAGAGCGCGGGTACCGCGAGCGGGGATGCCGAGGTGATCCGCGTCGTGTACCCGGATCTCCACGGGGTCCAGCGCGGCAAGGACGTTCCGGCGGCCGAGCTCGGCCGGGCGGTTCGGAGCGGCCTCGCCTTCTGTTGGGCCGTGATGGGGACCGACCTGCGCCACACACCCGTCGTCGGTGGCGAGATCGGTTATCCGGACATGATCGCCCGACCGGACCTCGACACGCTCAAGACGCTGCCGTGGGAGGACGGCGTCGCTTGTTGTCTCGCCGACCTGACGCGCGAGGACGGCGAGCCCGAGCCGACCGACGTCCGCCATCTCGTCCGCCGCGCCGAGGCGGCGCTGGCCGAGCTCGGCGTGACGTCGAAGATCGGCCCGGAGCTCGAGTTCTTCGTCTGCGAACCCGATGGCGAGGGCGGCATGCGCCGCCACGTCGACGCGATGAGCATGGTCTACACCGTCGGCGCCCAGGCCGACCCACGCGGCATCCTGCGCGCGCTGCTCGACGCCGCCGTCGCGCTCGATCTCGGCGCGATCGCCGCGAACCACGAGTACATGAACTCGCAGTACGAGATCAACCTCCACGAGCGCACACCGCTCGAGGCGGCCGACGTCGCCTTCCGTCTCAAGACCACCGTCAAGGAGGTCTGCACCTCGCGCGGACTCCACGCGACGTTCATGGGCAAGCCGTTCAACGACCAGGGCGGCTCGGGCACCCACATGCACATATCGCTCGAGCGCGAGGGCTCGAACTGCTTCGCGGACACCGAGGGCGCCGACGGGCTCTCAGACGACCTGCGCCACTTCACCGCCGGCGTGCTCGCCCACGCGCCCGCGCTGATGGCGTTTCTCAACCCGACGATCAACGCCTACCGCCGGATCCTTCCCGACAGCCTCGCGCCGATCAACGTCAACTGGGGGCTCGACAACCGCACGACCTTCGTCCGTATCCCGCCCGATCGCGGCTCGGCCTGCCGCGTCGAGGTCCGGGTCGGAGACGGCGCCGCGAACCCGCACCTCGTGATCGCCGCGCTGCTGTTCGCCGGGATCGACGGGCTGCGCCGCGAGCTCGAGCCGCCGGCAGCGCTCGTCGGCGACGCCTACACGCTGCCCGAGGACGAGCGCGGCGCGCCGCTGCCCGAGTCGCTCGAGGCCGCGCTCGACGCGCTCGAGGCCGACGAGACGCTGGTCCGCCAGATCGGGCCCGAGCTGGTCGACACCTTCGTGACGATGAAACGCTTCGAGTGCGAGCGCCACCGCCAGTGGGTCTCGGACTGGGACCACGCCGAGTACATGCACCACCTCTAGGACGCACGGACCATGAAGCTCTCCGAAGTCGACCTGAACGACCACACGCTGTTCGCCGACAGCGTCCCGCACGAGATGTTCCGTGTGCTTCGCGACGAGGACCCGGTCCACTGGCAGGACGAGCCCGAGGGCCGCGGATACTGGGCCGTGACGCGCTTCGACGACATCGTCGCCGTCCACAAGGACTGGCGGAGCTTCTCCTCCGAGCGCGGCGGCACCTCGCTCCAGGACCTCGAGCCCGATGAGATCGAGGCCCGCAAGTCGATGATCGACATGGACCCGCCGCCGCACAACAAGCTGCGCGCGATCGTCAACCGCGACTTCACCCCGCGAGCGGTCCGCGTCTTCGAGGAGCGGATCCGCGGGCTGATCGACCGGATCCTCGATGACGCGCTCGAGCGCGGGGAGGTCGAGTTCGTCGAGGACGTCGCCGCCGAGCTGCCGATGCGGGTGTTCGCGGAGATGCTCGGCGTGCCCGAGACGGACCACCGGCTGCTCGTCGAGCTCGGCGACCGGATGCTCGGCCAGGACGACCCCGAGCACGCCATCGACCCCGAGGTCGCGAGGGCGAATCGCCACCTCCCGTTCTCCAACCCGGCGGCACTCGAGATGTTCGAGTACTCGCAGCGGATCGCCGCCGATCGCCGCAGCTGTCCGCGCGACGACATCGTCACGAAGCTCGTCGAGGCCGAGATCGACGGCTGCCCGCTCTCCCAGAAGGAGATCGACGTCTACTTCCTGTTGCTCGCCGTCGCCGGCAACGAGACGACGCGCCACTCGATCTCCCACGGAGTCCTGGCGCTGATCGAGAACCCCGGCGAGCTCGAGCGGCTGCGCGGCGACCCCGAGCTGATCGGGACCGCCGCCGACGAGATCCTGCGCTGGGCCACACCCGTCCATCACTTCCGTCGTACCGCGACGCTCGACACCGAGATCGCCGGAACGCCGGTGCGAGAGAACGACAAGATCGCCACGTGGTTCATCTCCGGCAACTTCGACGAGCGCAGGTTCGACGACCCGATGCGCTTCGACGTCGGCCGCGACCCGAACCCGCAGATGACCTTCGGTCCGGGTGGGCCGCACTTCTGCACCGGCGCCCACCTCGCCCGGCTCGAGGTCCGGATCGTCTTCGAGGAGCTGATCCGGCGGGTCGCCTCGTTCGAGCCCACGGGCCCGGCGGAGCGACTGCAGTCGAACTTCTTCAACGGCGTCAAACGGATGCCGCTGCGCCTCACGGCGGCCTGAGCCGCGCGCTAACTTCGCTCGCGTGGCAGAGCTCACGCCCCGCGAGGCGCAGAACCGCGACCTGCTCCGAGCCCGCGACGCGATCGATCGCCGCTGGGCCGAGCCGATCGACATCGAGGCCCTTGCGCGGATCGCGAACTGCTCGCGTGCCCACTTCATCCGCGCGTTCGGCGCCGCGTTCGGAGAGACGCCGCACCGCTACCTACAGCGGCGCAGGATCGAGCGCGCGATGTGGATGCTGCGCGAGCGCGCGGAGCTGAGCGTCACCGAGGTCTCACTCGAGGTCGGCTTCGCGAGCCTCGGCAGTTTCAGCCGCACGTTCGCGGCCATCGTCGGCGCCTCGCCGAGCGAGTACCGCCGCCGCGCGACCCCGGCCGCCGACGACGCCCGGCTCCGCGTGCCGACCTGCGCTGTGACGAGCTACGAGCGACCGGTCAGACCAGGTCCTGCCTCGGCCGCCCCGGCTCGCGGGTCGCGCACTTTCGGAGAAGACCGCGCTGCCCGCCCGGCGTAGCTTCACGCCCATGTTCACAGCGATCACGCACTCCAACATCTGGGTTCTCGATCAGGACGAGGCGCTCGAGTTCTACGTCGGCAAGCTCGGTCTCGAGAAGAACGCCGACGTCGACCTCGGCAACATGCGCTGGCTCACGATCAACGTCCCGGGCGAGCCCGACCGCGAGGTCCTGCTCGAGTCGCCCGACAACGAGTACATCGACCCCGACTCGCAGGCCGCGATCCGGAGCCTGCTCTCGAAGGGCCGCACGGGCCTCGCGCTCAACCTGCGAACCGACGACTGCCGCGGCGACTACGAGGACCTCGTCGCGAAGGGCGTGGAGATCATCGAGGAGCCGACGGAGCGCTTCTACGGGATCGACATGGCGGTCCGTGACCCCTTCGGCAATCACATCCGGATCACCCAGCCGACCGGCTGACCCGGCCCCGCCCGCTAGGCCGTCGAGCTCAGCTCACGCAGCGTCGCGAGGACCGTGTCGAGGTCCTCGCGACGCGTGCGGAAGTTGACGAAGCAGACCCGTAGGCAGGTGCGCCCGTCGACGACCGCCTCGGCGAGGAAGATCCGGCCGTCCTCGCGGATCCGCTGTGCGAGCTCGAGGTTGTGCTCGTCCGGGTCCGCGCCGTCGGCAGGCAGATGGCGGAAGCAGACGGTCGAGAGGGTCGGCTCGTGCAGAAGCTCGAACCCCGGCTCGGCGCGGATCAACGCCGTGAACTCGCGCGCGAGCGATAGCGTGTGCTCGATCCAGCCGCGGATCGCCGCCGCGCCGTGGATCCGGAAGGCGAGCCACGGCTTCAGGGACCGGAACGGACGCGAGTATTCGAGCGTCCGTTCGACGGCGTTCGGCACCTCCTCGCGGCGCATGTAGGACTCCTCGTGTCCGTAGGTCGCCTCGAGCGCGCCGCGGCGCCCGACGAGGACCAGCGAGCAGCTCTTCTGGATCCCGATCCACTTGTGCGCGTCGATCGTCAGCGAGTCGGCGAGCTCGAGGCCGTCGAAGAGCGGCGCCGCCGAGTCGGTGGCGGCGGCCGGCAGCCCGTAGGCACCGTCGATGTGGAGCCAGACGCGCTCGGCGCGGCAGACCTCGCCGACGCCACGGATCGGGTCGACCGCGCCGGTGAGGGTCGTGCCGCCGTTGGCGACGACGCAGACGGGCTCGATCCCCTCGGCCCGGTCGGCCGCTATCGCGGCCGCGAGCTCGCGCGGTCGCATCCGCCGGCGTTCGTCGAGCTCGAGCCGGCGGACCGACATGCGGCCGAAGCCGGCCGCCTCAGCCGCCCGGACGACCGAGTGATGCGTCTCCGAGGAGCAGTAGATCGCTCCGCGCCGGCCATCGAACCCGCGCTCGCGGCAGCCCGGGAGCGCGGCCTCGCGCGCCGCCAGGAGCGCCGTGAGATTCGAGATCATCCCGCCGCTCGTGAACGCGCCCTCGGAGTGCGGATAACCGACGAACTCGGCGATCCACTCGAGCGCCTGGCGCTCGACGAGGTCGGCGGTCCGCGCCGTCGTCGCGAGGTTGACGTCGTAGGTGGCCGCCATCGCGGCGGCGAGCACGCCGACCTCGAGCCCGGTCGAACCGACGTATGCCAGGTAGAGCGGGCGCGCCGGTGAGACGCTCTCGTCGAGGACCTCGGCGGCGTCGGCGAGGACCTCGGGCGCCGCCGTGGGCTCCTCGGGCAGCGGCTCGCCGAGCGTCGAGCGCAGTGCGGGCGCGAGACCCGGCTCCTCGGGGCGCGGGTGCTCGAAGGACTCCCAGGCGCCGGCGATCAGGCCGCCGAGCTCGCGCAGGATCTCGCCGCGGTCGGCGAGGGCCGGCCGGTCAGGAGCTCGATCTCCCGCACCCTGCACGCCGCGCGAACGCTAGCCGAGAACCACGTCGAGGTTGCGCGGGGCCCTGAACTCCCAGCCGCTCACCTCGGGCTCGCGGGCCGGATCGAGCTCGATCCGCGGGTGTCGCTCGAGCAGCCGCGCGAGCATGATCCGCTCCTGAGCCCGAGCGAGCGCGTGGCCCGAGCAGAAGTGCCGGCCGAAGCCGAACGTCGCCGGCCGCCGGCGCTCGCGGCGGATGTCGAAGCGATCGGGGTCCGCGTAGCGATCCGGGTCGCGGTTCGCGGCCGCGACGACGGCCGCGACCGGAGCGTCGATCGGAAGAACCTGGCCCTCGACCTCGACCTCGCGCGTAGCGCGTCGCCCCTGTGTCCCGATCGGGGCGATCCAGCGCATTCCCTCCTCGATCGCTGGAGGAAGCAGGCCCTCGACATCGTCACGCACCGCCTCGAGCTGATCCGGGTGGCGGAGCAGCGCGAGCATCACCGAGCCGGCGCCGTGGCCGGGCTCCTGCATCCCGCCGAGCAGGATGACCTTGAGCGAGGGCATGATCTCCGCGGCCGCACGCGGCCGGCCTGACTCGCGACCACCGTGGAGCATGTGCGAGACGAGGCCGTCGTCGGGCTCGGCGCGCAGCCGTTCGAGTCGCGGCCCCACGAGCGCGTCAATCTCGGCCGCCACCGCGTCGCTTCGCCGTTGCTTGGCCGGGTCGCGCTCGAAGTTGGTGGCGCCGTCGGCCAGGCCCGCGAACCAGCGCCGCAGCGTCGGCGCGTCGAGATCGCCGAGGCCGAGGACGGCCCCGAGCGAGAGCACCGAGGCGGGCTCGAAGAGCTCGGACATCAGCTCCACGGTCTGGCGTCCCTCGAGCCGGTCGAGCAACTCGTCGACGATCGGCCCGACGAGTCCGTCGACGAAACCGGCGACCGCCGCCGGACGCAGCGGCGGGTCCACCCCACGCCGCAGGTCGCGATGCACGGACCCGTCGCAGGTCAGGATCGTCGGGCTGCCGAACGATCTGTCGATCGGCGAGTCCGGCAGATCGGCGGCGAACAGCTCCGGATCGCTCGCCACGCGCTCCGCCGCGCGCCAGCTCGTCGCCAGCCAGAGCCCGACCGCCGGCACCCACGCGACCGGCGCGTCGCGGCGCAGCCGAGCGTAGATCGGATAGGGATCGCGGTCGAGGTCGGCGACCGTCACCCGGGCCGCGAAGTCGCTCGCGGCCTCGCGGCTCAGGGAACCTCCTCGCCGCCCTCGCCGATCCGCGCGTAGATCTCGGGCTTCGAGCGCTTGAGATACGCGCCCAGCGCCAGTCCGATCAGGCCGCCGCCGATCAGGATCGCGGGCAGGATGATCGCCCGGTCGTCGAGCGGTGCCCCCTGCATGCTCGTGATCAGGACGTTGAAGTTGGCCAGCGCGAGGATGAAGATCGCGGTCAGCAGGACCCCCGAGATCGCCGGCGCGATCCGCGTCGACCAGGCACTCTCGCCGTGGTGGTTGCGCGAGAAGTAGCCGACGACCGAGAACGAGGCGAGCGCCAGCAGGAGGAAGATCCCGAGCGCGCCGAGGTTCGTCAGCCAGGTGAACAGGTTCAGAACCGGGTCCGAGCCCGACAGCGCGAACAGCCCGATCACGACGACCGCGAGCACCGTCTGGGCACTCGAGCCGACGAAGGGAGCACCGCTCGACTCGCGGACCCGCGAGAAGACACGCGGCAGGACACCCGCCCGGCCGAGCGCGAAGCAGTAGCGCGCGACGGCGTTGTGGAACGACAGCATCGCGGCGAACAGGCTGGTGCAGAAGAGCAGTGTCGCGATGTCCGCGACCGGGGCTGAGACGTTTACCGCGAGCGTCACGAACAGGATCGAGACGGGATCGGGGGCGCCGGCGGTCGCGTAGCCGCCGTCGACGAGGGCGACGGGATCGACGACCACCGACGGGCCGGCCGCGCTCTGCAGCATCCACGCCGAGATCGAGTAGAAGATCGCGATCGCGCCGAGCGAGATGTAGGTCGCGCGGGCGACGGTCCGCCGCGGCTCCTTGCACTCCTCGGAGTAGATGGCGCCGGACTCGAACCCGACGAACGCGGCCATCGTGAACGTCAGAGCGGCACCGACCGCGGCGCCGAAGGCGATGCTCGGGTCGTAGGCGGTGGCGAAGGAGATGCCCTCCGGCGAGGGGTTCCCCGCGACCACGACGTCGAAGAAGGCGACGACGATCACCTCTGCGGTCAGGAACAGGGCGAGGACCTTCGCGTTGAGGTCGACCCGCAGCCAGCCGAGCACGCCGATGACCGCGATCGCGACGAAGCACCAGGCCCACCAGTCCATGGTGAACCCGGTCTGCGCGGAGACGAAGCCACCGAAGACGGCTCCGAACAGACCCGCGATCCCGATCTGCATCGCGTTGTAGGCGATCAACGCGACGAAGGCCGTACCGACTCCGACCGTCTTCGAGATCCCCTTCGCGACGTAGGCGTAGAACGCGCCGGCGTTCGTCACGTGGTGGCTCATCGCCGCGTAGCCCGACACGAACAACGCCAGGATCGCCGCGAGGACCAGGAAGAGCAGCGGTACGCCGGTGTTGCCCGTGACGAGATACGTCGCCGAGACCCCGCCCGCGACCACCGTCAGCGGCGCCGACGCGGCGACGATGAAGAAGACGAGGTCCGGTACCCCGAGCGCCCGCCGCTGCAGCTTCCCGCGCGTCGGCGCGTCCTGCGAGCGCGTACCCGTCGCTGCTTCCATCCCGCTCTCTCCCTGACTCGGAGCCACCCCCCTCCTAGGGCGGCTTCTGCCGGATGTATACATTATGTACGCGACGGAAGGCAAGCCATCCGCCGCTGCTCGCGCGGCCGGGCGCTAGAGCCCGGGGTCGGGGCCGAGCTCGGGCAGCCCCTGCAGCATCTCGCGCTGCTCGCGCTCGGCCTCGATCGCGGCCGCGTCGAAGCGGAAGTACGTGCGCGGAGGCAGCGAGCCCCACGCGTTCGCGCCGTGCGGGTCGTCGGCGAAGACCCGCGGCTCGTGGTCGGGCTCGAGCTGCTCCATATCGCAGAACAGCTCGACGAACAGGTCCTCCTCGACCATCCGGCAGTAGGCGAACAGGTTCTGGGCCATCGTGTGGCGGCCAGGCCCCCACGTGATCGGCCGACGGTGCTGGCCGAGATGGTCGCAGAAGACCCGCATCTCGCCCCAGTCGACGAGCTCGAAGGCGATGTGGTGGATGTGGGCGTAGCCCTTGTCGAGGAACGCCGCGACGTGGTGGTCGCGATCGCAGTGCATCCAGACCGCTCCGTCGCCGACCCAGTCGGAGATCCCGAGTCCGAGGGCGCGCTCGTAGAAGTCGGCCATCCGCGGGACGTCCGCGGTCAGGTAGTTGACGTGCTGGAGGCGGCGCGGTCTGAAGCCCGGAAGCGTGTCGGTGAAACGCGAGACCGGCGGGGTGCGGTCCTCGGGCAGGACGCGCTCGAGCAGGACGATCCCGTTGCCGTCGGGGTCGGTGGTCGCCAGTGCGCGACCCCGGACCGGAACCTCGACGTCGCGAGGCCGCTCGCCGCTCGCCTCGGCCACCTGCTCGGCGGCATCGACGAGCGAGACGCCCGAGCGCAACTCGTAGGCGACGTACTCGACCCCAGGGGGCTCACCCGCCGCCGGCACGAGCTCGAGACAGAAGTCCTCGTAGCCGCAGCGCAGCAGGCCCTCTCCCGCGTCGCTCAGCCCGTATAGCAACGACCAGCGCGCCTTCGCCTCGGCGACGTCGGCGACCCGGAGACGCGCGTGGTGGAGCCTCTGGATCACCGCGCCACCGGTCGCTCGCCCGCGGCGGCGCGTCGCTCGGCCTCGTCCTCGGGCATCGTCAGCGCGACGTGGAGCGTCGCGGCGCTGACCTCCGGTTGGTCACCGACGACCTCGAGGACCTCGTCGGAGCCCACGACCGTGTTCGACAGCCGGCCGATCGCGTCAACCTCGACCTCGACGACGTCGCCCGGCTCGACGGGCCTCGAGTGCGCGGGGGTCCCGCTGAGGATCACGTCGCCGGGCTCGAGCGTCATCAGCCGAGCCAGGTCCGCGACCTGGTAGGCGAACGAGAACAGGAGGTCGGAGCCCGTGTCGCCCTGTTGGGCGAGCTCGCCGTTGACGAACGTCCGCACCGTCATCGCGTCGGGGTCGACGTCGGCCGCGTCGACCACGTAGGGCCCGAGAGGGCAGAAGCCGTCCTGCCCCTTGACCCGCAGCATCGAGCCGCGATCGGCGTGTCGGAAGTCGTGGACGCCCCAGTCGTTGGCGACCGTGTAGCCGCCCACGTAGTCGAGTGCGTCGGCGACCGAGACGCCGCGGCAGCGGCGGCCGATGACGATCGCGATCTCGCCCTCGTAGTTGAGGTAGTGGCAGCCGGCCGGGCGCGTGACCTCGGCGCCGTGCCACGAGATCGAGCTCGGCGGCTTGAGGAAGTAGGACGGCTCGGCGGGCGGCCGGGCCATCGCGTACTCCTCGCAACGCGAGCGGTAGCTCAGGTGGGTCGCCGCGATCTTCGATGGCTCGACCGGCGCCCGCCAGTCGGCGCCGGCCGGATCGATCCGCTCGCCGGACGCGCCCACCAGCTCGTCTCCCTCGAGGACGCAGTCGACGACCTCGCCCTCGTGCATGACCCGCGCTCGCTTCACCCCTCCACCTCCGTCCGCGATCTCGCGGCCTCGACGAACGACCGATAGAGGCTGAGCCCACCGGTCTCCAGATCCTCCTCCGGGTGCCAGAGTACGGCCAGGCACCACGGAGCCTCGGGGTCCTCGAGCGCCTCGACGACGCCGTCGGGCGCCCGCGCGCTGGCGACGAGCCCGGAGCCCAGCTCTCCCACGCCCTGGTGGTGGTGCGAGCGGACGACGACGCGGCCGGACCCGAGCGCGTCGGCCGCGAGGGAATCAGGCTCGACGTCGACGTCGTGGGCGACGAAGCTGCCGACCTCGCCGCGGTGGATCCCATCCGGATCGCTCAGGTGTGGCTCCAGGCCTCCGCCCCGGATCACGTTCAGCAGCTGCATCCCCCGGCAGACGCCGAGCACCGGGAGGCCGCGGTCGAGCGCAGATCGGGCGATCGCCGCCTCGATCCGGTCGCGACCGAGGTCACCGGCTTCGGCCTCGGGATGATGCTCGCCGCCGAACAGCTCGGGGTCGATGTCGCGACCACCGGTCAGCAGTAGGCCGTCCACCGCCTCGAGCGCGAGCTCGGGCCGGGAGGCGTAGAGATCCGTCGCCGGGACGACGACCGGCGCGCCGCCGGCCCTTGCCACGGCCTCGACGTAGTGGGTCCAGACGAAGCCGAGGGAGACGTCGCGCCAAGCGCCGAAGCTCGCCTCGCGGCGGTCGGCCAACATCGCGATGCGCGGAGTCCGCGCCCGGTCCGCGCCAGCCTCGTCGCGCTCCTCCACTGTTGAATAATGTATCCGATCCGTCGTCGTCGGTGTGTCGAATGGATACGAAGTACATGGTCCGGTAGCCTCGCCTGGCGATGCCCGCCCAGCCGCCGCAGACGCTCGAGGTGCAGAGCGTCGCCGACCAGGTCTACTCCGTCCTTCGCGAGCGGATCGCCGATGGCGAGATCGAGCGCGGCTCGCGTCTGCACCAGGAGGACCTCGCCGCCGAGTTCGGAATCTCTCGCACGCCGGTGCGCGAGGCGCTGCGAAAGCTCGCCGCCGAGGGCCTCGTGGATCTGTTCGCGAACCGCGGTGCCCGGGTCGCCACCGCGAACCGCGATCAGATCCGCGGCTCCTACGAGGCGCGGCTCGTCGTCGAGCCGGGAGCCGCACGACTCGCCGCCCGTCGCCGCCCCTCCGAACCGCTCAAGCGGATGCGCCAGGCGATCCGCGACGAAGAGCGCGCAGGCACCTCGCCCGAGCGCCACTTCAAGGCCAACCGCGACTTCCACCTCGCGCTCGTCCAAGCGACCGAGAACGCGCAGGTCGTCGGCTTCATGGAGCAGGTCTGGATCGGGCGCATCGGGGCGACGCTGTATGAGGAGCAGGTCGACCCCGACGGCCTCCAAGCCGACCACGGCGCCCACCTGTCGATCGCCGAAGCGATCGAGGCCGGCGACGGTGAGCTCGCCGAGGAGCTGACACGCGGCCACCTCGAGCGCTCGATGGCGCTGCTGTTCGAGGCTGCCGGCGACTGATCCGCCGCCGTCGGGTTGCGGCTCGGGGCTGCGGCTCGGTCAGCGGGTCGAGTCGACCCGGATCTGGAGCGTCTTGAGGTCCGAGTAGAAGTCGAGCGCGAAGTCGCCGCCCTCGCGACCGATGCCGCTGATCCCGAAGCCGCCGAACGGCGCCGTCAGGTCGCGGACGAGGAATGCGTTGACCCAGACCGTGCCGGCGCGGACCGCCCGCCCGACGCGCTCGGCGCGCTCGGCCGACGAGGTCATCACGATCGCCGACAGGCCGTAGGCGGTCGAGTTGGCGAGCTCGATCGCCTCGCCCTCGTCGGCGAACTCCTGCCAGGTGAGAACCGGCCCGAAGACCTCGGACTGGACGATCTCGGAGCCGTTCGACGCGGGTTCGATCAGGGTCGGCTCGTAGAAGAGGCCGGACTCGGCGCGGCGGCCGCCGAAGACGACCCGATCGCCGGCCTCGCGGGCGCGTTCGACGAACCCCTCGACGCGGGCGAGGTGATCCGGATGGATCAGCGGCGAGATCGTCGTGGCCGGATCGCGCGGGTCGCCGAGGACGTGGCGCGAGACGACGGCCTCGAAGCGGCCACGAAAATCGGCTGCGACCGAGCTCTCGACCAGCAGCCGCGTGCCCGCCAGGCAGACCTGACCCGAGTCGTCATACATCTTCGCGGCGCGCTCGGCAGCCTCGTCGAGATCGGCGTCGGCGAAGACGATCAACGGTCCCTTGCCGCCGAGCTCGCCGGTGAAAGGCACGAGGTTGGCGGCCGCCGCGCCCGCCACGTGGCGCGCCGCGGCGGGCGATCCGGTGATCGAGATCCGCCGGGCGAGCGGATCGAAGCTGAGCGCGGCGCCCGCCTCCTCGCCGATCCCCTGGACGACGTTGAAGACCCCCGGCGGGAACCCGGCCTCGGCGGTCAGGTCGGCGAGCAGCGACGCCGACAGCGGCGACCACTCGGCCGGCTTGAGGACGACGGTGCAGCCGGCGGCGAGCGCCGGCGCGACCTTCCAGGTGGCGAGCATGAACGGCGCGTTCCACGGCGTGATGACGACCGCGGGACCCGCCGGCATGCGGACGACCCGGTTGAGCGTTCCGTTCGACTCCCAGACGCGCTCCTCGTGCCTGGCCGCGAGCTCGCCGTAGGCACGGAAGTTCCGCGCGCCACGCGAGATGACCCGCTTGCGAAGCGAGTCGAGCAGCATCGCCATGTCCGCGCACTCGACGGCGGCGAGCCGGTCGACGTTTGCGTCGATCAGGTCAGCGAGCGCGTCGAGGTGCTCACGTCTGCCCTCGGCGCCGAGCTCGGCCCAGGCCGGGAAGGCATCATTCGCGGCCTCGAGCGCGGCGTGCGCCTCCTGGGCCCCACCCCGCGCGACCTCGGCGAGCAGCGACTCGTCGATCGGGCTGCGATCCTCGAAACGCTCGGCCGAGGTGACGCGCCGGCCGCCGATCCAATGGTCGGTCGAGACATCGACGCCGGCGACGTTCGCGACCGCGCTCACGTCGTGAGCGGCTCGAGGTCGTTGACCGAGTATCCGAGCGTGAACCGGTAGCCGCGCCCGACGCGGACGGGCGCGAGCGCGGCGAGCTCCTCGCCGGGCGCCTCGCCGAGCTCGAGCGTCGCCGAGCCCTCCCAGACCTCCGAGACGGCGCGGTCGAACGAGACCGACTTGACCAGGTCGGAGACGAGCGGGCTGTCGTGGTGGCCGGACTGGAGGTCGGGGAAGTGACGGGCGTTGACGATCGGCGGGTCGGTGTGAGCCGGCCCCGACTCGCTGCGGCCCTCGAGCGTCACGGTCGCGGTCGCCATGCGGCGCTCGTAGGCCGCCAGGGTCCCGGCGAAGACGCTGCCCTCGCGAACACCCGGATCGGCGGCGGTGTCGAGGCCGAAGCTGCGTGTGATCCAGACCGAGCCGAGCTTCTTCGGGAAGCCCTGGAACCAGCCGCGGGCGAGTGCGAAGTCGCGGTCGACCCAGATGTAGGGGCAGTAGGCGTACTCGGTCTCGCCATGCAGGCAGTTGACCGTGACGAAGAACTCCTTGTACTGCGAGCGCGACGGGTCGAGAAGCTCCTCCCCGGTCGCGCCGCACGACTGCCAGTCGATGAACATCGCCGCCATCCGGCCCCCGTCGGGGTGCGGTTCGAGCCCGTCCGGCAGAACCGCCGCCGCGGCGACGGGATCGGCCCAGTACTCGACGACGAGCAGGTCGCCGACGTAGTGCCACGGCGGCGGCCCGACGAGGTTCGCCCTGCCGAGCGGCGAGCGCGGTGAGGAGAATCCCTTGAGCTCAGCCATCGCGGATAATGTATCCGAGACGTCCAGCAGAGCTCAGACCGACGCGCCGATTCGCGCGACGACGCGCTCGGCGGCCTCGATCGCCTCGCCGTGCGCCCCGGCCTCGCCGTACGGGGGGCCGAGGGGGTCGGCGAGGCCCGGATCGACGCCGAGCGCGCCCGCGAGCGTCGCGAGCTGACAGAAGGCGGCGTAGGTGCGCGCGTAGCCGCCCTCCTGGCAGAGCAGCAACCGCCCGTCCGTGTGACGAGCGGCGAATGCGGCCATCGAGGCGCCGATCGCGCGGAACCCGTTCATCGTCAGGCACTGACGGCCGTTCGGGTCGAACTGGCTCGCGTCCTGCCCGCAGGCGCCGATCAGGAAGTCGGGGTCGAAGCGGTCGAGCGCCGGCGCGACCACGCGCTCGAAGCTCTCGCCATAGGCGCGCTCGCCGGCTCCGAACGGCAGCGCGACGTTGACGTTGTAGCCCTCCCCCTCCCCCGCCCCCAACTCGGAGGCGAGCCCGTCCTCGGGGTGACTGGGGCCCCAGGAGCGATGGTCCTGGTGGATCGAGATGGTCAGTACGTCGGCGCGCTCGTAGAAGCAGGCCTGGGTGCCGTTGCCGTGGTGGACGTCCCAGTCGACGATCGCGACCCGACGCCTGCCCGCGTCGATCGCGCGCTGGGCCGCGAGCGCGGAGTTGTTGAACAGGCAGTAGCCGTCGATCCGCCCCGGCGCCGCGTGGTGGCCCGGCGGGCGGGTCAGTGAATAGGCGAGTCGCTCGTCCCCCGCGAGGACCGCATCGGCCGCGGAGATCGCCGTGCCCGCGGCGGCGAGGGCCGCCCGCCACGAGTGCGGCCCGCCGCGCGTCTGCCCGTCGCCGAAGTCGATCATTGTCCGGGTCCCGCGAAGCGCCGAGACGCGCTCGACGTGCTCGGCGGTGTGGACGCGCAGCAGCTCGTCGAGCGTCGCTTCGCGCCCGCCGCGCCAGCGCACCCGATCGCCGAGCGGCCCGCGCTCGAGGATCGACTTCACGTTCGCGATCCGCTCATCGTTCTCCGGGTGCTTCTCGGGGATCGCGATCAGATCGCTCGCGGGCGCCTCGAAGACGCCCTCGCCGGTCTCGTGGCGCAGGCAGGCCGGGTGCCAGTGGACGTCGATCGTGCCGGCCTCGGGCATGTCTCCAAGATACGCGCGGCGCCTAGTGTTCGCCGGGATGCCACCGACCGGCCGCTACGCGCCGAGCCCGACCGGTTCGCTGCACCTCGGCAACCTGCGAACGGCGCTGCTCGCATGGGCTTCGGCGAGACACGCGGGCGGGCGCTTCCTGCTGCGGGTGGACGACCTCGACCCGCAGCGCTCGCGACCCCACTGGGTCACGGAGCAGCTCGCCGACCTGCGCGCGATCGGGATCGATTGGGACGGTGATCCGGTGCACCAGAGCGACCGTTTCGACCGCTACGCCGCGGCGATCGACGTCCTCGCCGAGCGCGGTGCGACCTACGAGTGCTTCTGCACGCGGGCCGAGATCCGCGAGGCCGCGTCGGCTCCGCACGGCGAGCTTCCCGATGGGGCCTACCCGGGGACGTGTCGCGAGCTGACCGAGCGCGAGCGCGCCGAGCGCCGCGCGAGTGGGCGCCCGGCCGCCCTCCGTGTCCGTGCCGGCGCCGAGCGGATCTCGTTTCGCGACGAGGTGGCCGGAACGAGCGCCGGGATCGTCGACGACTTCGTGGTCAGGAGAAACGACGGCGTCCCTGCCTACAACCTCGCGACGACGGTCGACGACGCCGAGCTCGGCGTCACCGAGGTGGTCCGCGGCGCCGACCTGCTGGGTTCGGTGTCGCGTCAGATCTGGCTCGCCCGGGCGCTTGGGATCGCCATGCCGGAGCGCTGGGCCCACGTACCGCTCGTCCTCGGCGGTGACGGCGAGCGGCTAGCCAAGCGCCACGGCGCGGTGGCGCTCGCCGACCTCGCTCAACAGGGGGTGGGGCCGGCCGAGGTCACGCGCGGGCTGGTCGCCGGACTCGAGGCCGACCCCGGCGACGACCCGAGCGCGGGACTTCTCGCGCGCTTCACGCCCGCGTTGCTGCGCGTCGAGGCCGCGCCGCTCGCGCAGGGCGGCGACCCGGCGGCTCAGGGGCAGTAGGCGTAGCCCGTCAGCGCGCCGGTGAATCCGCCCTGCAGGTCGGAGATCGAGACCGACCAGGTCTTGCCGGACGGCTCGCTCGCGTGGATCAGCGGCAGGAAACCGTCCGGCTCGCTCTCGATCCGCCAGCCGCCGGCGTGGGCCTCGTTTCGACAGGCGTCGGTGGTGGCGGTCGTGGTCGTGCCGTAGCCACCCAGCGACTCCGTGTGGCTGTCCGAGAACGTGCCACGGTCCTTGCCGCAGTAGGCCTCGGCGCGCAGCGATCCGGCCGAGATGAAGGGCGACGTCGACACCGCCCAGTCGGCGCTGCCGATCCGGCGATTCTCGACCACGGCTCCACCGCCGGCGAAGCTCGTGTCGAGGGTCGGCTGGACGAACCCGCCCGAGATGGCGCTCCTGCCCTTGCCACAGCTCGCCTGGACCCGCATCGTTCCGTCGGGCTCGGCGCCCGACGGGGCCTTGCGTGCCCGCCTGATCGTCAGCTTCGGGGTCGTCTTCCCACACCGGGCGAGCGCCGTCGCCGTGCGAGCGACGGTGCTGTTGGTCGAGCGCAGCGCCGTCACGGTCCACGTGCGACGGCCGTCCCAGGACCCCTCGACGATGCTCAGGCCGTCGAGAGCGGCCCGCGAGGACGCCGCGAACCCACCCGAGACGAAGTTCCGGCCGCGCGGGCACTTGACCGCGATCTCGACCTGCGCGCCCTGGACCCCGGGGATCGATTGCGTCTTGCTCGACACCGGGCGCGCAGATGCGGCGCTCGCAGGAAGCAGGAGCAGGAGCAGGACGAGACCGGCGAGGAGAACGAGGCGCGACTTCATGGGAGCAAGCTAGCCGCAACCGCCGGCGCCTTCCAGCGCCGGCGGCCCGACCGACCGCCGTCACTGAACGCTGTCCACCTTGATCGCGGTCAGACGCCCGTTCGACGCGGCCAGCGCGTCCGAATCGCCGTACTCCTCGCACTCGACACGGATGCTGCCGCCGGCGAAGCCGGACACGGTGCCGGTGAGCCCGACGCTCTCGCCCTGACCGGTCGTGTCGGCGTCGTTCTCGGCGATCCGCATGCCCTGGTGGCGCTGGAGCAGCGTGTTGCCGGCGTAGAGGTCGCACCAGCCGAGAGCGTCGTCGTCATCGTCGTTGTTGAACAGGAACACCGACGCGTTGATCGCGTAGTTGCCGGCCGGGACCTGCTTGTCGACGATGGTCAGGCGGTTGTTGACGAGCACCTGACCGCCACTCGCCGCGTAGACGGTCGAGGTGCCGGCCGGTCCCTGCTGACCCTGCGGGCCCTGGGGTCCCTGCGGACCTTGTGGTCCCTGGGGGCCCTGCGGCCCCTGGGGTCCCTGGTCGCCCTGAGGTCCCTGCTCACCCTGCGGTCCCTGCTGGTTGAACGTCAGCTCACGGTCGGACTTCTGGCAGGCGCCGGGGTTCTTCTCGTCGTCGAACACACGCAGCTCGGCCCCGCCCTTCTCGACGGCGCCGCGCTTCTGGAAGCAGGCGTGGATAACGCCGTCACCCGAGCTCGGGATCGCGGCGCTCGCGATCGCGGCGCACCCCGCGACCACGGCGACGACGCAGGCCACGGTCCTCACCAAGGCACTGGAAAAGAGGCCTCTCATCTCGATCACTCCTCGCAACCGTCAGTGTTGTCAAAGCCCTGGCCGGTCTGGCAACCGTCAGTCCCCGGGCCACCCAGCAGCTGGTCGTCACCGGGGTTGCCGAACAACGCGTCGTTGCTCGGGCCGCCCATGACCCGGTCGTCTCCGAGCTTTCCGTAGAGCTCGTCGCCTCCCGACTGGCCCTTGATCCGGTCGTTGCCCTTGTGACCACAGATCAGGTCGTTGCCGCCACGGCCGTTGATCGCGTCCGAACCCTGCAGACCGTTGATGACATCGCGGCGATTCGTGCCGACGATCCGGTCGCGACCCGCGGTCCCGACGATCGTCGCGCGGACGCCGTGGCAGCTCGCCTCGCCCGCGCCGGCGCGGGCGGGTGGATCGGCGGCGCTCAGCATGGTCAAGAGCAGCACCGCGACGGTGCCCGCGGCGAGCGCGAGCAGTCCCGCCACGCGGCGCGAAGTGTGGGATCGAGTCAAGGCGGGCCCCCGGATCGGAACGGCACTGGCCGGCGCCGTTCGTGGCGCGGCCGACATCGCTCGTGAGCGTGAACTGGGCGATCGGGCTCCGCAACGGGGTGGGAACCGAATACTTTCGCTGTCCGGACCGAATACCTTGATGAACTTGACCGCTGAGGTTCGCGATCGGGAATGACGGCAATCGACGCTCCAGCCCTACTCGATCGCGAGCCCGAGCTCGAGCGCTTCGATGCGCTCGTCGACTCGCTGGGTCAGGGTGAGGGCGACTCGATCGCCATCAAGGGGCCGCCAGGTATCGGCAAGACCTCGCTGCTGGCGGCACTCGACGGACGTGCTCGGCGAGCCGGGGTTCAGGTCCTGCACGCGCGTGGCAGCGAGCTCGAGCGGAGCTTCGCCTTCGGCGCGGTGCATCAGATGCTCGACGCGAGGCTTCGCGACGAGTCCGAGCGCGATGGCCTGCTCGCCGGAGCAGCGGCGCTCGCTGAGCCGGTGTTCGCTCACCATCGCAGCGCGAGTGTCGACGAGGACGGCTCCTATCCGGTGCTCCACGGCCTCTACTGGCTGGTCTCGAACCTCGCCCATGAGAGCCCCGTACTGCTGATCGTCGACGATCTGCAATGGGTCGACGAGCCCTCGCGGAGGTTTGTCGACTTCCTGCGCAACCGTCTCAACGGAATGCCGGTCGGCGTCGCGACTGCAGAACGCGACGAGGAGGCACGGCCGTCAGGGCGACGCGGCGGTGACTCGTTCCTCCTGGTCCCGCGACCCCTCGGCGCCGATGCCGTCGAGGAGATGATCGAGCGCGCCGTCGGTTCGGAGGCGAGGCCGCTCGCCGCCGCTTGCGCACGGGCGAGCTCGGGCAACCCGTTCCTCCTGGTCGAGCTGCTCGGCGAGATCGGGCGCGGCGGCGTCGCTGATCTGTCGGAGGAGGACGTCGAGCGCATCGCCCCCGAGAGCGTCCGCGACTTCGCGCTCGAACGCGTCGCTGCGATCGCCGACGGTGAGCGCGTGGCCCGCGCGGTCGCGGTCCTGGGTGACGGAGCCTCGGTCGACCGGGTCGCCGCGCTGGCCGAGCTCGACGTCGACCGAGCGGGCCGCGTCGCGGACGAATTGGCGGTGGCGTCGATCCTCACGGTCGGCCGTCCGCTCGCGTTCGCCCATCCGATCATCCGCGTTGCGATCCACGACGCGACCCCCCGCGGACTGCGAAGCGCGCTCCACCGCCACGCCGCGGCCCTCGCCGCCGATGGGGGCGACGACGCGCGGGCGATCGCCACCCACCTGCTCGAAACGGATCCCGCCGGTGACGCGAGCGCGGTCGCCCGCCTCGTCGAGGTCGCGGCGGAATCCGTCGCGCGCGGCGGACCGGAGCCGGCCGTCGAGATGCTGCGTCGTGCGCTGGAGGAGCCACCGCCGGCGCGCTTCGTCTCGCTCGTCAACCTCGACCTCGGTACGCAGCTGGCGATGTTGGGCGACCCCTCGGCGAGCGATCACCTGCGCACAGCGCTCGCCGCCACCGATTCCGATGTCGACCGGGTACGGATCTCGATCGCGCTCATCGACACCCTGATTCACGAGGGTCGGACCGCGGATGCCCTCGAGGTGCTCACGGCGGCCCGTGGCTCGGCCCCCGCCGACGAACCCGAGCTCGTGGGGCTCCTCGAGGCGCGCCTTATGCCGCTCGCCTGCTCGACCGCGTCCGGGCGACGACTGGCCGGGTCGCAGCTCGCGGCCGTGGCGGTGGCGACCGAGCAAGACCCCGATTCGGCCTCGAGCGCCACCCTCGCGGGCGTCGCCTTCGACGCCGCGGTCGGTGAGGCGGCGGACTCCGAACGCGCGCTGGGGCTGGCCCGGCGGGCGCTCGGAGACGAGCGGTTGCTGCGCGATGCGCTGTTCGTGTCGGGGGGCGTCAACGCCCTCTTCCTCGCCGGCGACTTCGATGGTGCCGAGGCGGTCTTCCGCGATCTGATCGGGAACGCTCAGGCGCGCGGGCGAGCGCGGGACTTCGCGATGCACTCGGGTCTCCGGGCCTGGAGTCGCTGGCTCGCCGGTCGCCTCGACGGCGCCGAGGCCGACGCGCTCGGCAGTCTCGATCTGGCGGCCGAGAGTGCGTGGGAAATGTTCTTCTCGCTCCCGACGTTCGTGCTCGCGTCCGTCGCGATCGAGCGCGGGGACCTCGACGGGGCCGAGCGGGTCGCAGAGACGCTCGAGGGGCGGCGAGACGATGCCGACATCGGCTTCTCGCAACTGCTCCACATCGCCTCCGCGAGGATGCTCGCGGCGACGGGCCTTCACGAGCAGGCGATCGAACGGCTGGAGCCCTGCCGTGCCTTCGAGGCAGAGTGGGGGCCCGCGCGCGGAATCAGGGTCGTGAATGCGTGGCGTGTGCCGGCGGCGGCGAGCCTGCACGCGCTCGGGCGGGTCGAGGACGCGCTCGAGCTCGCAGCCGAGCAACTCGAGGCCGCCGAGGCCTTCGGTGCGCCGCGGGGAATCGGCGAGGCGCTGCGGCTCGGACGGCTCGAGCCGGACCCGGCGCGCGCGGGCAACGCGCTCTCGCGCGCCGTCGACGTGCTCGGGGGCTCCGGCGCGGAGCTCGAGCTCGCGCATGCCGAGGTGGAGCTGGGCGCCTTCCTGCGGCGCGACGGCAGTCGCTCCGAGGCGCGGACTGTCCTCGAGGCGGGAATGGACCGGGCACATCGGATCGGCGCGAGCGCCGTCGCCACCGAGGCGCGCGAGGAGCTGGTTCTCGCCGGCGCGCGGCCGCGGCGCCTCGCGCGACGCGGTCCCGATTCGCTTACGGCCAGCGAGCGCCGGGTCGCCCGCATGGCGGCCGGCGGGATGATGAACCGCGAGATCGCCCAGTCGCTCTTCGTGACGCTACGGACCGTCGAGGGACACCTCTCGAACGCCTTCCGAAAGCTCGAGATCGAATCGCGTGACGAACTCGCCGGCGCGCTCGAACCGGAGCACGCCGCGGGCTCGCAGCGCCCTGACGCCGCCTAGTTCGCGGGGACGCGCTCGTCGAAGCGCGGCAGGCCGTCGTCGGGGATCGGCTCCCAGGCGGCCGCGTAGGCGACGAACTGGCGCGCCTGCGGACGAACGCCGGGGTCGCCATCGATCGCGGCGAGGCGGACGGCCAGGATCGCGCCGCTCTCGGGGTCGCCCGCGAAGACATGCGATCCGCACTCGCCGCAGAAGGTCTTCGCGAGGCCTTCGGGCGGCGACCAGTGACGAAGCACCTCCGTCCCTGCCGTCACGCTCACGGAGCCAGGGATGACGCGGGCCGAGGCCTGGACCGCAGTGCCGGTCCGCTTCTGACAGCGCGTGCAGTGGCAGTAGAGCGCCGCTACGAGCGGCTCGGAGACCTCGAAGGCCACCGCGCCGCAGCCGCATGATCCGGTGAGGACTGGCTTGGACATCGCCGGACGCAGGTTACGCCGCGCCGGGACGTGGTGGTCTAGACGAGTCCCTTGAGGGCGACGAGGAAGGCCCCGATCGCCGAGAAGAAGAGCCCGACCGCGAGGCTGGGCCCGATCGAGTTGCCGGCGAGACGATGCGCGACGGTCGCGTAGCCGCCGAGGACGGCGACCCCGGTCCAGACCGCGATGTCGAACGCGACGTCGAGGCGGATCACGCCGGCGGCGGCGAGAACGAAGAAGACCACCGGCGAAATCGCCGCAAGGAACCCGAACGCGAAGTTCCGGATCGTCGTCTCACGCTCGCGTGGTGTCGGGTGCCGCCTCGCGGCGATCGTCGCACCGATGTAGTCGGCGTAGATCTCGGCGAGCGCGGTGACGACCGCCGCACCGACGACCGATGCGATCGCTTCGCCGGCGGTGACTTCGCTGCCGCGAGCGGCGACGATGACGGCGAGGACGACGACCGAGCCGTAGATCGTGTGGACGGCCCGCTCGCCCGTGTAATCGCCTCGGGCCCGCTCTCCCACGGCTGCCACCCTAGCCCTGGACTGCTCCGATCAGCTCGCGCCTGTCAGCGACGTGGCCTGATCCTCCACCGCTTCGACGCGGGGGTGGGATCGGCGTTGCCGGCCCCATCGGCGGCCGTGACCTTGAGACGATGCCTACCGACCTTCAAGTTCGCATAGGTCCGCGGGGAGGTGCAGGGACGAGCGGGGTGCCCGTCGAGCTTGCAGGTGAAGGTCGAGCCCGGCTCCGTCGACGCGAACCTGAAGGTCGCCGTGCGCCTCTTGTCGTTGACCACCGTCTTGGTGACCTTGGTGTCAGGCGGGGTCACATCGGCGAACACCGCGGTGACGTTGAGATCGTCCGCCATGACCGTGCAGGTCGCTTCGACCCCGGTGCAGGCGCCGTCCCAATGGTCGAACACAGAGCCCGGTTCGGGAGTGGCGGTGAGCGCCACCGACTGACCTGACGGGTAATCGGCGCTACACGTCGCGCCGCAATCGATCCCGACCGGGTCAGAGGTGACGCTGCCGGCGCCGCTGCCGGACCTGAGGACGGAGATCGTGGACGACGTGCCCAGCTCGAAGGCGCCGACGTCGCAGGCCCCGAATTGGGGCCGCGGGGTGGCTCGCTGGTCGGTCGCCGGCGCGCAGGTGGCGCCGGCGGCGTTGAAAGCGGGACTGGCGCCGCCGATGGCCATCGTGAACGTGTCGCCGCCGTTGGCCGCCAACGGGCTGAGCTGGGGGTCCGCTGCCATCGGAGCGCCCGTGGTCGTGCCGGTTCCCACGGCGGCCACGGATTGAACGATGTCGGAGCCGCCGAAGTCGACGCGAGACGGGGCGGTGTTGCCGGCGCCGTTCGCCACGGTGGTGGGCGCGTTCGAGGCCACGTCCTGGCTCGCAGCGTCGTGGACGATCGAGCTGTCGATGTCGGCGGTCGCGATGTAGGCGTGGCCACCCGCGCCGGTGTCGACGCCCATGTAGCCGAGGTTGTAGATGCCGGCTCCGCCGTCGGGCGCGCTGTTGCCCGCGACCGTGGCGAAGCTGACGTCGACCTCGCCGTTGAGGTTGAAGATGGCGCCGCCGAGGCCCTGTCCGGCGGTGCCGCCGCGCCAGGTCGAGCCCCCCTCCGCGCTGTTCGCGGCCAGCGTCGAGTTGCTGATCCTGACCGTCCCCTGGTGGTTGAAGACGGCACCGCCCATGCCCGCGCCACCGCCACCTTCGTAGTAGTCGACGTAGGCGCCGTTGCCGCCGCCGAAGCCGCCCGGGCCCTGCGGCGCACCGCCGCCGCCGCCGAAGCCTCCCTGACCGCCCGCGAAGCCGCCGGAGGCACCCCCGCCTCCTCCGCCGAAGCCGCCTCCCCCTCCGGCGACCTTGGTGTCGTTGGTGTTGGACGGGACGTAGCTGCGAGGGCGCGCGGCTCCTCCGCCGCCGCCGACACCACCGCCGCCACCGCCCCATGCCTGGGTGCGGTCGTTGAGACCGCCGACCCCGCCGAATCCGAAATCGCCGCCCGGCAGATCGCCGAAGTAGGGATGGCGCCCGCCGCCGCCGCCGTTGCCGCCGTCGCCGAAGGACTGGTCGATGCGCTTTCCTCCGCGCCCGGCGAGGCCCGTTCCCGGGCCTCCCCCCGCCTTGCCTGTGCCGTTCTCCGACGTGCGGAACCCCCGCCGCCGCCGCTCACCACGTCCTCGTTGGTGAGGTCGCCGGTGCTGGTGCCGGAGTAGGGAGATTCGCTTCCGAACCCACCACCGGTCGTCCCCACCGAGTCGGTGCCGATACCCCCGCCACCGCTGTGCGCGCTGCCGTCGTCGTTGTAGTGGCCGCTGTCTCCGCCGGCCGCGCGGTTGCCGGTCGCGGTGACTCCGGCGAGGGTCAGGCTTCCCTGGTTGTAGATCGCTCCTCCGAAGCCGCCACCGCCACCGCCCCGGCTGGAGCTGCCGCCCTCGGCGAGGCCGTTTCGCAGGGTCAGGTTCTGCAGGGTGAGCGCGCCCGGCCCCGGTGTCGCGTAGTTCAACGTGTCGGGATCGACGGGATCGGCGCCGACGAAGAAGAGGCGGAACGGATCCGTCGCGTCAGCCGCGCGCTCGATCGTCGCGCCGTTCCCGACGACGGTCACCGGACTGGCGATCGCCGGCAACGCTGCCGGGCCGTACCAGAAGGCGTAGCGCGCGGGACCGGCTGCTGCGTTGGTGTACGTGTAGGTGCAGCCGGGCGCGAGATCGATCTCGGTGGCGGAGGTGTTCTGGTTCGCGCTCGTGATCGCCGACCGCAGGGCGCTCGCCCCCGATTCGCAGGGGACCGAGATCGTCTCGGCCTGGGCCGGTTGAGCCGCGACGAGGAAGGCTGCCGTGAGCGGCATGGCGACGGCGGCGCGCATAGCCGGCCGCCCCGGCCTGAGAAGCCCCAGAGCTCGGGCGGCGAGCCCCCTGCCGTTCGAGGTCGTCGCAGCGGGGCGCGAGGTCGCGTGCTGGTCCGCGACGGGCGTAAGACTCATAGTTGTGTCCTGGGTTCGTGCTGGGGCTGGGTCAGGCGGGCGGGGAGGCCGATCTCAGGCGCTAACCGACCCTGACCTTCGGGGATTTGGCCGCCAGGCAGGTTCCGGCTTCGGACTCGCGGCTCACGACCCGCGCCTGGTACTTGCCCTTCGAGGCACGCTTGGGGATGAAGAACTTGCCTCTCGCGTTCGTCTCGACAGACCGGATCAGCTGGTCGGGGCCAACCTTGACGCGAAAGACGTCCACCTCGTCCAGTCGGCACGCTGCGACCGGCGCGCCGAGCTTCCCCTGAAACAGCCTTCTCTTCGCGGAATACGTGAGCGTCAGCGAGCGCTCCACGTCAGGGACAACTTCGAAGGCGCCTATGTCGCGAATCGCGGTGCCGTCCCCATCGCTGTCGATGACGCGCGGCTCGCCGGCGAGGTCGGTCGGGGACTCGCCCGGTGCCAGTCCTGCCGGATCACCCGCTTCGATCGCCTGCGAGCCGGGCGAGAGCGTCAGGTCGCCACCGGCGAGGTCGGTGAAGAGCGGATCGACGTTGAGGTTTCCGGCGCCGGCGTTCACGGATGCTGGCCCTGTCTCGGTGACCTTTGCGGGGTCGTAGATCGAATCCGCGATGTCGATCGTGGCCGGCACGTTCTGAAGCCCTGACGTCAGGGTGTCGCAACTCGTCCCTGTGAGCTGGAGATCTGTCGCGAAACCTCGAACGATCGTGCTCCTCGCGGTGATCGTCGCGGGATAAAAGCCGTTCTGGTTGCTGCAGTACGACTTCGCGGAGAGTCCCGTCCCGGTCCCGTCGCCGACGATCGTGAGGTTTCGTGCGGTCAGGTTCGATGCGCCGATGAAGGATGACTCGGCTGCGAGCGCCGGCGCAGAAAACTGCGCCGACTGCGCGGTGCGGATCGTCGAATCCTCGACCAGAATCGTTCCGGAGCCCGCTTGGAGGCCGGCGATCCCGTCGAACGCGCTGCGGCGAAGGGTCGCCTGCGCTCCGGGCAGCGTGACCATGCCGGCCATCGGGGCGCTGATCGTGGAATCCTCGACGACCGCGTCGGCCGGCGCGCCGACGTTCGGGGGAACGATGCCCAAGCCGATGGTCAGGTCGTCCATCGCCAGATCGACCGTGAGATCGCTGCTCATCCCGGGCCCGACCACGATTCCCCAGGCGACGATCGAGCTCGTGCCGGTGACGGTGACGTTCTCCGCCGGCCCGACGGTCTCCAGCCCCGTCGAGTCGTTCCCGTCCATGACGATCGACAGGTCCTTGATCGTCGACGGTCGAACGTTGAGGTCGATGATCTTGCCGGTGCCGGTGATGGTCGTCTGACCCTCACCCGCACCGATGACTTCGACCAGCGAGTTCGCGATACCCCCGGCGTTCAGGGTCGTCGCCCCGATCTTCACCCGATCCGAATCGTTGCCGTTGGCGTTGGCCGCGTTGAAGGCGGCCTGGAGGGTCGGCTGGGCGGTCCCGCCGGCGGCAACGCACTCGGCATCTTCGACGCAGAAGGTCGCACCCTGCGCCGGCCCCGCCAGAGACAGAAAGAGAGCAGCCGCAGCCAGTCCCACCGATAGTCCTCGACCCCCCATTGGTGGGGCACAATACATAAGTGGGCACCGAGTACAGCCGCTTTGCCCGCGAGCGAGTCGCGCTCGGCGCGGGGCGCCCGACCGGGCACGTACGCCCCGGGCGTCGTAGGAGTAATCCAGAGGCACCGCTACGGGGATTCGAATTGCGGGGGACGGCAGGCCGCAGCGGACCGCTGCGGCTGACTGCGGCACAAGCGAGCCATTCGTCCGGTCGGCCCGTCGCGCGACAGGCGCAGGAAGCCGCACGGTAGGGCAAGTAGCTGGCGCACGACTGGCGCACGGCCTCTCGCGCGTCGAACGATCACGCGTCAGCGGCGGCGCTGCGATCGAGGTAGGCGTCCATCCTGACCCGTACTTCGTCGCGACTCCCCGGCATGAGATGGCCGTAGGTGTCGAATGTCTCGGTGATCGTGGAGTGACCCATGAACTCCTACGGCGGGAACCCCCACCTTTCGGGGCGGACAGCGGCAAGGCGGCGGCGCACATGCACCCTCCGCCGTCCGACCGGATTAGGCCCCCGCGCCTCACATGCTTTAATCCGAATATGACCGTTGCTACGGAAGCCCCGTTTCGGATCGAGCCAGAACCCGCCCCGCTGGACCTGACGGCAAAGTACTTCCGGGCGTTGGGCGACCCGACACGTCTGCGACTGATCGCCGCGCTGCAAGACGGGGAGGCGTCGGTGGGCGAGTTAGTGCAGCGACTCGGTCTTCCGCAGCCGAAGGTGTCGAAGCATCTCGCTTGTCTTCGATGGTGCGGCTTCGTCATTACACGCCGTGAGCATCGGACCGTGTACTACCGGGTGGCAGATGCGCGGGTGTCTGAGGTTGTGGACCTCGGACGGCAGTTGCTCGCCGACAATGCGGAACACGTCGCGGCCTGCTCCACCGTGGACGGAGGTCCGTGCTGATGCGGGACGCGATCGCTGTCGCCGGGACAGCCGCTGCCGTTGTTGCCTGCTGCGCCGTGCTCCCACTCGTGGTCGGGGTAATCGGCGGCGTTTCCCTCGCCGTGGTCGCCGGATGGACCGGAGCCGTTATCGCCCTCGGTCTTCTGCTCATCTCGATCGCGCTTTATCGCCGCCGTGAGGAGACACCGGACGGCGGAGGCCAATGAGTCCTATCTGTCCCACCTGCGGCTGCTCGCTCGTGCGGCTCGGGATCAAGCGCGAGGAGGCTGATCGTCTCGAATACCGGGGTGAGGAGTTGTTGTTCTGCTGCGCCGGTTGCGTTGAGGCATTTCGCGAAAAGCCGGACGAGTATCTAGCGGAGGTTCGAGACTGGATCGTCTGCCCGACCTGCCTTGCTGAGAAGCCGAAACATCTCACCGTCTCGATCACTCATGGAGACATGGAGGTCCATTTCTGTCGCTGTCCCTGTTGCACCGAGGAGTTCCGAAAGCGCCCGGACGATCTACTCGCGAGGTTGGCCGGATGAGGGTCGAGCTTCTTTACTTCGATGGCTGCCCGAGCTACAAGGCGCTGCTACCGGAGCTTCGCGCGGCGCTGAAGCGCGAGGGCTTTGAGGATGAGGTCGAGCTTCGCCGCGTCGAGACTCTCGAAGCAGCGGAGGCCGAAGGGTTCCTCGGCTCCCCGAGTGTTCGGATCAACGGCGAGGACATCGACCCCGGTGCGGGTGATCGCAGCGACTTCGGGTTGAAGTGCCGCCTGTATCGCTCCGCGCAGGGAACGTCCGGCATCCCACCGCAAGCGTGGCTCGTGGACGCGCTGCGCCGACAACGCTCCGAGTCGCCGCAATGAGTCGTCACTACGACGCGATCGTGATCGGCGCTGGCCCAGCAGGCGAGGTTGCGACCTCGCGGCTGTCAAAACGCGGCTTGAACACGGCGCTGGTCGAGCGCGAGATGGTCGGCGGCGA
Source organism: Thermoleophilia bacterium SCSIO 60948 (assembly GCA_021496505.1). Lineage (GTDB taxonomy): Bacteria > Actinomycetota > Thermoleophilia > Solirubrobacterales > 70-9 > JACDBR01. The sequence continues at coordinate 1,181,635 of CP053031.1, read as the reverse complement.
GTGCGCGTACTGGGCGTGCATCCCGTCAAAGACGCTCCTGCGACCGCCGGAGGTACGGGCGGAGGCAATACGCGCGCCGGGCTTAACGGAGCCGGAGGCAAGGTGGGCTGAGATCGTCAAGTACCGGGATTACATGGTGCGAAACCTGGATGACTCGGGCGCGGTCAAGGGCTATGAAGACAGCGGCGTCTCCGTCTACAAGGGAGAGGCTCGGTTTGTCTCCCCCGGCACCGTTGAGGTAGGCGGTGAGCGACTGACAAGCGAGCGCATCATCGTCGCGACCGGCAGCGATCCGATGGCTCCGCAGATCGAGGGCCTCGATCAGATCGACTTCTGGACCAACCGAGAGGCGACCACTCTCTCGGAAATGCCGCGCGACGTGGTTGTCCTCGGAGGCGGTCCGGTCGGGATTGAACTCGGACAAATGCTTCGGCGATACGGAGCCGACGTGACGATCGTTCAGGGCGCTGAGCGGCTGATCGATCGAGAGGAGCCACGCGTCAGCGAGTTGATCGAGGACGCCTTGAAGGAAGACGGAATCGAGGTTCGTGTCGGAGAGAAGGCGGTTGCGGCGACGGGGGATGCCGGTCGTCAGACGCTTCGGCTCGAATCGGGCACGAGTGTCTCGGCGGAGCGGATCATCGTCGCGACCGGCAGACGGCCTCGCGCCCGCGATCTGGGACTCGACGTGCTGGGCGTGGAGCTAGGCGAGCGCGGGGGGATTCCGGTTGACGATCGCTGCCGAGTTACGGAAGGTGTCTGGGCGATCGGCGACGTGACTGGCGTCTCGCTGTTCACGCATACCGGGAAGTATCAGGCGCGTGTTGCGTGCGACGACATCGCGGGGGAGGCAGTCCAGGCCGACTACACGGCGATCCCTCGCGTCGTCTTCTCCGACCCCGAGATCGCAGCCGTGGGAATGACAGCGGCTCAGGCGCGCGAGCATGGCGTCAAGACGAGCGAGGGTCGGGCAGACCTTATGAGCGTTGCCAGGACGGAGACGTTCGGCGAGGGAGTAGGCGGCGAGGTTGGGGTGATCGCCGATCGCGAGCGGCGCGTGTTGGTCGGGGCGTGGGCGGTCGGTCCACTAGCGGGCGAGTGGATTCATCAAGCTGTCCTTGCCGTGAAGGCTCAAATTCCGATCGCGGTCCTGAAAGACACCGTGGCTCAATTTCCGACATTCTCCGAGGGCTACTTGCCCGCGTTGGAACGCCTCGATCTCGACTCTTAGTCGCTGAAGTCGCGCTCTCAGATTGCCGCCTGCCGGGATCAAAGTCTCAACGCCCGTTCGGACTTCCGTGCCGTATTTCAGGGTGTAGCGAGCGTGCGCGTCCGTTGTGAGGGGGCATCGGGCGGCTCGATTGCCTACCGGAAGGGGGGCGGGGTCGCATGACTCTCCACCGCCGGAGTCCTCGACGCGCCTTTGCGCTTGATTCCCCTACATCCGGCCCCCGACTGGCGCATGGACTGGCGCATTAGCGCCTCTAAGAAGCAGAATCCGGCGTCAGAAAGCCGGATCGAGAGGCACCGCTACGGGGATTCGAACCCCGGTTTCCGGACTGAGAATCCGGCGTCCTAGTCCCCTAGACGATAGCGGCAGGGACCGATCAGGATAGCAACGCGATACGGGATGGAGTCCCGAATTTCGATGCGGCTGAGAGGACTCGAACCTCCACGGGGTTTCCCCCACCAGCACCTGAAGCTGGCGCGTCTGCCGAATTCCGCCACAGCCGCAGACTGGGTCAATTTATCGATGATCACGCCTTTCTCCCCACGTGGCGGAGGAAGCGCGCGACGTCGCCCCGACGATTGACGCGGATCTGCCAGAGGCCCGTTGTCGCGGAGTACGTCTTGCGGCAACGAACACCCACGCGGTCGCACGACTGTTCGAAGAGAGACGCGATCTGCTCCGAGCGGTTCGCGAATCCGTACGCGAGGTACTCGTATCGCCCTGTGCGATTGACGAAGGAGCAACCGTCGCTCCAGATACAGCCGCACAGGAAGGACCATGGATGCTCCTCGAGCAGTGCGGACTGCCAAGCCTCGAGCGATAGGTCGCGCTCGTGCTTCCTACCCGGCCCGTGCTGGGGGAGCAGGCAAGGCAGGTGAGCGCAGTGGACGGATACCGAGATGTAATTCCCCTTTGAGCCTCGGACCTCCGCGACCGGGTTCGCCGGAAAGCCGCGCCGGAGAAGCTCGGCCGTCGCGGAGACGATCTCGGGGTAGGCCGCGTCGAGGGCGATACGGAGCCTGAACGTGCGGCCCTGCCGTGAGATGCACCCATCGCCGAGGTAGAGGCCGAGAAGCTGTGCGTAGTCCGCGGGCCCGAAACGGATGGGCTTGGACGAGGCCCAGCAGCGGGGACACCGCTCCCGCTCGACGCGCTTCTCGTACCGAGGCCGGCCCTCGGCCTCCAGACGCATCTCACGAACCGTTGATCGCGGGATGCCGGTCTCGCGCGAGACGGCACAATCGTTCATCCCGGAAGCAAGCAGGGATTGGACCCTCGTCCGCGTCTCTTGCTGGTGCATTCACCGACTTTGCAGGGAATCCGCGCGGGCGTGGCGCGCAGTTTGGGTCGTCTTCAGGTCCGGTTCGAGCCGATTCGCGCACCCCTCTTGATGCGATCGCACGGGGCCCAGGTAGAAGCGGTCGGTTTGCGCCGCGTGCCGGACGCGGGCGAGCCCCCGACGCGCCGCTGCTAGCGTCGCCGGGCGATGACCACCGCCGAACGAGACGTCTTTAAGACCTCCGAGTCCGGCGAGTGGGTGCGGGAGACCGCTTCGCTTCGCGAGTGGGTCTCGGCCGACGGCTCGACAGGCTTCAAGGCTGAGCCGGGCCGCTACCACCTGTATGTGTGCGCGGCCTGTCCGTGGGCTCACCGGGCGGTCATCGTCCGCGAGCTCAAGGGACTCGGAGACGTCGTCTCCATGTCGTTCGTCGATCCCTACCGCGACGAGCGCGGCTGGACCTTCCGCGAGGAGAACGGCGGTCAGGAGGACCCCGTCAACGGGTTCTCCTACCTGTCAGAGGCCTACGACGCCACGGCGTCCGACTACGAGGGTCGCTGGAACGTGCCGGTCCTCTGGGACCGCGAGACGGGCCGGATCGTCAACAACGAATCGGCCGACGTGATCGTGATGCTGAACTCGGCCTGGGACGAATGGGCCGAGAACCCGGGGCTCGACCTCTACCCCGCCGAGCATCGCGAGGAGATCGACGAGACCAACCGGCGGGTCTACGAGCGCGTCAACAACGGCGTCTACCGGGCGGGCTTCGCAGGCTCACAGTCGGCATACGAGGCCGCCGCCGGTCCGCTCTTCGAGGAGCTCGACTCGCTCGAGCGCCGGCTCGCCGACCGTCGCTTCCTCATCGGGGATTCGCCGACCCTCGCGGACTGGCGCCTGTTCACGACGCTCGTGCGCTTCGACTCCGTCTACTACGTGCACTTCAAGTGCAACCTGTGGCGGATCGTCGACTATCCGCGGCTCTGGGACTACACGCGGGATCTGCTGTCGATCCCAGGCGTCCGCCAGACGCTCGACATCGACCAGATCAAGCTCCACTACTACACGACCCACCCGCAGATCAATCCGACGCGGTTCGTCCCGATCGGGCCGATGATCGACTGGGACGCGCCGCAGGACAGAGCCCTGCTGGGCTGAGTCTGATGGCGGGGGCTCGCGGACGATGAGGGTCGGGCTCGTGCTCGGCGCCGGCGGCATCCAGGGCGGTGCCTGGCTCGTCGGGGCGCTCGATGCGATCGCCTCCGAGACCGGATGGGACCCGGCTTCAGCCGAGCGGATCGTCGGCACCTCGGCCGGCTCGATGATCGGCGCGCTGATCGCGGGTGGCGTACCCCCCTGGTTCATGGTCGCCCACTCGCGCGGGGAGACCTTCGACGCGATAACCGATGCGAACGGAAGGCCGGCCCACGAAGCCGATCGATCGGGGGGCGGCACGTTCGGCTGGCATCGTGGGGCGATCCCCCTCTTCCCGGGCTCGCCCCGGTTGATCGCCCGCACCGCGCTCCGCCCACACCGCCACACCCCGACGGCACTCGCCGCCGGCTGGGCGCCACGCGGCGTGATCTCGACCGAGCCGCTGAAGCGGCAGGTCCGCCATGTCGTGCCCGAGGGCTGGTCGCAGCACCCCGGCCTGCGAATCGTCGCCTGCGACTACGCGACCGGCCGCCGGATCCCGTTCGGCCGCGACGGCTTCCCCGACGCCCACCTCGCCGACGCCGTCGCAGCCTCATGCGCGATTCCCGGCTTCTACAAGCCGGTGCGCATCGGCGAGCGCCTCTACGTCGACGGCGGGATCTACTCGACCTCGAACCTCGACATCCTGCGCGGCCGCGAGCTCGACCTCGCGATCTGCCTCAACCCGACATCCTCGCTGCATCCGACCCGTGCCTGGAACCCGCTCGAGCGCGCCGCCGGGTACTTCCAGGGTGCTTCGGGCCGGCGGCTCGGCAGCGAGGCGCGCAAGCTGCGGGCGAGCGGGACGAAGGTCGTCCTGATCCAGCCGACCCGCGACGACCTCGACGCGATGGGCCCGAACCTGATGAGCCGCCGCTCCCGAGACCGCGTCATCCAGACGGCGCAGCGGACGGTCACCGAGCACCTGCGCCAACCAGACGTCGCCGCCCTGCTCGAGGGAATCCCGCAGGGAACGCCCGAGCGGACGCGCCGGCCCGCCGGGCCCGCTTCCGAGTGGGCCGACCTGGTCCGGATCGGGTAGGCACCCGCGCGTGGAGGGCGCGGAGCGATCATCGCGGAATCGCCGCCTGGCGGTCGCTCTCGCCGGCATCGCCGCCGCGGCGGTCGTCCTGAGCCAGATCGTGATCCCTCCCGCCGCCTCGCGCGCGATCGAGGAGCGGCTGACCGAGGACGGGGGCACGGCGCGCGTCGAGGCCTCCGCGTTCCCCGCGCTGCGCCTGTTGCTTGGTTCGGGCTCGCGCCTGGAGATCGAGGGTGAGGACCTCGTGCTGCCGCTCGGCGACGAGGACCCCGATGGCGTCTTCGGGCGACTCGACGAGTTCGGAACGGTCGACATCGCGCTCACCGACGTCCGCGTCGGTCCGCTCGCGCTCGACTCGCTGGCCTTGCTCAGGCCGGGTTCGGAGGACTACCTGTTCACGGCCCATGGAACGACCGACGCGCGCTCGCTCGCGATCTTCGGGGCCTCGCGCCTCGACGTCCCGGGCGCCGGACTACTGGGCTTCATCCCGGGCGACGCGGGTGAGGAGCCGATCGAGCTCGACCTCGACATGGAGCTGCGCTCCGACGAGGGACGGATCGTCGTCACCGAGGGCGGTGGCGAGGTGGCGGGCGTCGACACCGGGCCGCTCGCGGCGCTGATCACGAGCGCGATCGTCGTCCGGCTCTAGGCCGTCGACCGCGGGTCAGGGCGCGGCGGGCTGCGGCTCGTCGGCCAGCGACTCCTCGCGCACGGTCTTTCGCAGCGTCACGTAGGCGAGCAGCCCGGGGATCATCGGCAGCCAGAACGAGAAGCCCCGGTAGGCGAGGACCGCGACGAGCGCGAGGCCGCCGTCGACGCCGAAGCCGATCAGGGCCCCGATCATCGCCCCCTCCACCCCGCCGATCCCACCGGGCAGCGGGATCAGGTTGCCGAGCTGGCCGACGAAGTAGCCGAGCACGACGACCGGGACCTCGGGCGCCCCCCCGAACGCGTGGAAGCAGGCCCAGAGAGTCGCGATGTCGAAGGCCCACCACCCGACGGCGCCGGCCGGAACCATCCACCCGCCGTGGCGGACGAGGTGGATCGCTCCGCGAACGCCCGACCCGAGCGTCGCGGGAACGGTCGCCAGCCAGCGCGCGACGCGAGCCAGCTTCGGCCGCCGCTGCGCGAGCGACTCGAGCCGGTCGGGCAGATCCGCCGGCGCGAGCGTGAACCCCAGGCAGACCAGGACCACCCCGACCGCCAGCAGCGCCGGCACGACGGTGAGGCTGAACGGCGCCGGTCCGGGGAGCAGCCCGAGGTAGAGCCCGAACCCGACGATGATCACGGTGAACATGAAGACGGCGTACTGGCAGACGAGGAACGCCGTCAGCCGCCAGGCGACCTCGCGAGCCGCCATCCCGAGCCGCGTCACGGCCCAGGCGATGAACGCGATCCCGCCTGCGCCACCCGCGGCGAGCACGCGAGTGGCGACGACTCCGCCCATCGATATCTCGGCGCTCGCTCGCCATGAGATCTCGTGCTCGGCGCCGAACACAGCTCGGAAGAGCAGGATGTAGCTGCCGAAGGACAGCGCCTCGAACCCGAGCGCCAGCGCGAGCCACGCCGGGCTTCCCTGCTTGATCCGCTCCCAGGTGCTCTCGAGGCCGGCGAGGTTCGGCGCGAGGAAATAGAAGGCCACGATCGCGACCACGAGGATCGCGAGCACGATCAGGATGCGCTTGGGCGTGATCGGCTGAGCGCCGGGGTCCGCGCCGCCGTCGGCCGCCTCCTGCTCAGCGCTCACAGGGCGGATTCTAAGTCGGGGGTTAACGACGGCGGGGCCGGTCGGGCTCGACGTCGCGGCCTGCGAGGATGCGGGCCGTGCGAACCACAGTCATCTCCGACCTCCACCTCGGCGCGGGGCGAAACGGCGACCTGCTCCGCGGCGCGGGAGCGCAGGAGATCCTCTTCGAGCGCATCGCGGGCTCCGACCGCGTCGTCCTGCTCGGCGACGTCGTCGAGCTCCGCGACCGACCGGTCGCCGACGCGCTCGAGCTCGCGGCGCCCTTCCTCGCCGCACTCCGCGACGCTCTCCCCGACGCCGAGATCGTCATGCTGGCCGGCAACCACGATCACCGCCTCGCGCGTGACGCCCTCGACGAGCGCGCTCTCGGTGGCGAGACCGAGCTCGGGCTCGAGGCCCGGCTGAAGCCGACGGGCGCCGCGGCGCGGTTGCTCGAGCTCGCGGGGGTCGACGGGATCGAGCTCGCCTACCCCGGCGTCTGGCTGCGCGACGACGTCTACGCGACCCATGGCCACTACCTCGACCGCCATCTCACCGTGCCGATGTTCGAGCGACTCGGGGTGGCGATGGTCGAGCGAGCACTCGGCATCCCGCCGGGCGGTCCCGACCCGCTCGACCCCGCCGAGGGAGCCGCCGTGCCGGCGCACGAGTACGAACGCGTGACGAACCCCGTCTACGCCCTGCTCTACGCGCTCGCGCAGGCCGGAACCGGACAGCGGGCCGGCCAGGCGAGCCCCTCGGCCAGGATCTGGGCGATGGTCGGGGGCGGCGACTCGGCGTTCTCGAAGCTCCGCGCATGGCTGCTCGGCTCGGTCGCGGTGCCGGGCGCGGTCGGCGCGGCGAACCGGCTCGGGCTCGGGCCGGTCCGCTCCGATCTCACCCCGGGCGCCGTAACCGACGCCGGTCTCGACGCCATGCGCGAGGTCGTCGAGCGGATGCGGATCGACGCCGAGCATGTGATCTTCGGCCACACCCATCGCCGCGGACCCCTACCCGCGGAGGGCGGCTGGCGGACGACCGCCGGGACCAAGCTGTGGAACACGGGCAGCTGGGTCCACGTCCCGACCGTGCTCGGCTTCGAGGCCTCGAGAAGCGTCTACTGGCCGGGCACGATCGCGGTCCTGGGCGAGTACGGCCCGCCCCATCTCGAGCACCTGCTCGAGGAGAAGACGCCGGAGGAGCTCACCGAGCTGCGTCCCGACGGCGGCCGCGACGTCGAGATCGACGAGGAGGTCCCGGTCGAGCCCGAGCTCTCGGGCGGCGGCGCGTGAACGAGCTCTCCGTCGCGCCGCAGGTCGTCGAGCTGCTCTCCGACGAGCAGATCGAGTCCGTCAGGACCCAGGCGGCCAGCGGCGGAGCCCCCTGCCTCCACTGCGGCGCGGACATCGACGGAGACGCAGCGCTCGTCCTCGTCGTCGACTCCGCGCGGCGCCGCGTCGCCGCGCGGCTCTCGCATCCGGGCTGCGGCCCGTCCGACGTGATCGAAGGCGAGATCGCCGACCCGTCCGACGCGCGGATCGCGGCGCGCTGGGCGTCGTTCACGATGCCGGGCGTCCCGCTGCTCGTGCTCGAGCCGAGCGGCGGCGTGTGGACCGACGAGGAGCGCCCGGCGATCCTGCGAATGCTCGAACGACTCGGCTTCGGGCCGGCCCGCGACGCGCTCGACTCGGAGCTGTTCGCGACGGGGACCGGCCCCCCGCCGCGCTCGGACCGGCTCACGCTCACCAGGCGCGGACCCGACCGCGCCGATCTCGCGCTGATCCTCGACTCCGACGAGGAGCTCGAACTGCTACCCGGCGCGGCGCACGGAGACTGGATCGCACTCGGCGAGGACCGTCGTGGCGCGCTCGTCCTCGCCGCCGAGGGACTGGGAATCGACGCCGGCCGCCCGCTCGCGCTCGAGACCCTGCTCCCCGATCTGATCGAGCGTGGGCTCGCAGCCTGGGTCGAACTGGCCTGAGGCGAACACGGGGCCGAACCCGTGCCGCTCGCGTCGGCTAGCTTGCGCGCGAGGTGGAGATCGACGCGGACAACCTGGTTCTGATCGCCGCGATCGCCGTCCTCGCGCCGATCCTCGCCGACGTATCGCCGGGTCGCAGGTTGCCGATCGTCGTCGCCGAGGTCGCGCTCGGAATCATCCTCGGCCCATCCCTGCTCGGCATCGTCGAGACCGACGAGCTCACCGAGGCCCTGTCGTCGATCGGGTTGGCCTTCCTGTTCTTCCTCGCCGGGCTCGAACTCGATCCGGCGCGCATACGGGGCCGGCCGCTCGATCTCGGCGGTGGCGGCTGGGCGATCTCGCTGGCGACCGGTCTCGCGGTGGCCGCCGGGCTCGCGGCGACCGGGCTGATCGACTCCCCGATCCTGGTCGGCCTCGCGCTGACCACGACCGCCCTCGGCACCCTGATGCCGATCCTCCGCGACACCGGCGTCGTCGAGCAGCGACTCGGCGCGTTCATCGTCGGGGCGGGTGCCGCCGGTGAGTTCCTGCCGCTCGTGGCGCTGTCGGTGATCACGGCCTTCGTGGTCGGCGAGCCGCTCCACTCCGCGCTGCTGATCGTCTTCGCGATCGTGGCCGTCGTCGCCGGCGCCGTCGCGCTCCGCGCCCGGCCGGCGCGCCTCGTCCGGCTGCTCGGCGCGACGATGCACTCCTCCGGCCAGCTCGCGGTCCGGCTCGCGATCCTCATCCTCGCAGCGCTCGTCGCGCTCGCGACCGGATTCGGTCTCGACCTGGTGCTCGGCGCCTTCACGGCGGGGATCGTCGTCGGGATCGCGCTCCAGGTCGAGGGCGAGGAGTCGCTCGACGCCGCCGAGTTCCGCTCGAAGATCGAGGCCGTCGGATTCGGCTTCCTCGTCCCCGTCTTCTTCATCGCCACCGGCATCGACTTCGACCTCGACGCGCTCGTCTCGGACCCGGCGGCGCTCGCCCTCGTACCCGGATTCGCGGTCCTGTTCCTGCTGACGCGCGGCCTCCCGGTCGCCCTGCTCTACCGCCGCGCCCTCCCCGACGGCCGCGACCGTGCCTCGCTCGCCCTGTTCAGCGCCGCAGCGCTCCCGCTGCTGATCGCGATCACGACCCTCGGCGTCGACTCGGGGTCGATGAAGGAGTCCGAGGCGCTGAGCCTGATCGGCGCCGGGATGCTCAGCGTGCTCGTCTTCCCGATCCTCGGCCTCGCGGTCAGGCGGAGGTCCGGCGAGCGCGCCTGACAGACTCGGCCCGATGCGCGCCCTCGCACTCGTCAACCAGACCGACAGCGGGATCGGTGTGTTCCGCGAGGCGATCGCAGACGCCGGCTGGGAGCTCGTCGAGTGGCGGATCCTCGACGGCGAGGAGCGACCGATGGACCCGCTGGAGGCCGACGCCGTCTTCTCGCTCGGCGGCGCGATGAACGTCGATCAGACCGACCGTTTCCCGGCGCTCAGGGACGAGACCGCGATCCTCGCCGAGGTCCACGCGAACGAGATCCCGTTGCTCGGCGTCTGCCTGGGCGCGCAGCTGGTGTCGGGCGCGCTCGGTGGCTCCCCGAGGCGGTCGTCCGAGCCCGAGATCGGCTGGCACGAGGTCAAGGTGACGCCGGAGGGCGAGCTCGACCCCCTGCTCGACGGACTCGGGCCCTCGTTCGAGGCCTTCCAATGGCACTCCTACGAGACGGCGCCGCCCGACGACGTCGTCGTGCTCGCCCGCTCGCCCGTCTGCGTCCAGGCTTTTCGAGCCGGCACCTCGACATGGGCTATCCAGTTCCACGCCGAGGTCTCGGCCGCCGACGCGCTGCACTGGATCTCGATCTTCGACACCGACCCGGACGCCGTACGAATCGGGGTCGACCCCGAGGTCCTCGGCCCGGAGACCGAGCGCCGAATGCCGGACTGGAACGCGACCGGCCGCGAGCTCTGCGACCGCTTTCTCGCCGCGGCCACTGAGATCCGAACGCAGGGCGCGAGCCCCGGCTGAGGACTCAGCTGCCGGCCTGCGCCCTCGCGATCCGACCCGCGGCCTGCTGTGGGGACAGGCCGCCGAGCGCCGACTGGGCCGGACCAGAGCCGACCGGCTCGAGCCCGCTGCGCCCGACCTCGTAGCGACCGGCCGCCGGTCCGACGATCGACCACTCGCCGCCGGCTCTCCGATCGAGCACGAGCAGGTAGCTCGTGCCGGACTCGAACTGCGGGTCCTCGGGGTCGGCCGGAATCACGGCGTCGGGCGTCCGCACAGGACCACCGAAGAAGCGGACGATGAAGCGTCGTTCGACCTGCCCTGCAAGCGTCTCGCCGCGCACGAAGGTCTGGCGCGTATAGGCGGCGCCGTCCGGACCGCCCGCGACCTGCTCGGCGCGGGTCGCGCGTGCCGTGACGACGACCTCGTCGCGACGCGCGAGATCCGCGAGGGTCGTTTGGCGAAACCCTCCCCCGCCGGGCTCGGCCCCCGGCTCGAAGACGATCGCGTCCTCGCCCGACGGGTCATCGCCATCCGGCGACTCGGCGCCGATCGACTCGCCGAGCAGGACCGCGACCAGCGGGATCAGGACCGCGACGATCGCCGCGAGCCCGGCCGCGCGCTTGCTCGGTGGTCGACTCACCGCGCCCGAGGCTACGCCGGGCTCGTGCCGGCGCCTACTCCTGTTCCGGCGTGATGTAGGCGGAGGACAGCCCGCCGTCGACCATGAACGTCGAGGCGGTGATGTAGGAGGAGTCGTCCGAGGCGAGGAAGAGCGCGCCCTGCGCGATCTCGCGTGCCTCGGCGAAGCGGCCCATCGGCAGGTGGACGAGGCGCCGCGCGGCCTTGCGGGGGTCGGAGAGGAAGAGCTCGCGGAGCAACGGCGTGTCGACCGGCCCCGGGCAGAGCGCGTTGACCCGCACGCCGCGCCGCGCGTACTCGACCCCGAGCTCGCGCGAGAGCGCCAGCACCGCGCCCTTCGAGGCGGTGTAGGAGATCTGCGAGACCGCCGCCCCCATCGTCGCGACGAACGACGCCGTATTGACGATCGAGCCGCCACCCGACTCGAGCAGGTGCGGGATCCCGTGCTTGCAGCACAGGAAGACGCTGCGGACGTTGATCCGCTGGACGCGCTCGAAGACCTCCTCGGGCTCGTCGACCACGGAGACGTCGTCGGGCGGGTTGATGCCGGCGTTGTTGAACAGGACGTCGATGCGGCCGAACTCCTCGACCGCCCGCGCGTACATCGCCTCGACCTGAGCCTCGTCGGAGACGTCGGCGGCGATCGCGAGATCGCCCTCGGCGCCCGGGCTCAGATCGACGCCGACGACCGTCGCCCCCTCGGCGCGGAACAGTCGCGCGGACTCGGCTCCGATCCCGCTCGCGGCGCCGGTGATCACGCAGACCTTGTCGGCCAAACGTCCTGCCATCCCTGGCCTCCTAGCTGCCCAGCTCGTCGCGATCGGGTTCGGCCGCCGGTTCGGGCTCACCGGTGGCGAAGTAGACGTTCTTGACCTCGGTGTAGTGGTCGAGGGCGTCGGGTCCGAGCTCACGACCGTAGCCCGATTGCTTGAAGCCGCCGAACGGAGTCGCGACCCTGACCGAGCTGTTCGAGTTGATCGACAGCACGCCGGTCTCGATCTGACGCGCGACGCGCAGCGCTCGGCCGCCGTTCTCGGTCCAGATCGAGCCGGACAGCCCGTAGATCGTGTCGTTGGCGAGCCGCACCGCCTCCGCCTCGCCGTCGAACGGGATCACGCAGGCGATCGGTCCGAAGATCTCCTCGCGCGCGGCGCGATCGTCGTTGGAGGCCGGAGCGAGCACCGCCGGCGCGAACCAGAAGCCGTCCCCCTCGGGCGCCGAGCCGCGGATCGCGACGTCGAGCCCCGTGTCCAGGTAGGCGGCGACCTCGGAGCGGTGCGCGGCAGAGATCAGCGGCCCCATCTCGGTGTCCTCGCTGAGCGGGTCGCCGACGTCGATCGCGGCGACGGAGCGCTCGAGCGCGGCCATGAACTCGTCGACGACGGGGCGCTCGACGAGGATCCGCGAGCGCGCGCAGCAGTCCTGACCGGCGTTGCCGAAGACCGCCGAGGGCGCGGCCGCCGCGGCCGCCTCGATGTCGGCGTCGGCGAAGACGACGTTGGCCGACTTCCCGCCGAGCTCGAGCGTCACCCGCTTGATCTGATCGGCGGCGGCGGCCGCGATCGAGCGGCCGACCTCGGTCGAGCCGGTGAAGCCGATCTTGGCGACGTCAGGGTGCGAGACCAGACGCGAGCCGCAGGTCGAGCCGGGCCCCGCGACGACGTTCATCACGCCGTCGGGCAGACCCGCCTCGAGCGCGATCCGCTCGAGCTCGAGCGCCGAGAGCGGCGTCAGCTCCGCCGGCTTGAGGACGACGGTGTTGCCGGCGGCGAGCGCCGGCGCGAGCTTCCACGACGCGATCGCGGCTGGGAAGTTCCACGGCGTGATCAGACCGACGACCCCGAGCGGCTCCCGGAAGGTCATGTCGACACCGCCCGCCACCGGGATCGTGCGGCCGGTGAGGCGCTCGACCCCGCCGGCGTAGTAGCGGAACGTCGCCGCGACCATGCCGATCTCACCGCGCGCGTCGGAGATCGGCTTGCCGGCGTTCCGGGCCTCGATCCGCGCGACGTGCTCGCGCTCGGCGTCGATCCGGTCGGCGAGTCCGTAGAGCAACTCGGCCCGGGCGGCCGGGGCCATCGCCCGCCAGGCCGGCAGCGCCCGGCGCGCCCGCTCGACGGCGGCGTCGACGTCCTCCGCGCCCGCGCGCTCGATGCTCGCCATCGGAGCGCCGGTCGCGGGTTCGATGACCTCGATGGTTCCAGCGCTCATCAGACCTCCACGAGTGAGCGGCTCGCCGTGACCAGCGCGCCGATGACCGCATCCTCGACGTCCTCCTCGGGATGCCACAGGACCCCGAGGCAGAACGGATGCCCGGGAAGCTCGAGCGCCTCCACCGTCTCGTCCTCGACCGCGTGTCCGGAGACCCGCAGCCCAGGGGCGATCCGGTCGACGCCCTGGTGGTGATGGGACTTGACGCCGAGCCGGCGCCGGCCGCCCGCGGCCCGCTCGGCCAGCGAGCCGGGATCGAGCACGACCTCGTGGTCGCCGAACGTTCCAGGCGTGTGGCGGTGATCGCCGTGGCCGACGATCTCCGGCAGGTGCTGGCTGAGGCTGCCGCCGAGCGCCACATTGAGGACCTGCATCCCGCGGCAGATGCCGAGGATCGGCATCCCGCGCTCGAGCGCCTCGAGGGTGAGGTCGCGCTCGAACTCGTCACGCTCGGGCCAGACGCCCTTCGTCTCGGGGTGGGGCTCAGCGCCGTAGAGCGCCGGGTCGATGTCCGAACCGCCGGCCAGCAGGAGCCCGTCGATCTGGTCGAGCAGCGCCGCCCGGCGCCCGGCGCCACCGTCGTCGGGCGGCAGCAGGAGGGCGAGTGCGCCCGCCCGCTGGACGGCGTGGGCGTAGGAGCGGGGCGCCATCACCACGGTCTCGTTCCAGGCGGCCCAGCGCACGCGCTCGACGGCCGCGCAGATGCCGATGACCGGCAGGTCGGTGCTCATGGCCCTGACGCTACAAACGTTCGAAGCCGCGGAACCGTTCCCAGTCGGTCACCGCGGTCTCATGCGCCTCGAGCTCGACGCGAGCCCGGTTCAGATAGTGGTCGACGACCTCCTGGCCGAACGCCTCACGCGCGACCTCCGAGGCACCGAAGAGCTCGCGTGCCTCGTACATCGTCCGCGGCACGGTCGGCGCGTCGGAGTCGTAGGCCGACCCCTCCATCGGAGGCTCGAGCTCGAGCTCGTTGTCGATCCCGTGCAGTCCCGAGGCGATCATCGCCGCCAACGCCAGGTACGGGTTGACGTCGGCGCCCGGCAGGCGGTTCTCGATCCGGCGCCCGCCACCATGGCCGACGGCGCGCAACGAGCAGGTGCGGTTGTCGTGGCCCCAGGCGACCGCCGTCGGAGCGAACGAGCCCTTCGCGAAGCGCTTGTAGGAGTTGATCTGCGGCGCGAAGAACAAGGTCATGTCGCGCATGCACGCGACCTGACCGGCGACGAAGCGATCGAACAGCGTGTCGTCCTCGGCGAACGCGTTCTGACCCGAATCGTCGGCGAGCGAGCAGTGGATGTGGCACGAGCTGCCCTCGCGCTCGTCGAACTTCGCCATGAACGTCAGCGACATCCCCTCCTGCGAGGCGATCTCCTTGGCGCCGTTCTTGTAGATCACGTGCTGGTCGGAGGTCGCGAGCGCCTCGCCGAAGTGGAAGTTGACCTCGTGCTGGCCGAAGTTGCACTCGCCCTTCGAGTCCTCGACCTTCATCCCGGCGCCCATCATCGAGTTGCGGATCCGACGGATCAGCGGCTCGACGCGCGCGGTGCCCAGCAGCGAGTAGTCGATGTTGTAGAGGTTGGCCGGCTCGAGGTCGCGATAGGCGCCCCGCCAGGCGTCCTCGTAGGTGTCCTTGAAGACGATGAACTCGAGCTCGGTGCCCGCCATCGCCTTCCAGCCGCGCTCGGCGAGCCGGTCGAGCTGGCGCCGGAGGATCTGGCGCGGCGACGCGACGACGGGCGAGCCGTCATGCCATTGGACGTCGGCCATCACGATGACCGTGCCCTCGAGCCACGGGACCGGCCGCAGCGTCGAGAGGTCGGGGACCATCTCGAAGTCGCCGTAGCCCGACGACCACGAGCTCATCTCGTAGCCGTCGACCGTCTCCATGTCGACGTCGACGGCGAGCAGGTAGTTGCAGCCCTCCGCGGCGTGGCCGACGATCTCCTCGAGGAAGAACGGTGCCGTCAGGCGCTTGCCCTGGACCCGACCCTCCATGTCGGCGATCGCGAGCAGAACGGTGTCGACGGACCCGTCCGCCGCCTTCGCGCGGAGCTCGTCGAGCGTCATCGCGGGCTCGGCCATCGACTAGCCCGCCAGCTGCGACTCGGCCTTCTCGATCGCGTCGAACTCCTCCTCGGGAGCCGAGGCGACGAGATGGTGGCGGCTGTAGAACCAGAAGTAGGCCATGAAGGCGAGGAACACGGCCGCCGTGATTCCGGCTGCCAGCTCGTCGACGAAGAACGTCGCGATCACCGCGGCGATGGCGAGCACGAGGCCGATCCCGGTCGTCAGGACGCCACCCGGGGTCTTGTATGGGCGCTCGAGGTTCGGCTCCTTGCTTCGCAGCACGATGTGCGAGACGAGCATCAGGACGTAGGAGACCGTGGCTCCGAAGACCGCGATGTTGATCAGCAGCGCGCCGTCCTCGGTGATCGCGGCGAGCAGGAACCCGATCAGGCCCGGCACGATGAGCGCGATCGCCGGCGTGCGCCGGGAGGTCGTGACCGAGAGGCCGGTCGGCAGGTAGCCGGCGCGCGAGAGCGCGAACAACTGGCGCGAGTACGCATAGATGATCGAGAAGAAGCTCGCGACCAGTCCCGCCAGCCCGGCGTAGTTGACGAAGTCGCGGACGAACCCGTCGCCGAGCGCGGCGCCGAGCGCCTGCGGCAGCGGGTTGTCGGACTCGGCGATCGTCGAAGCGCCCGCGCCGCCCGGGCCGAAGACCAGGATCAGACCGGCGAACACGAGCAGCGTCAGCATCGCCGCGATCAGGCCACGGGGCATGTCGCGCGTGGGGTTGCGGCTCTCCTCGGCGGCGAGCGGGACGCCCTCCACGGCGAGGAAGAACCAGATCCCGTAGACGAACGCGGCCAGGATGCCCGCGATACCGAACGGCAGGAAGTCGCTGGCGCCGGCGGCGTTCGTCGCCGCGATGTCGGTCAGGTTGGCGGTGTCGAACTGCGGGATCATCGAGACGATGAAGACGATGAGCGCGACGGCGGCGATCGCGGTGATCGCGAACATCAGCTTGAGCGCCTCGCCGACTCCGAAGATGTGGATGCCGACGAAGATCGCGTAGAAGACGAGGTAGAGCGGCCAGCCCGATTCGAGGCCGAAGATCCCCAGCGCCTCGACGTAGCCGCCGATGAACGTGACGATCGCGGCGGGCGCGATCGCGTACTCGATCAGGATCGCAGTGCCGGTGGCGAAACCGCCGAGCGGACCGAGCGCGCGACGCGCGAATCCGTAGCCCGCGCCGGTCACCGGCAGCGCCGAGGACATCTCGGCGAGGCCGAGCACGAGGCAGCTGTACATCGTCGCCATCAGGATCGTCGCGATCAGCAGACCGCCGAAACCGCCCTCGGCGAGACCGAAGTTCCAGCCGGCGAAGTCGCCGGAGATGACGTACGCCACGCCGAGCCCGGCCAGGAGCACCCAGCCCGCGGCCCCGCGCTTCAGCTGGCGCTTCTCGAGATAGGCGGCATCTCCGCCCCCACCCTGCCCAGTCGAGTCCGCCACCACTACCTCCCAGTCCTCGAGCCCACCCATGGCCCGGGCGCATCGCCTAAAGCCCATATAAGCAGGGTTCGCGGCGCGATGGCACCGCGCCCGTACGCGGGTAGCCTGGAGTGCATGGACCCAGCCCGACGAACCGCCTTCGGAGTGGGGGCGTTCGCCGCCCTCGAGGCGGCGCTCGCCGCGTACGTCCTGGCCGCCGTCGGATCGGTCCGGATCGGTCTCTTCGTCACCGCCTGCGCGGTCGCAACCGCGGGACTGGCGGTCGCGCTCGAGCGCCTGCTGCGACCCGCCTCCCCGCCCCCCGGCGAGGGCGGGACCGGCCCGATGCCCGAGCCTCCGCCGGAACCGTCCTGGTGGCCGGACTTCGAGCGCGAGCTCGACGCCTACTCGCAGTCGCGGCGCCGCCGCGATCCGGCCTCGACCCGCTGACCTCGCTCGACCGATGCGAGTGATCTTCATCCGCCATGGCGAGTCGCGCTCGAACGCAGCGACCGACGTCGTCGCGCTGCCGGCCTCCGAGGGCGACCGGCTGACCGAACGGGGCTGGGCGCAGGCGGGCGAGGCCGGTCGCTGGCTCGCGCGGCTCGGCAGCCCGGACCTGCTGCTCGCGAGCCCGATGCGCCGCGCGCAGGAGACCGCGGAGGCGATCGCCGGCGAGCTCGACGGTCCTCCAGTCCGATTCGAGACGGAGCCGTCGATCGTCGAGCTCAGCGAGTCCTCTGACTACGCGGACCTCGCGGTCGAGGAGCAGATCGCCCAGCGCTGGGCGACGCGGATGGCGCGCAACGCGCACGACTCCGAGCACGCGATCGGCGACGGCGAGAGCTTCGCCGACATGATCAGGCGGGTCCGCGCGGCGAAGCGCCGGCTCGAGTCCGAGGACGCCGAACTCGTCTTCGCCGTCTCGCACGGCATCTTCCTGCGCTTCTTCTGGCTCGACACGGTGCTCGGCGACGGCTTCGGGCCCGCGATCGGCGAGCGGATGTGGCAGCTCGGGTCGTTCAACTGCGCGCTCTCGGAGTTCGAGCTCCGCGACGCCGAGGACGCGATCAAGGACCCGGCGCCCGACCGCTGGCGGGCCCGCACGTGGATGAGCCGGCCATGGGAATCGGTCTGAGGCGCCGCACGGCTCCGGCGCCGGCCGGGATCATCGCGGCGACGGCGCTCTTGCTCGCGACGGCGTTCGCCTCCTGCGGCGGTGACCCGGCGCCACCGGGCGCGTCGGCGCAGGACCCGAAGCCGGCGGAGAAGGTGCAGCGGGAGACCCCGCGAGACGAGCCTCGCGAGCCGGCGCGGCCGGCCCAGGTCCAGATCCCCGAACCGCCGGCGTGCGTCGACGACGGCGACGCATGCGTCCAGGCGGGCGGCCGGATCCTCTACGTCGAGCGCGTCGATCCGGACGGCGACGGCGACGCGCACTTCGTCACGACGAGCCCCGACTCGGTCACCGCGCCGGGGGTCACCGTCTTCGACGTCCGCACCGACCTGCGCCCGGACCCCCTCCCGGGGCCGGGCGATGCGATCTCGGCCTCTGGCCCGGTTCTCGAGGGCTCCTATGGCCAACGCCAGATCGAGGCCGACGCGGTCGCGGTCGCCTACGCGCCCTGATGCACGGCGTCGAGCTGATCGCAGGGCTGTTCCTGGCCGTCGCCGCGATCTCGGCGGTCGCCGCGGTGGTCCGCCTGCCCGACTACGTCGTGCTCGTGCTCGCGGGACTCGCGATCGGGTTCATCCCGGGTCTGCCGGAGATCCGCCTCGAGCCCGACGTCGTCTTCCTGCTCTTCCTGCCGCCGCTGCTCTACCGCGCGGCGTTCGGGTTCGCCGCCCAGGACGTCAGGCCCCACCTGCGCGCTATCGGGTTCCTCGCGATCGGCCTCGTCGGCGCGACGCTCGGCGGGATCGCGCTGATCGCGCACTTCGTGATCGGGCTGTCGTGGCCGGCCGCCTTCGTCCTCGGCGCCGCCGTCGCCCCGACCGACCCCGTCGCCGCCACGAGCGTGATCCGCCGGCTCGGCGCCCCCGACCGCCTCGCGACGATCCTCGAGGGCGAGTCGCTCGTCAACGATGCGACCGCGCTGGCGTCGCTCAACATCGCGATCGGCGCGCTCGGGGCGGCGACGTTCTCGCTGCTCGAGGCGGGCGGCGAGCTCGCGTGGACCGCGGTCGTCGCCGTGCTGATCGGCGGCGCGCTCGGCTGGCTCGCGTCCGAGGCGCGCAAGCGCTCCGGCCAGGCCCAGGTCGAGATCACGGCCGCGATCGTCGCGACCTACGGCGGCTTCCTCGCCGCTGACCTGATCGGGGCGTCGGGAATCCTCGCCTCGGTCGTCGCCGGTCTCGTCCTCGGCGCCCGCGCCCCGGAGCTCGGAACCCCCGAGACCAGGCTGCAGGCGGACTCGTTCTGGCGCATCGTCGTCTTCCTCGTCGAGTCGGCGCTGTTCCTGCTCGTCGGCCTCGCCTTCGCCGAGGTCGTCTTCGAGCTCACCGACCCGGCGCTCGAGCTGATCGGCCAGGCGCTGCTGGTCGCGGTGGCGATCGGCGTGATCAGGCTCGCCTGGATGTTCACCGCCCCGCGCGTCGGCCGCTACTTCGACCGCCGCGAATCCGGCGCCTCGCCCGAACCGGACGCGCGCGAGAAACTCGTCCTCGGGCTCGCCGGGATGCGCGGCGTCGTCACGGTCGCCGCGGCGCTCTCGGTGCCGCTGACCGTCGACGGCCAGGAGTTCGGCGAGCGCGACCTGATCCTGTTCCTCGCCTACACCTCGGTTCTGCTGACGCTCGTCGTCCCGGCGCTCGGGCTCGGAACGGTGCTGCGCCGGCTCGGGCTCGGCGAGGACGACGAGACCCGCGAGCGCGTCGCCGCCGCCAGGATCGAACTCGCCGAGGCCGCGATCGAGCGCGCGCGTCAGATCGAGTCCGGCGAGGACGTTCCCGACAAGGTCATGGCGCGAGCGCGCGAGTCGTATGAGATGCGGATCGCGAGACGCCGCGAGGAGGCCGGCGGCGACGCCGACAGCGAGGCGGAGTCGGCCGAGATCTATCGCGATGTCCGCCGCCGGCTGCTCGAGGCCGAGCGCGAGCGGCTGATCGCGCTTCGCCAGGAGCGCAGCCTGCCGGGAACGGCGCTGCGCGAGCTCGAGCTCGACCTCGACGTCGAGGAATCGCGGCTGCGCTGAGGCGGGCCGCCGCCGCTCAGGCCGCCTCGCGCTCCCCGAGCGCCTTGTCCATCAGGCCGAGCCGGCGCTCGGCGAGCGCGGTCGTGATCAGGTCCGCGGCCTCGCCGCGCGTCGGGTTGGACGCATCGACACCGAGCTTCTGCATGAAGCGCCGCTGGCCCGGGCTCGCCCTGACCTCGCGCCACGGCGCCTCGCGGTCGACGAGGCTGGTTATCCCGCGCTCGCGGACGGCCTCCTCAGCGGCGCCCTGGGCGTAGCCGAGGTCGAGCCCGCGAGCGACGATCCTCGCCTTGTCGGGCCCGACGAGCAGCACCCGCCACGAGGTCTGCTCCTTCGTCTCCTGGTCGAGGACGAGCAGTTCGTCCTGCCCGGCCGACAGCACCCAGCGCTCGCCGATGTGGAGCCAGTGGAGCCGGTCGCGGGTGAAGAACGAGATCGAGCGGTTTCGCTGTCGGTGCTCGTCCTCGCGCGCCTTGCGCCTGCGCTCCTCGCCGAACTGGACCTCGTCCTCCGCGCGTTCGCGGTCGACCGCCTCGGTTACCCGCTCCTTCGGCTTCGGCGGCGCCTTGAGGGCGAACAGTGTCGGCAGGCTCTGGATCGAGAGCTTGTCGGAGACTCCCGCGACGTCGAGGACGAGGCAATCGTCCTTGCCGGGGTAAAGCCGCAGCCCCCGCCCCACCACCTGCACGTACTTGACGCGCGACCGGGTCGGCGCGGCCATGATCACGCACGAGATCGAGGGCTCGTCGAAGCCCTCGGTGAGCACGCCGACGTTCGTCACGACCTGGACCTCGCCGGACCCGAGCGCCGCGAGCGTCGCGCGGCGCTCGTCGATCGGGGTCTTGCCGTCGACCGAGCCGGCGGCGATCCCGTCGGCGCGGAACGTGTCTGCCATCTCGTGGGCGAGTGCCACCGTCGGGCAGAAGATCACCGTGCGGCGCTCGGAGGCGTGCTCCTTGAACGCCTGCAGCACCTCCCGCGGCGTACCCGAGGCCGACAGCGCGCGGCCGAGGTCGTCGGCCTGGAAGTCGCCGCGGCTCTGCTTGACCTGATCGAGGTCGACATCGACCCCGACGCGGATCCCCTGGAGGTCGCAGAGATAGCCCGAGCGGATCATCTCCTCGATCGACTTCGCGTAGACGATCTCGCCGAAGACCGAGGACAGCCGCCGCTTGTCCGAGCGCTCAGGCGTCGCGGTGAAGCCCGCGACCAGCGGCGAGGGCTCGACGTGGCCGAGGATCCGCCTGTAGGTGTTCGCCGCCGCGTGGTGGGCCTCGTCGACGATCACCGTGTCGAAGCGGCGCGGCAGCCGCGCCAGGCGGGGCCGCCGCGCGAGCGTCTGAACCGAGGCGATGACGATGTCCGCGTCGATCTCGTCCGAGCGGCCCTTGACGAGCCCGACGCTGCCGGCGAGCTCGGGCGCGACGGTCGTCAGCTTGTCCTTCGCCTGCTGGAGCAGCTCGTCACGGTGGGCGAGGATCAGCGCCTTCCCTCCCCGCTTCTTGATCAGGTGCGAGAAGACGACGGTCTTGCCCGACCCGGTCGGGAGAGCGATCAGCGAACGGCTGATCCCGCGGGCGAGCGCGCGCTCGATGGCGTCGATCGCCTCCTGCTGGTAGGGACGAAGCTTCAAACGATCGAATCTACCGAGGCGGCCGGGCGGGGCGCCCGAGGCGACGGTGGCTGCTCAGCCGAACGAGCCCTGGCTGAGCTCGCCCTCCGGGACGGCGGGCACGAGATCGAGCTCGCGTCCGAGCCGCAGCTCCGAATATCGGCGGGCCCAGTCGTCGTTGAGACCGTCGGACTGCGCCTTCATCTCGGGCTTGAAGACGAACCCTTCCGGGACCTCGATCTCGAGCCGCTGCAGGATGTTCTCGGTCGACGCCTGCGGATCGGCGGCGAAGTTCTCGTGCAGGACGAGGATCGGCTTGATCCGGACGTGCTCGAAGAAGGCGTCCCACATCGCCTCATCGGCCAGGAGCTGCTGGAGCAGGTGGTCGATCGCGCGGTAGTGGAAGCGCAGCTGGGGCCGGTTCTCCGACAAGAAGTCGCGGTACGGCGGCCCTTCGGCGGAGTGCTCGGACTTCTTCTGCGACCAGGTCGCCGTCTGCACCGCCTTCCACAGCGAGACCGCCTGGCGGATCTTGTTCGCGCGGACGACGCGGACGAACGTCAGGTTCGGGAACACCTCGCCGAACAGGTCCTTGAGCGGCAGGTCGCGGTAGGCGGGGACGTTTCGCAGCAGTCCGACGAAGTCGCCGAGGTAGTTCCACATCAGCTTGGCGCCGAAGACGCCGTTCGGCCCGGTGCCCTGCTCGACCGCCCATTCGAGATAGCGGTCGTAGGCGGCCCGGCTCCACAGCGGCGAGCGCTGCTGCTCGGTCTCGCCGATCTCGCGCTCGCCGAGGTGGTCGAGGATCGACGGATCGTCGACGCCGTGGAAGTACTCCTCGGGCCGCCGACGGCGACCCGACCGGCGCAGCGCTTCGAAGTACTCCTCGGGCACGCCCGCGACACCGGACTGCTTGAGCGCCTCGCAGACGAGCGTCGAGCCGCTGCGCTGGGTCGAGCAGACGAGGTAGGAGCGCTCGGCGCGGCTCATCGCCCCACCGGGACCGTGTCGAACGGGTGCGCGCCGGCGACGCTCGGCGGCTCCTCCGCCGAACGCTGTTCGGGCAGGTTGAACAGCGCGCCGGGCGGCGGCGCGATCGGCCCGTCGAGCAATGGATCGCGCGTCTCGCGCATCCAGGCCTCGAGTTTCGCGCGCAGCAGCCCGAGCTCACGCGCGCAGGCCGGGTTGGCGACGAGGTTGTTCGACTCGCTCGGGTCGCTGATCAGGTCGTAGAGGCGCTCCTCGGCGACCGGGCGCGTTCCCCAGCCGGCGTCGATCAGGACCTGCTTCGAGGCGGAGTCGTCGCAATTCGCGAGCACGGGCTTGTCGTATGCCCCGAAACGACGGATGTATTTCCATCGATTCGTGCGGACGGAGCGTTGCGGCTGGTAGGCGGCGTGGTAGGTCATCTCGGCGTAGATCTCCCGGTGCAGCTCGGGGACCTCGTCGGCGACGAGCGGCAGCAGCGAGGCGCCCTCGAGCCGGTGACGTGGCACGGCCCCGGCGAGCTCGCAGATCGTCGGATAGAGATCGAGGTGGCTGACCATCGGGTCGATCACGCGGCCGCCGTCGAAGCCTCCGGGCCCGCGCAGGATCATCAGCACCCCGGTGCCGCGATCGAACAGCGTCGCCTTGGCCCCCGGGAAGGGCAGGCCGTGGTCGGTGGTGCAGATCACGAGCGTCGACTCGGCGAGTCCCGCTCTCGCGAGTCCGTTCAACACGGCGCCGACGCCCTGGTCGAGCTCGCGCGCCGAGGCCTTGAACGCGGCCATGTCCTCGCGGGTCTGCGGCGTGTCGGGGATGTTGGGCGGCGGCAGCGAGTAGAGCGTGTCGCGGACCGATGTCGGGACGGTGAACTGGCGGTGGGTCTCGAAGAACCCGACCGACATGAAGAACGGCGAGTCCGCGTCCGCGGCCTCGGCCAGCGCGTCGATGGCGAGCGGGGCGACGTCCTCGGCGCGGGTCGAATCGACGTCGAGGACCTCGTCGTAGCCGAGGATCCCAGGGTCCTCGGAGACGTGCTGCTCGCCGATCAGGACCGACCGGTAGCCCGCGTCGCGCAGCGGATGGACGATGTGTCTGGAAGGGTCGTCGAGCGCCCAGCCGCGGTGCGCGAGACCGTTCATCCCGTTCTGGTGCGGATACTGGCCGGTCAGCAGCGCCGAACGGGAGGCCGAGCAGGTCGGCCCGGCGCAGAACGCCTGGCGGAACAGCACCCCCTGGTCGGCCAGCAGCTGGATGTTCGGCGTCGGGACGCCGTAGCCGTAGGGCTGGACGTAGCGCCCCGTGTCGTGGGAGTGCAGGTAGAGGACGTTCGGGCGCTCGGGCATCAGCGGGCGAGAGTAGCGATTAGTTGACTGAGTCGGTCAACTAATGACGATCGCGGGCACTCAGCGCCGCAGGCAGCGGAAGCCGATGTGAGTCGTCGCGCTGTCGATCTGCTCGCCCTGACGCGCCGCGGGACGGAAGCGCAGGCAGTACTGGGGAGAGCACAGGTGCGACCCCCCCTTGATGACGCGCCGCGGGATCGTCTCGCCCGGGCGACCGCGCTCGTAGCTCCCCTCGGCCGACTCGACGCGTGGGTTGCGCGGGACGCAGCACGGACTCTCGGTCGCATCCTCCGGAAGCGAGAAGAAGTCGTCGGTCCACTCCCAGGTGTTCCCGGTCACGTCGTAGAGACCGAACGGGTTCGGCGGGAAGGTCGCGACGGGCGAGGTCCCGGCGTAGCCCTTCGCACGCGCGTTTCGCCACGGGAAGTCGCCCTGCCAGGTGTTCGCCATCAGCTGGCCGCCGGGCTTCTCGTCCTCGCCCCAGGCGTAGGCGGCGCCCTCGATCCCACCGCGGCACGCGTACTCCCACTCGGCCTCGGACGGCAGCGACTTGCCCGCCCACTCCGCGTAGGCGGCGGCGTCCTCGTGGGCGACCTGCGTCACGGGATGGCGCTCGCGGCCGGCGACGCTCGTCCCCTCGCCCTCCGGCGATCGCCAGCTCGCGCCCGGCATGTATGCCCACCAGCGCCGGTAGTCGTCGAGCGGGACCGGGCCCGGGGTGCGCTGGAAGACCAGCGAGCCGGGAACGAGCAGCGATGGGTCCGCCCCCGGATAGTCCGCCGGGTCAAGCGGGCGCTCGGCCACGGTCACGTACCCGGTGTCCTCGACGAACGCGGCGTACTGCTCGACCGTCACCGCGTGGGCATCGATCTCGAATCGATCGACCGCGACCCGCCGGGCCGGGGCCTCCTCGGGATAGTGCCGGTCCGAGCCCATGAGGAACTCGCCCCCGGGCAGCTCGACCATGCCGTTCTGTGGCGCTCGGTCAGACAATCGCTCGCCCTCCGATCGTAGTCCGGCGAAGCCCGCCCGACCCCCGGCTCAGCGCACGCCGTAGCGCAGGTGCAGCGTGCCGTTGGCGAACCGGTGGTCGTCGAGCAGCTCGAGATCGAGCCGCAGCCCGTGCGGCAGCGCTGCCAGCCCCGAGCCGATCACGACGGGCACCAGGTAGAGGTCGATGATGTCGACGAGGCCGGCTTTGAGCGCGTGGGCGGCGAGGGTCGGCCCGCCAATCCCGATGTCGGCCTCGCTCGTCGCCTTCAGCTCCTGGACCTTCGCGGGGTCGAAGTCGGTCTCGATCGACGTTCGCGACGTCGATGCTGATTCGAGCGTGCGCGAGAAGACGATCTTCTCGGCTGCCTGCCAGAGCGCGGCGAAGTCGGCCATCGTCGGCCCGTCCTCGGCCAGCTCGGGGTCGTTCTCCCACGGCGTCATCAGCTCGTAGGTGCGCCTGCCGAGCAAGAACGTCCCCGTCGCCCGCTCGCGGTCGTTGACGTGGGCGTGGACCTCCTCGTCGGGGGCCGCCCAGTCGAACCGACCGTCGGCATCGCTGACGAAGCCGTCGACCGAGCCGATCGCGCTGTAGCGAAGCCGTGCCACCGGCGTGAAATCTAGACGGTCGCGGGTACGGCGAAACAGACCGTCTCCCCTCCCGACCCACAGCCCCTGGCCGCGATCGCCGAGCCCGAGCCGGTGCCGCCGAGCGCCGGTCCGCTGCGTCGCGCGTCAGCCTGGCTCAGGTGCCACCCCGGCACGGTCACGGTTCTCGGCGGCCTGGTCGTCGGTGCGGCGCTGATCTTCGGCCTCTGGGACAAGCGCGACGAATTCGCCGCCGCGTTCACCCGGCTCTCGGTCGTGACGCTGATCGCCGCGGTCGCGCTCCAGGTGCTCTGGCTGATCGCTCGCTGCGAGGCTTGGCACCGCTGCGTCGGGGCCGCCGGCGCGACGGTCCGGCGCCGGCGCCTGTTCCGCGCCGGCGCGGTCGGCTACCTCGGCAACGTCTTCAACCCCAACTTCGGCGTCGCCGTCCGGATCGCTGCCCTGCGCCGGTCGGCCCCCGCCCAGAGCCCGAAGCCGTCGGTGCTGATCGCCGCCGAGATGCCGATCATCGTCATCGAGATCGTTCTGGCGGCCCTGATGTCGTTCACCCTGATAGGGCCGCTCGGAGTTCCGTGGTACGTGCCGCTTGCGGTCCTGCTCTTCGGCGGAGCGCTCTTCTACGCGGTGACCCGTTTCGCGGGTCGCTCGCACGCCGGAATGTGGACTGGACTCGCCGTGCTGAAGGGACTCGGGAGCCGCAACCTGATCGTCGGGCTCGTGGTCGCCGCGGTCCTGATGCAGGCCGTCCGCAACTTCATGATCCTCGAGGGCATCGGCGTCGAGATCTCGTTCTTCGACGCGATCGCGCTGCTGATCGCGACCGCGGCGATCGGCCTCCTGCCTGTTGGCCCGAGCCTCGGAGCGACGGCGGCGATCCTGATCCTCGGCTCGAGTGGCGTCGCCGTCGTCGCCGCGGGCGGAGCGCTGCTGACCGCGACCGGAGCTGTCGGCTGCATCGTCTTCGCGCTCTGGGCCGGAGCCGACCGCCTGCGCCCCAGCGTGCGCCGCGAGTCGGCGGTGATCGCCGCGGCGGCCGCGGCGACGAGCCAGGCCTAGTCCCCGAGCTCGCCGAGCACCGACATCGCGGCGTTCCAGCCGTTCATTCCGTGCGCTCCGGCCCCTGGAGGCGTTGCGGCCGAGCAGACCCAGACGCCCGGCACTCCCGTGCGATACGGGTCGAGCGCGAGACGCGGCCGGATCAGCGTCTGAACCGGCGTGTTCGCGCCGGTGATGATGTCGCCGCCGATCAGGTTCGGGTTCTGGGCCTCGATCTGCGCCGGCGAGGTCGAGTGGATCGCGAGGACGCGCTCACGAACCCCCGGCGCGAAACGCTCGAGCTGGCCGAGGATCGGCTCCGTTGCATCGCCTTCGTAGCCGTGCGGCACATGGGCGTAGGCCCAGATCGGGTGCGTGTCGCCATTCGAGCGCGAGGGGTCGGCCAGGTATTGCTGGCCGACGAGGACGAACGGGCGCTCGGGCATCCGGCTGCGGTTCACGTCGCGCTCGGCGGCCGCTATCTCGGCCATCGTCCCGCCGAGGTGGACCGACCCGGCTCGCCGCGGCTCCTCCGCCGTCCACGGGATGCCGCCCTCGACCGCGAGGTCGAGCTTGAACGCGCCCGGCCCGTGGCGATAGCGCTCGTAGGCCCGCCTGACCCGAACCGGGAGGCGATCGCCCGCGACCTCGACGACCCCGCGCGGCGCGAGGTCGAGCACCACAGCGTCGGTCTTCGGCAGCTCTCCCAGCGAGCGCACGCGCCGCCCGGTCTCGACGCTGCCACCGTTCTCGACCACGACGGCCGCGAGCGCGTCTGAGATCGCTCGCGATCCTCCGCGCGCGACGGGCCAGCCGTAGGCGTGGGAGGAGCAGATCAGCGCGACGCCGACCGCCGCGCTCATCGGGGTGTCGAGGCGGCTGAACGCGTGCGCGGCCGAGCCGCCGAACAGCGCCCTCCCCCGCGCCGTCGGGAAGCTCCGCGCGAGCACGGTCGCCGGCAGCGCCGCCGGGATGCCGAAGCGGGCGAGCCGCAGCGGATGGCGCGGCAGGTGGAGCACCGGTCGCATCACGTCCTCCGACAGCGCCTCGAAGCCGCGCGACGGCCGCGCGAAGAGGCGCTTCCAGACCGCGCCGTCAGCCCCGAGCCCGGCGGCGGTCCGATCGATCGAACGGTGCATCGCCGCGGCGCCCCCGTCGTCGAGCGGGTGGGCGAGGTCGATCTCCGGCCAGAGCCACTCGAGCCCGTGGCGGGCGAGATCCTGGTCGACGATCGCCTTCGAGCCGAGCGCCATCGGGTGGAAGGCCGAGCACTCGTCGTGGAGCAGGCCGGGCAGCGTGAGCTCGCTCGTTCGGGTCCCACCGCCGATCCGCTCCGCGGCCTCGACCACCGTGACCCTGACGCCGCGGGTCGCGAGAGCGGCGGCGCACGCGAGCCCGTTGGGGCCCGAACCGACGACGAACGCCTCGGCCACGGGCGTCTACGCGCCGGCCGCGGTGACGGGGCGATCGCCCACCGCGACGGCGCCCGGACCGGTCACCGTCACCGGGAACTCGCCATCGCGTCCGTCGAGCCACGGTTGGCGCGAGCACATGTCGGCGACCTCGATCGTCCCCTCCTCGATCAGCCCGTCGGCGGCGTCGAGGATCCGGTAGCGCTGGCGCTGGACCTGGACCGGCTGCGACTCGAGGCAGACGACCCGCAGCTCGCCGGGCGCGAACCCGCAACGCTCCTGGACGGCTTGCAACAGGCCCTCGTCGTGGAGGTGGCCGTCGCCAAAGTTCCAACCGTTGACGATCCCCGACACGAGCTCGCCCTCGCGGACGTGGAAGGACTCGACGTCACCGTCGGCCGCGCGGAAGACGAGGCCGTTGAGCGCTCGGCCGTGGTGGTGCATCGAGCGGAAGGCGAGCCCCTTGTAGAGCAGGTACTCGGCCATCTGGCGTCCGTAGAGCCGGCTCAGCTGCTCGATCACCGCCGCGGCCGGCTTCTTCACGCCCGCGTCGAGCTTGCCCTCGGCGTCACCCTCGCGGCGGAACAGCCACTGGCTCGTCGCCCAGTTGCCGGCGTAGTAGCGCATCGAGGGCAGGAACGAGATCTTGTCCGGCATCAGGTTGCCGAGGACCGGCAGCGCGACCGACGTGCAGAGCAGGATCGCAAGCAGGAGCGGGTCGAAGGTCGAGAGCGGGACGTCGCCGTAGTGACCGAACAGGAAGACGATCCCGAAGAGCATGAACAGGTTCCACTCGAGCGGGACGGCGAGCGGGAACGTCGACGTGATGTGGACGTGGAAGATCAGCATCCCGATCACCGCGACCGTCCCGATGAGACCGCCTGGCCCGAAGAACAGGATCAGCGGCAGGGTGAACTCGATGACCGTCCCGAGGTGTGCCGCGAAGGCCGCATTGCGCCCCGGTCGCAGGTCGTCCGGAAAGCCCTTGTAGAGGTCTCGCTTCATCCGCCGCGAGCGGTTCCACGGCGTGTTGGAGATCATCACCGAGACGACGAACGGGAAGTGGCGGTTGAGCTTCGAGCTGGCCGCGCCGAGCCAGATGCACAGGAAGACGAACTGCCAGCCGACGATCATCGTCTCCGGCGGGAAGCAGGCGACGATCAGCAGCGGCAGGTAGACCTCGGGCCGGGCGGCGAGAAACGCGACCTTGTCGCGCAGGCCGAGTGCGGCGAGCAGTGCCAGAAGAGCGAGGATCCCGCCGACCGGGAGCAGATCGGGGCTCGGCTCGACCGGAAGCAGGGTCGGAGCCCCGTCGGGGATCACCGACCCGGAGCCGCCGGCGACGAGCAGGTACACCAGAACTCCGAGCACTCCGATGTAGAGCGCGACGTCGAGCGGGGTCCGGGTCGTCCCGGCCGTGAGCGGCACCCGGTCCGGCCACGGCGGCTGGCGTACCGTTCCGCGTCGCAGCCAGTAGAGCGCGCCGCCGATCGGCGGGATGAAGCGGAACGTGAGCGGCATCGACCCGCACCCGAGCCCGAGGATCTCCCACAGGATCAACCAGACGCAGAGCTTCTGGAAGACGATCGGCTCGGTCCACCACTCGCCGATCGAACCGAGGCCGCCGAGGTCCGACGTCGCGCCGATGATCGCGAGGCCGGCGACCGAGAAGACGACGAGCTTGACGATGTAGAGCAGGTAGACCGCGCTCGGTACACCGGAGCCGTTCTCGGCCCAGTCCCGCGCCGCCGGGATGATGCGCTCGAGATGCGTTCGGCGGCTCCACTCGTCGAGATCGACGGGCGGATCCGCTGGACTCATGAATGCCACGACCCCTCCTCCGGGCCGCAGACTACGGGCTAGGCCGGAGGCGCGTAGCGGTGATGGATCGCCAGCGAGTTGCCGGCGGGGTCGGCGAAGAACGCCTGGTGGCAGACGCCGGAGTCGATCGTCTCGCCGCGGAACTCGACGCCGCGCGACTCGAGTTCGGCGCGGGCTTCGGGCACGTCGTCGACGCGCAGCTCGATCGGATGCGAATGCGGGCTGAACGTCATACCGAACGCCGCCGACTCGATGACCGCGATCGTCAGGTTGCCGGTCTCGAATTCGAGACCGGGCATGTTGCCCCAGCGCTTCGAGCGCTCGAGGCCGAGCGTCTCCTCGTAGAAGCGGACGGAGGCGTCGAAGTCCTCGGTGCCGACGATGATGAAGTCCGTTCCGGTGATCAGCGGCCTGGCGCTCGAATTGCTCATGCGTGCAACCTATGCCACAGTCCCGCGAATGCTTGGGGGATTCGTACGCAAATTGGCAGGGGTTCTGGCGCTCGCGGCTCTGGTGCTATCCGTGCCCGCGAACGCGCTCGCCGACAAGTCGGAGGAGCGCCAGCTCCAGCGCGCGCTCGACCGGCTGACCTCGAAGATCAAGGGCGGCCCGCCCGGAGCATCCGTGCTCCTGAGACGCGGTGAGAAGCAGACCTTCCTCACCTCCGGGCGAGCGAACCTGGAGACGAACTCGAAGTTCGGGCCGAACAAGTCGATGCGACTCGCGAGCACCTCGAAGGCCTACAGCGGAGCGGTCGCGCTGACCCTCGTCGACGAAGGCCTGCTCGAGCTCGACGACACGATCGGCGAGAAGCTCCCGGACCTCCCGGATGCCTGGAGCGCCGTGACGCTCGGGCAGGTGCTCCAGCACCGCGGCGGGGTGCCGAACTACACGACGGACCCGGACTTCATCGAGTACTTCAGCGAGAACCTCACCGAGGAGGGGATCACGATCCCCGAATTGATCGACTTCGTCGCCGACGAGCCGCTCGAGTACACGCCTGGCACGAGCTTCAAGTATTCGAACACCGACAACCTGATCGTCGCGCTGTTCGCCGAGCAGGCAACCGGGCTCACCTACCGCCAGCTGCTCCAGCGGCAGGTCTTCGATCCGCTCGAGCTCAGTCGAACCGACCTGCCGCCCGGAGTCTCGTTCTTCGGGCCGAAGATCCGCGGCTACGACCTGCTCCCGCTCCAGGACATCACCGAGTGCTGCTCGATGGCGTTCGTCTCGGCTTCGGGCGGGCTCGTCTCGACCCCGTTCGAGCTTATGGACTTCATGCGCAACTACGCGGGCGGCAAGATGTTCTCGGCCGGGGTCCGCGAGCAGCAGTTCGCCTTCAAGGGCAACGAGGGCAACACGTCCGAGCCCCCCGGGCCGGGGCTGAACTCGGCCGGGCTGGGCGTGTTCCGATACGAGAGCCGCTGCGGCACGGTCTTCGGCCACACGGGCAACTTCCCGGGCTACACGCAGTTCGCGGCGACCAATCGCTCCGGCAGGAAGGCGCTGAGCTTCTCGGTCAACCGCCAGATCGCCCCGGACGCCCCGGGCCGGCTCGCGCAGGACGTCTTCCCGACGCTCCGCGAGGACTACGAGCTCGCCGTCTGCGCTCTGCTCGACTGATCAGCCGTCGATCGGGCGAAACCCCGAGCAGAGGATCCGAAGCCAACTGATCATGCCGTCCTTCGTGGCCAGATAGGCCTGTTGCTCGACGGCGAAGAGACCCTTCGGGTTGCGAACGCGAAGCCGGTAGCCGACGCGTTCGAGGTCGGCGAAGCCCTCCGACTCGACACGCTCGAGCTCCTCGATCTCATCTTCATGGTCGAACCAGGCGCGCAGGATCGGCTCGATCTCCTCGGGGCCCGTCGCCTCCCAGGCCCGGTTCGGGGTCAGGGCACGGAAGTCGGCGGCTGGATCGAGTAGCCCTGACAGCCGCTCGAAGTCCTTCGCCGCGAGGGCGCGAGCGAACCCGTCCCCTGTTGCGGCGGCGACCGACACGCGTTCGAGTCTCCCCGCCCGGCGGCCGGAGGTCAACGACCGGGGGCGTGCGGCTTTCATCCCCGGGGGTGGCCGAGGCCCTTCGACCGCGCCATAGCGTCCGGCGTGTGCTGAATCGCTTCGCCACGGTCGTCCTCGCAGCCGTCCTCTCGTTCTTGGTTCCAGCGGCGACGCAAGCCGAGACCGCCCGGCAGTCGAAGGGACCGATCGCCTTCCTCGACTACGTTGGCAAGAGGGGCCAAGAGCAGATCCTTCTCTCGCCCGAGCGCGGGCCGGTGCAGACGCTCTTCGACCCGCCCGGCGACCCGTTGCTCGAGGAACCGGAGTTCTCGCCGAACGGCCGCCTGGTCACCTTCGGCATCTACACCCGCGGGCAGACTCGGATCCGTGGGGTCTGGGTCATGCGATCCGACGGGACGCACAGGCGGCGCATCGGACCCGGCTACTCGCCCACCTTCATGCCCGACGGCAAGCGAATCCTGTTCGCAGGCCGTCGAAGCATCTGCAAGATGCGCCTCGACGGCTCAGGGCGCCGCTGCTTCGCCCAACCCTCGGGCCCTGCCTCCGACTACGACCCGGCGATTTCCGATGATGGGCGGCGGATCGTCTTCTCGCGCGGTGGTGTCTACGAGCGGCTGATGACCATGAGATCGGACGGAACCGCTGTGCGCCGGCTGACGCGAAACGGCAGCGGGGCCTCGGATCCCGACATCTCCCCGGACGGCAAGCTCATCGCTTACGGGAGTTACTCCGTCGGCGACGGCATCCAGGTTGTGCGGCCCGACGGGACAGGCCGTCGCGAACTCGAGCCGCGGCGATGCGCGGAGGGACTCTCCAATTCAGATCCATCGTTCTCGCCGAACGGTCGGCGGATCGTCTTCACGAGCGGCCGCGACCGTCCAGCCGGTCCTCGTCGCTGCCGCCGCCTGCCGATAACGCCGAAGCGCCTCTACACGATGCGGATCGACGGCAGCGAGCGGATCCGGCTTCACCGGCATCCCGCGCACGACCCGAATTGGGGCCGCTCCGTCCGCTGAGTCTCAGTGGCGGAACGGCCGCCCCGGGTCCTCCCCGGTCCCGTCGCAGCGCCCGACCGCGCGGCCGAGCTCCATCAGGAACATCTGCGCGAGATCACGACTGAAGGCGTTTCGGATCACGATCCGGATGATCTCGAGCTCCTCGCGGTCGGCGCAGAAGTGGTAGGCGGGGACCGCCCAGCCACCCTGCTTCATCGAGTCGGCGATGTCCTGGAGCTTGAAGCCGACCTTCTCGGCGTAGCTGCCCTTGCGTGGCTTGCCCGACTTCGTGTTGGCCCCGTTGAAGCAGAAGGTCACGACGGGCAGGTCGCTTCCGTCTGCGATCAGCTCGAACTCGTCCATGTCGCCGATCGCCTCGGCCATCGTCTGGGCGATCTCGCGGCTGTGCGTGTGGACGCGCTTGAAGCCGTCATATCCGAGCCGGACGAACTGGTAGTACTGCGCCACGACCGCCGAGCCGGGCTTCGTGAAGTTCAGCGACATCGTCGGGTGATCGCCGCCGAGGTAGTCGACGCGGAAGACGAGCTCCTCCGGCCGCGCCTCCTCGTTTCGCCACAGGACCCAGCCGACGCCCGGATACACGAGCCCGTACTTGTGGCCGGAGGCGTTGATCGACTGCACGCGCTCGATCCGGAAGTCCCAGACGAGCTCCGGATCCACGAACGGAGCGAACAGCCCGCCCGAGGCCGCGTCGACGTGGATCGGCACGTAGAGGCCGGTCTCGGTCTCGAGCTTGTCGAGCGCCTGGGACATACCGGCGATGTCCTCATAGGCGCCGTCGAACGTCGAGCCGAGGATCGCGACGACGCCGATCGTGTTCTCATCGCAGGCGGCGGCGACGTCGTCGGGATGCATGGTCGTCTCGCCCTTTCGGATCGTCACCTCCTTCGGCTCGACCTCCCAGTAGCGGCAGAACTTGTGCCAGCACACCTGGACGTTGGCCCCGACGATCAGGTTGGGCCGGTCGGTCGACTTCCCGGCCTCGCGACGACGCTCGGCCCAGCGGCGCTTGAGCGCCATCCCGGCGAGCATGCAGCCCTCCGAAGAGCCGATCGTCGAGCACCCGATCGGGTTGTCGGGCTCGGGCGCGTTCCAGAAGTCGGCGATGATGTCGAGGCAGCGGTCCTCGAGTTCGGCGGTCCGCGGGTACTCGTCGCGGTCGACGAGGTTCTTGTCGGCGGCGTCGGCCATCAGCTGCTCGGCCTGAGGCTCCATCCAGGTCGTGCCGAAGGTCGCGACATTGAGGCGGGCGTGGCCGTCGAGCATCAGCTCGTCGTTGATCACCGCATAGGCGGTGTCCGGGTCGACCGAGGACTCCGACATGCGCCGGCGAGGGATGTCGACGACGGCGCCGTCGCTCGAGAACTGCGGGCGAACGTCGATTCCGCCCTCTAGGTCCTTGGCGGACGTGTAAGTAGGCATGGGGTCCCTCCCGGGGTCGCAGCACGACCCCCCTCCGGGGCCGGACGGCCATCAACCGACGAGCGGGTCCTACCCGGATTGGGGGCTCGACACCCCCTTGGCGTGACTATTACTATACCCCCTGGGGGTACCAATGACCGAATCGACTCAGCAGATCCATGAGCACGAGATGCCGACCGAAGGCCGGGCGCTGACCGCGGTCGCCGTCAGCGCCACCCTGCACTGCCTGACCGGCTGCGCACTCGGCGAGGTCTCCGGGATGGCGATCGGGACGGCCCTCGGCTTCTCCGACCTCGGCACGATCGCGCTGGCGGTCGGACTGGCGTTCCTGTTCGGCTACGGCCTGACCAGCCTGCCGCTGCTGCGGGCCGGACTGTCGTTGGGCGCCGTGATCCCGATCGCGCTCGCCTCCGACACGTTCTCGATCGCAGTCATGGAGATCGTCGACAACGCGATCATGCTCGTGATCCCGGGCGCGATGGAGTCAGGTCTCGCGGACCTGCTCTTCTGGGGAGCGCTCTCGTTCGCACTCGCCGTCGCCTTCCTCTTCGCGCTTCCGGTCAATCGCTGGCTGATCTCGAGAGGAAAGGGGCACGTCGCCGTCCACGAGACCGGGATCCACGGCGGCCCTTCGCCAAAGCTCGTCGGCGCGATCCTCGTGCTCGCGGCAGGCTTCGGCGTGGCGGTTCTCACCGCCGAGCTCATGGCCGGGTAGCGAGCGTCAGTCGCGGACGAGCGCGTTTCGGCGCAGCTCGAGGTGGTCCTCGATCCCCGCGATCGCGAGGTCGATCTCGAGCTCGGCGAGCAGCGTGCGAAGCATGTGCGTCACGCCGGCCTCGCCGTCGAGCGCCAGCCCGTAGACGTAGGGGCGCCCGATCATGACGGCGTCGGCGCCGAGCGCCATCGCCCGGTAGACGTCGGGACCGGTTCGCACGCCCGAGCCGAACAGGACCGCGGCGCGACCGGCGACCGCGTCGACGATCTTCGGCAGCCGGTCGATGGTCCCGTTCGGCTTCGCGCCGCGGCGGCCGCGTTCGTTCGATACGACGATGCCCTCGAATCCGCGCCGTACGGCCATCCGAGCGGCTTGCACGTTCTGGATTCCGCTGAGGAGGATCGGTCCGGCGGTCCACGCTTCACGGATCGCGGCGAGCGGCGCCCAGCGCTGGCCCGGCTGCGGCGGCGAGAGCACGAGGTGGGTGCACCCGGCGGCCTGCGCGCCTGCCAGCGCGGCGAGGTCGGGCTCGCCGCCGTCGGGCCAGTCGAACCCGTACCAGCGCGAGCCCTGCGGCGCGGCCGCCGCAACGGCGGCAGGGGGCTGGCTGGCGCGCTGGGAGTGGACGTAGGTGAGGTCGAGGCCCGCGGCCGCGCGCGCGGTGGCGGACTCGGCCTGCGGATCGGCGAGGTCCTGGCGACCGACGGGACCGAGGATCACCGGCGCGGGCATGTCGACGCCGAGGATCGTGGTGTCGAGCGTCCGCTCCTCGCGCCCGATGAACATCCGCGGAACGATTCGCCAAGCGCGAAGCGCCCTTGCGTTCGCACGCGCCGCCGCGGCACCGCCCGCCTCGGCGAGGAAATACCGGCGCGCCTCGGCGCTGAGCTCCTCCGAAGCCACCTTCTCGAGGTCGGTCAGGTTCGTCGTGAACGGCGGATTGGACTCCTGACCGGCACCGCGGGCGGTCATTCCCTCGATGTAGATCTCCGACTGGTAGGCGCCGAACGGAGCGCCGGGACCGACCGGCCCCTGCGCCAGGGCCGGCGGCGGCGAGCGCAGCGCACCGAGAGCGGGTGGGAGCACGACGCTCGCGGCGGCGAGCGCGGCAGCCCGCTCGATGAATTGCCGGCGCGTGGTCTCGTTCATCTCGTCGCGGGGCGTCATCGGGCCCTGACCAGCGACGAACGGGAAAGGCGGCGGTGGCTGCGGTGCCCCGCCCTGCGGACCTCGTCGGCGAGGTCGTCGACGAGCCTCTGCATGACGATCCGGGAGCCGCGCTGTCCGTCGAGCGCGAGCCCGTAGATGTAGGGGCGGCCGATCAGCACCGCGTCGGCGCCCAGCGCGAGCGCGACGGCGGCGTCGCGGCCGGTCCTGATCCCCGAGTCGAAGAGGATGGGCATC
Source organism: Thermoleophilia bacterium SCSIO 60948 (assembly GCA_021496505.1). GTDB lineage: Bacteria > Actinomycetota > Thermoleophilia > Solirubrobacterales > 70-9 > JACDBR01. The sequence continues at coordinate 1,145,281 of CP053031.1, read as the reverse complement.
TTGCGCCCGACGGCCTCGACGATCGGTGGCAGCGCGTCGAGGGCGCCGATCGCGCCGTCGACCTGGCGCCCGCCGTGGTTCGAGACGACGATGCCGTCGATCCCCTCCTTCGCGGCCCGGCGGGCGTCGCGCGGGCTCTGGATCCCCTTGAGCAGGATCGGCCCGTCCCAGTTCTCGCGGATCAGCGGGAGCTGATCCCAGCTCAGACCCGGATTCTGGAAGACGCTCGCGAAGTAGACGCCGACGGCGATCTCTCCGGCCGGCGTGATCGGCGGGACCGGCATCTTGCTCGAGAAGACCGGATCGCTCGTGTAGTTGGCGATGCCCTTGTTCTCGAGGAACGGCGAGTAGCCACGGTCGAGGTCGAGCGGGCGCCAGCCGAGCAGCGTCGTGTCGAGGGTGATCACGAGGTGGGTGTAGCCCGCCGCCTTGGCGCGGTTGAGGAACGAGACGCAGATCTCGTCGTCGGTCGGCCAGTAGAGCTGGTACCAGCGCGAGCCGTCGCCGTTGGCCTCGGCCACGTCCTCCATGTCGAAGGCGCCCTGGGTCGAGTGCATGTAGGTCAGGCCGAGCTGATTCGCGGCGCGGGCGGTTGCGAGATCGCCGTCGGGGTGCGCGAGCGTCTGGACCCCGATCGGCGCGAACATGACCGGCGCCGGCATCCTCGTCCCGAGGATCCTCGTCGAGAGATCGACCTTGCCTGGCCGGCGCGACCCCCTCTTGACCTGCCAGCGCCTGAACGCTCTCGCGTTCGCGCGCGTGGTGTCGGTGTCGCCGGCCCCGGCGAGGATGTAGGCGAGCGACTCCGGCTCGAGGACCTTCTTGGCCTTCTCCTCGAGCTTGGAGAGATCCCTCGGGATCGAAGATTGGCCCGCCCCCTGCGCCACGCGCCGGAGTCTGGCAAGGCGCCAACGACGGCGCGGCAGTTCCCCCGGTCCGCGAAGTCGGGGCGACTGGATTTGAACCAGCGACCTTTCGGCCCCCAGCCGAATGCGCTACCAGACTGCGCCACGCCCCGTGCGCGAGGCCACGATCCTAGCCGTGGCCGAAGAGAGCGGGCGATCGGACTCGAACCGATTCTTCGAGCTTGGAAGGCTCACGTGCAACCAGTAACACTTCGCCCGCGTGGCGACGGATTCTAGGTCGTCCGTCTCGACCCTGCCTCGAACGCGTAACCGGCCGAGCGTCGAGGTGGCCCGGCCGGTCCGCTGCGAGGTCTCGCGCGGGCTACTTCAGCCGCAACCCGAAGTCGATCGTGTAGGTGCCCCCGGAGCCCCCGGACTTGCTGGGGAGCTTCGAGTGGAACCCGATCCCGGCCTCCTTGAAGGTCCGCGAGAGGATCGCTGCGCGGTGCGGCGCGCTGTGCATCCAGGCGTTGACGATCTGGCGCGGGGTGCCGCGGTCGCCGCTGCCCCAGGCGATGTTCTCGCCGTAGGCCCAACGGCTCAGCTTGCCCTTCAGGTAGCCCGAGCGGCTGAGGCGCCCGACGAGGTCCTTCTCACCCGGGCACTGGTGAGAGAAGCAGTTCTTTCGGACCATGACCCGGTTGTGGGCCTTGGCGGCACGCTCGAGGCGGCCGTCGCGCCGCAACCCGCCGAGCCCGTGGCTCCTGCGCTTCTCGTTGACGAGGCAGAGGACGGCCTTCTTGGCCTGCTTGCCGCGCAGCTGCTGCGGCGCCTTGTTGGCCCCACTGCAGCTCGGCTTCGCGTGAGCGGCCGGCGCCGCCGCGGCGCTGAGGATGAACGCGGAGATCAGTGCCATCACGACCCCCGACACCAGCTTGAACGTCGCATTCGTCTTCATGTCCCGGGCTTTCGTGCCGGGGCGCCGGGCGCTTGACGAATCGACCGTCAGATGTCCAGTTGCCTGGACGCTCGTATGAGTTCAGCGCTTCGCGATGACGAGGACGAGCGTGAAGGCACCGGCCTTTCGCGGTCCCTCACACCCACTCGGGGCACGCTTGGTGAACCCGATCCCGATGTCCTCGAACTCGGGGCCCAGGAGGTTGCGCCGACTCGAGCGGTCGCGGAGCCAGGCGCGGACCATCGCGTCGGCGGTCGTGGCGCAACCGATGTTCTCGGCGAACTCCCAATCGCTCGCCCCGTCGAGATACCCGGCCTTGCGAAGCCGGCCCTCGAGGTCTGCCTCGCCGGGGCACCGATGGCTGAAGCAGTCGCGCTCGAGCATCCGCCTGGCGTGAGCATCGGCCGCCGCCTCGAGCAGCGCATCGATCTCACCCGGGCTGCGCTCTCGCGCCGTGCGCTCGGCGCGAACCCGGCAGGCCAGCGCCCGCTCGGCCTTCTGCGATCCGAGGCGGCGCACGGGCTTGTTCGCTCCGGCGCACTTCGCCGCCGCGGTCTCCTCGCCGGCCCGGGCCGGCGAGTCGGAGCCCTCGACGCCGAGCAACAGCAAGGCCACGCAGGCGGCCGCGAGCCCCGCCAGCAGGACGCCGCGGATCGTCGATCTGGCGGGAAGCGTCACTGGCGAGGTAACGACCTGGAGGCGCGAGAGTTTCGGTCCCTCGCACCCCGGCGAAGCCGCGAGCGGCTAGCGTCGGGTCGGCCCGCGCCGCTGGAGCGCGGCGCCAGCGCGGACGTGGCGGAACTGGAAGACGCGCCAGGTTTAGGTCCTGGTGGGCTTTGCCCGTGGAGGTTCGAGTCCTCTCGTCCGCACTCGGGACGCGGGATAAGCTGGCCCCGGCCTCGCGCCCTCCGGGGGAGTGAGTTAGTGGCCTATTCGCTCGGTCTCCAAAACCGAGAACCCGGGTTCGAATCCCGGCTCCCCCGTTTCGCCGCGCGGCACCGCGTTGCGCGCGCGGGCCCGACCGGGGATACTTCCGCGCGGTGGAGGGTTCCCGTTCCAGGTCAGTCTGGGAAGACGACGAGCGCGAGGTCTGGCGACCGAACCGCGAGAAGGCCTCGTCGAAGACGACGAAGCTGCTCGTCGCGGTCGTCCTGCTGATCGCCGCCGGCCTGCTGGCCGTCGTCACCTTCGGCGGCTGGGAGCGCCTCCAGAGCTCGGGTGCCGCGATCGTGACGATCGGCTGGGCCGCGCTCTACGTGATCTTCGCGCTGCTGGTGCTGCGCTGGAACCGCGGCGTCCTCCCCGTCGCGGCTGCGCTCGCGGTGATCATGGCGATCTTCGCCGGGGTCGCGGCCCCGAGCTGGTTCGAGCGCTCCAAGGACGGCCTCGACTCCCCCGCGCTGCCCGAGGATCTGCTCGGCCTACTGACCGTGATCATCATCGCGGCACAGATCGCGATCGTCGTCGTGACGATGATCGCGTTCCGCCAGGAATGGCAGGTCGAGGAGGAGAAGCCGCAGAGCGAACGCGATCGCAGGAAACGCATCGGCGGCGAGGCGACCGCCTAGAAGAGCGTCTGCTCCTGCGGCCGCGGGGCGATCAGCTCCGGCCCGTCGTTTCGATTCGAGTTCACGAGGTCCGACACCTCGCGCGCGATCAACGCGTCCTCGGCTGCTGGGACGAGCAACGCCCGCAGGTCGTCGAGCGAGGCGGACGGGTCGAGCCAGGTGCCCTCCACACGGGGGTCGAGAACGACCGGCATCCGGTCGTGGACGGGGCGCATCAGCTCGTTGGGCTCGGTCGTGGCGAGCGCGCATGACGTGATCGTGGCGCCGTCCGAGCCCTTGATCTCAGCCCAGACGCCGGCGAAGGCGAACGGCTCGCCGTCCGGGCGTGAGAACCAGATCGGCACCTTGCCGCGCTCGTCGCGACGCCACTCGTAGAAGCCGTCGGCCGCCATCAGGCAACGCCGCTCACGAAACGACTCGGCGAACGCCGGCTGCGAGTCGATCGTCTCCGCGCGGGCGTTGATCAGCGGCCGGCCGGACTCCGCCCAGCGCCCCGGTACGAGCCCCCAGCGCAGCATCCCCGGCTCGCGCTCGCCCTCGGAGTCACGCCGGATCGCGAGCACCGGGTCGGTCGGCGCGAGGTTGAAGTGCGGCTCGACCTGCAGCGACTCCATGTGGCGAAGCTCGAAGCGGCGCTGGAGCGTCGCGGGGTCCGGGTTTCCGAGCGTGTAGCGGCCGCACATGGTCTGGGTGAAGCTAGCGACGCTTTCAGCACGAAGCGGTGAATGGATCGGCTCGAAGTGCGCGCCACGTGTTGCGGCGATGGCCGTACGGTCGTCAGAATGCGTGACCCCCGCGGCGGTGGTGGAAGGGAAGACACGATGCCCTCAAAAGGCATTGCTCGAAAGAGCGTGTGGGTTCGAATCCCACCCGCCGCATAGGCCGTGAGACCACCGGCCGAGTTTGACGCGGTCCGCAGCCTTCTTGCACGTGGACTCAACCATTGCGAGGTCGCTCGGCGGACGGGCATCCCCCGATCGACCGTCAGGGGCTGGGCTCGACGCGAAGCCGCCCCTCGAGGCACCTCGCAATTGCGCTCCTGCCTTCGATGCTCCCCGGAGCGCAAGGTGTGGCTAAGACTGCAGGAGCACTCCTACTCCTACCTACTGGGCCTCTACCTCGGCGACGGCTGTCTCCTCAGGCACCGGCGGGGCGTATACCGCCTCGAAGTTGCGCTCGACGCGCGCTACGAGCAGATCCTGCGCGAATGCGAAGCGGCAATTTCGATCGTGTCTGTCGGTCGATGAACACCATCCGCACCCCGAAGAAGACCTACGCGTATCCCCGCTACCAGTTCAGCAACCGCTCGGACGACATCCGGGGGCTGTTCGTCTGGGGGTGCGACCTACTCGGCGCCGAGTCGCGCCGGATGAACCGATGGACGGTCTCGGTGGCGAAGCGGGACTCGGTCGCGATCCTCGACCGCCACGTCGGTCCGAAGCGCTGAGTCGGACCCTCGCCTTAACCCCCGCCTGACGCTCGCCGTCCGACCGCGGCGCATAATCGGGGGCGATGGCGGGCGAGGAGAACCTGCGGGTGGTCGAGGAGCTCTCCGCGATCCCGAATCGCGGTGCGGGGACGAACGGCGAGCGCCGCGCGTCCAACCGGCTCGCCGAGTTGCTTCGCCGGTCCGGCCGTGACACCGAGGTCGAGGCGACCTACGTCCACGCGAATTGGCCGGCGGCGGTCGCGCTGCACTGCGTCCTGGCGTGCGTCGCGAGCGTCCTGGCGATCACTCAGCCCGTCCCGGCGTTCGCGCTGATCCTCCTGACGGCGACCTCGCTCTACCTCGACCTCAACGCGCGCTTCTACCTCCTGCGGACGCTGTTCTTCCGCCGCGGGTCGCAGAACGTCGTCTCGCGAGGCTCGCGGCCGAGCGTCGCGGAGCGGATCGTGCTCTGCGCGGGGGTCGACGCCCCGCGGACGGGCCCGGTCAACGGGCCGACGGCGACCCGGGTCCTGGCGCGGGTCAGCGGCCTGACCGCGCTGCCCTTCACGCCGACCCGGATCGTCTTCTGGTCGACCGCCTTCCTCGTACCGGTCCTCGCGGCGCGAGCGGCGGGACTGGATGCCGAGGGCATCGCCCTGCTCCAGGTGATCCCGACGCTGCTGCTGCTCGCGGGGGCCTTCGGGTTCGCGGCGACGGCGCGGTCGCGGATCTCCCCGGGTGCGAACCGCAACGCCTCGGCGGTCGCCGCCGCTCTCGACGCCGTCCGCCGGCTCGATGCCGAGCCACCCGCCGCGCTCGACGTCTGGGTCGTCCTGAGCGGCGGCTCCGAGGCACTCGGCGAGGGAATGCGCTCGTTCGCCCGCTCGCACCGCGACGAGCTCGACCCGCGGCGGACGATCTACGTCTGCTTCGACTCGGTCGGGCGTGGCGAGCTTCGCTGGGTCCGCGCCGAGGGCGGAGCGGTCTCCTTCCCCGCTGACCGCTCCGTACTCGACCTCTGTGAACTGATCGCCGAAGCCCACCGCTCGGCGGCCGGCGACGGAATCGATGCCCACCCCGTGGTTCGTGGTGAGAGCGGCGACGCGCAGGCGCTCAGGGCGCGGCGGCTTCGCGCTCTCACCCTCACCGCCGCCGTCGAGGGCGAGCGGCGCGCGGCGGAGATCGCGACGCGCGCCGACGTCCCCGAGGCGGTCGAGGCGCGGGCCGTCGAACAGGCGGCGACGTTCGCCGTCGAGCTCGTCCGTGCCCTCGACCGCGACGCCGCCCGCGAACGCCGCGGGGCTCCGGAGGCCGGCGCCGGGACCACGGGCGCCCCGGTCGCGGCGACGCGCTGATAGAACCGGGGACGTGGGAGCGGGTGCCGAGGGAGCCGGAGACGACGCGCCGGCCGTTCTCTGGGAGCCGTCCGCCGACCGGCTCGAGGACTCGAATCTGACCCACTTCGCCGCCTGGCTCTCCGACAGCCGCGGGCTGGAGCTCGGCGACGCCTACGGCGAGCTGTGGCAGTGGTCGGTCGACCACCCGGAGGACTTCTGGGGGTCGATCGCCGAGTACTTCGACGTCGAGTGGGACGCCGAGCCCGAGTCCGTGCTGGGCGACGCCTCGATGCCCGGGGCGAAGTGGTTTCCGGGTGGGCGGACGAACTACGCCCGCCACGTATTTCGCGACCGTGACCCCGAAGCCGTCGCCGTCCGCCACGCCTCCGAGCTGCGCGAGCTGGCCGAGCTCACCTGGGGCGAGCTCGAGTCCCAGGTCGCCGCGGCCGCGGCCGGGATGCGATCGCTCGGAGTCGAGCCGGGCGACCGCGTCGTCGCCTACCTCCCCAACACGCCCGAGGCGCTGGTCGCCTTCCTGGCCGCCGCCTCGCTCGGCGCCGTGTGGTCGAGCTGCTCGCCCGACTTCGGCGCCTCGAGCGTCGTCGATCGCTTCGCGCAGATCGAACCCAAGCTCCTGATCACCGTCGACGGCTATCGCTACGGCGGCAAGGACTTCGACCGCCTCGACGTCGTCCGCCGCCTCGGGGATGAGATCGACTCGCTCGAGCGGACGGTCCTGCTCGGCTACCTCGACCCCGACTCCGACCCGGGGGCGCTCGATGGCGCGATCTCATGGGACGAGCTGCTCGAAGCCGGCGCCGGCTCCGAGCTCAGCTTCGAGCCGTTGGATTTCGACCACCCGCTCTGGGTCCTCTATTCGTCGGGCACGACCGGCCTGCCGAAGGCGATCGTCCAGGGACACGGCGGCATCCTCGTGGAGCACCTGAAGAAGCTCCACCTCCACGTCGACGCGCGCGAGGACGACCGCGTGTTCTGGTTCACGACGACCGGCTGGATGATGTGGAACTTCCTCGTCTCCGGCCTGCTGACCCGCGCCTCGATCGTCCTCTACGACGGCAACCCGGGGAGCCCGGACATGGGCGTCCTCTGGGACCTCGCCGAGCGCGCCGGCGTGACGATCTTCGGCACGTCCGCCTCCTACATCGCCGCCTGCATGAAGGACGGCCTCCACCCCGCCGACGGCCGCGACCTCAGCCGCATCGCGGCGGTCGGCTCGACGGGGTCGCCGCTGGCTCCGGAGGGCTTCGACTGGATCGCCGACGAGCTCGGCGCGGACGTCTGGATCTTCTCCACGAGCGGCGGGACCGACGTCTGCACCGCGTTCGTCGGCGGAGTCCCGACGTTGCCGGTCTACCGCGGCGAGCTCCAGGCCCGAGCCCTCGGCGCCGATGTCCAGGCCTTCGACCTCGACGGCGAACCGGTGCTCGACGAACTCGGTGAGCTCGTGATCACGCAGCCGATGCCGTCGATGCCGCTCTACCTGTGGGGCGACGACGACGGCTCTCGGATGCGCGAGAGCTACTTCGACACCTACCCCGGTATCTGGCGCCACGGCGACTGGATCGAGATCTTCTCCGACCGTGGTACCGCGAAGATCACCGGCCGCTCGGACTCGACGATCAATCGCGGCGGGATCCGGATGGGCAGCGCCGAGATCTATCGCGCGGTTGCGACGCTCGACGAGGTCGTCGACGCGCTCGTCGTCGACGTCCCGCGCGAGGGCGAGGAGAACTGGCTGCCGCTGTTCGTGGTCCTGCGCGAGGGCGCCGAGCTCGACGATGAGCTCGTCGGCAAGATCCGCGCGACGGTGCGCGAGCGCTGCTCACCGCGCCACGTCCCGAGCGAGGTCCGCCGGATCGACGAGATCCCGCGGACGCTGTCGGGCAAGGCGCTCGAGGTCCCGGTCAAACGGATCCTGATGGGAGCCGATCCCGACGACGTCGCGAGCCGTGACTCACTCCACAACCCCGACGCGCTCGACCCGTTCGTCGAGCTCGCCCGTACGGGCTGAGAGCGCCCGCCGGCTCAGCGACGCGGTCTGCGCGTCACGGTGCCCGCCGACCCGCCGCCGCGGCGCTTCGGCTCCGCCGCGGCGAGGAACCGCCCGTCGCGCTTGAACTCGATCCCGACCGCGGCCCCGATCTCGCCCGGCGGCGTCGGCTCGACCGGCGCGAACTCGTGCCCGTAGACCTGCCGCAGCTCGGCCGCGAGATCCGAGCGGCGGAACGCCGCCTCGGCGAAGGTCTCCGGCGTGTTCTGCTGCGCGGTCCGCGGCGCGGCGATCGCCTCGGGGAGCGTCGAGCCGAGCTCGAAGCGTTCGTACACGATCCCCAGGACCGTGTTGATGATCGTCGAGCCGCCGGGTGAGCCGACCGCCAGCAGCGGCGCACCGTCGCGGGTGATGATCGTCGGTGCCATCGAGCTGCGCGGGCGCTTGCCGCCGGCGGGCTTGTTGGCCGCCTCCGGATCGTCGTAGTCGAAATCGGTCAGCTCGTTGTTGAGCAGAAAGCCCCAGCCGGGCACGACGATCCCGTTGCCGCCGGTCGACTCGATCGTGAACGTGTAGGAGACGACCATGCCGCGCCTGTCGGCGACCACCAGATGCGTCGTCGACTTGCCCTCGCGATCGACCCCGACCGACCCGGGCGCGCGCGTAGTCGAGCCCTGATCGTCGTAGGGATCTCCGGGCTCCACGGCCTCGGCGTCGTTCGCCTGCGGCCCGATCAGCTCACGCCGCTCGTCGGCGAACGACTCGGAGAGCAGGCCGGCGAGCGGCACGCCGAAGTAGGCCGGGTCGGCGAGGTAGGCGCCGCGGTCGGCGAATGCGAGGCGCGTCGCCTCGAGCAGCCGGTGATAGGCCTCGGCCTCGTCGATCGGGTCGGTCGGGAAGCCATCGAGGATGTTGAGGACTTCGCCGACCGTCGAGCCGCCGCTCGACGGCGGGCCCATCCCCCAGACATCGAGGCCCTTGTAGGAGACGTGCGTCGGAGACCGCGAGAGGGCGTCGTAGTTGCGGAGGTCCCGGAGCGTCAGAAGTCCAGGACGCCACTCGTGGTCGGCGCTCTTCCCGGTCGGCGGCTGCTGTGCCGCGGCGACCATCGCTCGCGCGATCGGGCCCTCGTAGAAGCCTCGCTGCCCGAGCTCGGCGATCCGGTCGTAGGCCTTGGCCATGTCGGGGTTGCGGAGCTTCGTGCCGACGTCGCGCGGGGTGCCGTCGCGGTCGAGATAGATGCGAGCGGTCGAGGGGATGTCGTCGAAGTACTCGCGGTTCTCGCGCGTCTGCGCGGCGAAGGTCCTGTCGACCCGAAAGCCCTCGCGGGCGATGCGCGCGCCGGGGGCCAGCGAGCGCTCGAGCGAGCGCGAGCCCCAGAGCCGCAACGCACGGGCCCAGGTCGCCACGGTCCCGGGCGTGCCGGCCGAGAGGCCGCTGTAGCGGGCGGCGTCGAACCCGAGCGGCTCGCCGTCCTCGAAGAACGAGCGGTCGTCCATCGTCGCCGGCGCGGTCTCACGGCCGTCGATCGTCCGCACATCCCCGTTCGGAAGCCGGATGACGAAGAACCCTCCGCCGCCGATGCCCGACGAGAACGGCTCGGTGACGCCGAGTACCCCGGCCGCCGCGATCGCCGCGTCGGTCGCGTTGCCGCCGTCGCGGAGCACGCGCAGCGCAGCCCGAGTGGCATCCGCGTCGACCGTCGAGGCCGCTCCGCCCTTGCCGATCGCGGTCGGTTTGGCGCTCGCGGCCGAGGCGCCGGCGCCGAGCGCCATCAGCGCGATCGCGGTGAACAGAGCTGCGATTCGCGCAACGGTGGGAACGGCCGCGCGCGAGCTTTTCTCGGGACCCATCGCGATCGGCCTACCCGAGCGGGTCGTCGATCATTCGGCGCCCGCGCGCCGCGTCCCCTCAGCGACGCTTGAGGCCGCGGGCGCGCTCGGCCGCCGCGGCGACGACCTCGTCCGCCCCGTCGACGATCCCGTCTCGCATCAGCACGCGGCCGGCGACGATCGTCGAGTGGACGGCGGAGTCCGTCGCCGCATAGACGAGCCCGGCGTCGAGCGCGCCGATCGCCAACGCGGGATCGCCGGCCCGCAGCAAGATCAGGTCGCCGGCGGCGCCGGGCGCGAGCGGTTCGCCGCCGAGCAGCGCCGAGCGGCGCCCCGTCGCGATCTCCCAGGTCTCGGCCGCCGTAGCGACGGCGGCGTCGCGGGCGTGGTGCTTCTGGAGCAGGGCGAACAGCTTCGCGTCGGCCAGCAGGTCGAGTGAGTTGTTCGAGCCGGCACCGTCGGTCCCGAGGCCGACGGCGATCCCCGCACGCGAGGCGGCCGGGAAGTCGAACGGTCCTCCGACCGCGAGCTTCATGTTGGCAGCCGGGTTCGACACGACCGTCGCTCCGCGCTCGGCGATCAACTCGCGCTCGGCGTCGTCGAGCCAGACGCCATGGGCGAGCAACGTTCGCTCGCCGAGCACGCCGAGCCGGTCGAGCAGCGCCGCCGGGCGCAGACCCGTGCGCTCCTGGCAGATCCGGACCTCATCCTCGGTCTCGGAGAGATGGATCTCGATCGCGAGGCCGCGCTCTCGCGCCAGACCGCCGAGCCACTCGAGCGAGTCGTCGGAGACGGTGTAGATCGCATGCGGCCCGAGCGCGGCTCCGATCCCCGGCAGGCCGACGTCGAGCAGCGCGTCGACGGCATCCATCGCCTCGGAGCGCAGGCGGTCCTGCGAGCCGGTGTCGGCGGCATCGGGTCCGCCGTCGATCAGCGGGGCGCCGAGGACGGCGCGCAAGCCGGAGTCCGCGACGGCTCGGGCGACGACGAGCGGGCGCCAGTACATGTCCCAGAAGCGGACCGTCCCGCTGCGGATCATCTCGAGGCAGGCGAGACGCGTCCCCCAGTAGATGTCCTCATCGTCGAGGCCCGCCTCGGCCGGCCAGATGTGGTTTTCGAGCCAATCCATCAGCGGCAGGTCGTCGGCGAAGCCCCGGAACAGGCTCATCGCGGCATGGGTGTGTGCGTTGACGAGGCCCGGGCTCGCGATCGTTCCGCGGCCGTCGAGGGTCGCGTCGCCCGCGGCGGGCTCGACCTTCGCGCCGATCGCCTCGATCCGGCCGTCGGCGATCCGAACCGAGACCCGCTCCCCGTCGAGCTCCGTGTCGGTGATCGTCAGGGGGGGCGCCGGCGCGGTCAAAGCGGCTCCCCGGGAGCCTCGGACGGCGAGGTCGCGGGATCCGCCGCGGCGAGCGCCGGCGCGGCCCCGGCCAGCGCCGCGGCGAGCGACTCGGTGTTCTCCGCCCGCGCGCGCTCGAGCTCCGAGATCTCCAGGCGCCGGCCCGCGACACCGTTGGCGAGGTTGTCGACGACGCAGATCGCGGCGTAGGCGAGCCCGAGCTCGACGCAGGCGACGGCCTCGTGCGCGAGCGTCATCCCGACGACGTCGGCGTGCGCGGCGGCCATCCGGATCTCGGCCGGGGTCTCGAGCCGGGGCCCCGGCGTCTGCCAGTAGACGCCGCCGTCGACGAGCTCGCGAGAGCTCGCCAGGCTCCACGCCTCGACCACCCGCGCCCTCCACTCGGGGTCGAACCCCGGGACGATGTGTGCGCGCGCGTCGGTGTGGGCCGACGGGCTCGCGACGAGCGAGATGAAGTCGTCGGGGGCGAGATGCGTTCCCGGGCCGTGCTCGGGTCGCAGGCCGCCGACCGACGAGATCGCGAGCACCCGGTCGCAACCGGCGTCGGCGAGACGGCGTGCATTGGCCCGGTGGTCGATCTCGTGGGCAAGGACGAACCCCCCGGAGTCGTGGCGCTGGATCCACTCGACGCCTGGAAGCTCGGGCCGCGGGCGACCGAGAAGCGAGCTGCCGGCGACGACTCCGAGCCGGCCGGCGCCCGCCTCCGCGCTCAAACCGGCGTCACCGGGTTGTGGCGCTCGGAGAACGAGCGGTCCTTGCCGGCCGCGGCCGCGAAGCGCCGCTTGAGGTCCTCGCGCAGCGCGTCGGGCTCGACGATCGCGTCGATGACGAGCTCGGAGGCGAGGTGGAGGACGTCGATGTCGGCGACGTACTCGTCGCGCTTGGCGCGGACGAACTCGGCCCGCTCGTCCTCGTCGGTGATCGCCTGGACCTGGTTGAAGAACACGGCGTTGATCGCCGCCTCCGGCCCCATCACCGCGATCCGGGCGCCCGGCAGGGCGATGCACGCGTCGGGCTCGAAGGCGGGTCCGGCCATCGCGTAGAGCCCGGCGCCGTAGGCCTTGCGGACGATCACGGAGATCTTCGGCACCGTCGCCTCCGAGACGGCCGAGATCATCTTTGCCCCGTGGCGGATGATTCCGCCGCGCTCGACCTCCGAGCCGATCATGAACCCCGGGACGTCGGCGAGGAAGAGCAGCGGGACGTTGAAGGCGTTGCAGGTCCAGATGAACCGCGCCGCCTTGTCGGCCGAGTCGGCGAACAGCACTCCCCCACGCTGGCGCGGCTGATTGGCCACGATCCCGATCGACTGCCCGTCGAGTCGGGCGAGCCCGCAGACGATCTCCTTCGCCCAGCGCGCCTGATACTCGGTGAACGACTCCGCGTCGGTGATCGCGCCGATCAGATCGCGGATGTCGAACGGGGTGCGCTCGTCGGCGGGGATGATCTCGCTCGGGGCGCGGTCCGAGGCCGGCTCGGCGGGAGCCGCCGGAGGTGGCTCGGCGCGCCAGCTCGAAGGCAGGTAGGAGAGCCAGCGCACCGCGGTGTCGATCGCCTCCTCATCGGACTTGGCGAGGAAGTGCCCGCAGCCCGAGACGCCGGTGTGCATCCGCGCGCCACCCATCTGCTCGAGGGTGACCTTCTCGCCGATGACCATCTCGGCCATTCGCGGCGATCCGAGGTACATCGAGGCGTTGCCGTCACGCATGATCACCACGTCGCAGAACGCCGGGATGTAGGCGCCGCCCGCAGCCGACGGCCCGAACAGGACGCAGATCTGCGGCACCGTCCCCGACATGCGGACCTGGTTGTGGAATATCCGCCCGGCCCCGCGGCGACCGGGGAACATCCGGACCTGATCGGTGATCCGGGCTCCCGCTGAGTCGACGAGGTAGAGCATCGGCAACTCGAGCGCCAGCGCTCGCTCCTGGATCCGCAGGATCTTCTCGACGGTCTTCGGGCCCCACGAGCCGGCCTTGACGGTCGGATCGTTGGCCATCAGGCATACCGCGCGGCCGCCGACCCGCCCGATCCCCGTCACGACGCCGTCGGCGCCGAGCCCCTCCTGCTCCCAGTTGGCGAGCAGGCCCTCCTCGCTGAAGCTTCCGGCGTCGAGCAGCAGCTCGACGCGTGCGCGCACCTCGAGCTTGTCCTGCTCGGCGAGCTTGGCGTGATGGCGCTCGGGACCGCCGCCCAGCGCCGCCCGATTCGCCCGCTCGACGTCGGAGGAGGCCTCGGTCTCGCTCACCGCTCGGGAATCCGGTGGACGGTGGTCTCGGCCTCGGCCGAGTCCGGGCCGGGCTCGTCGACCGGATCGGCCTCGACCTCCACCTCGACCTCGCCGGGTCGGTGCTCGTCGGTCGGCGGCTCACCGTTGTCGAAGTCGGGGCGGAACGTCTGGGTCGCGTCGGGGTCGCCCGCGCTCACCACCGGCGCCTCGTCCTCCGCCCCTCCGTCGTCCTCATCCGCGAGCTCGGCCTCGCCCTCGGCGACCTCGTCCTCGATGAGCTCGTCCTCGGGGTCCGCCTCGGCGGCGGCGTCGGCGGCCTCCTCGGCGTCGGCCTCGGCCTGGACCTCGGCCGCCGCGGTGGCGAGCGACGCCGCCGGCGCGTGCGAGGACGCGGTGCCCGTCAGCTCGCTCGTCAGCCTGCGGATCCCCTCGAGGACGCTGTCTCGGCGCTCGCCGAGCTGGACGATCTCGGCCTCGATCTCGTCGCGGCGTGCGGTCGCCTCGTCGATCATCGCCTTGGCGCGCAGACGCGCCTGCTCCATCTCCTCGGCCTCGTAGCGCTCGATCCGCTCGCGCGCATCGGCCTCCTTGGCCTCGGTCTCGGCCCGCGCCTTCTCGGCCATCGCGTCGATCTCGCCCTTGACCTCGGAGGCGTACTGGTCAGCCTGGCGCCGTGTCGTCTGTGCGTAGGTGTCGGAGCCCTCGCGGATCTCGGCCGAATAGGAGTCGGCATCGACCCGCGTGCGCTCGGCCTCGGTCTCGGCGCTCGTGCGCTTGTCGGTCGCGTACTCGTCGGCCTGCTCGCGCTCTTTGCGGGTGCTCGTCTCCACTTCCTCGCGGAGTGCCTTGACCTCGGCCTCGGCCTCCGAGCGCATCGTGCTCGCGGCCTCCTCGGCGGCCAGCAGGATCGCCGCCGTCCGCTCACCGACCTCGGCCAGCGCCTGGCGCACGGCCTCGGGCGGCTCGGGTGGTTCGGTGGGAACCGCGACCGGCTCCGGCGCGTCGGCCTCGAGCCATTCGGCGAGCCGGGCCAGGAAGCGATCGACCTCACGGCGGTCGTAACCGCGACGCGCCAGCGGGAAGGTCGCGGTGCGGATCCGTTCGATCGAGTCCTTGTCCATGCGTCCAGGCTAGAAAACGAGCGGGCGGAGCGCCACCGCAACCCGCCGGGGCAACGTTCCGCCCGGCCGCGAGCTAGCTCGCCGAGGCGCCGCCGAGCATGCGTCCCATCGCTTCGACAAGCGCGTTCAGGCCGGACAGGGGTCGCACCATCACCGTCATCTCGGCGATCAGGCCCTCCGCGTCGAACCAGAGCAGGTCGACGCCCTGCACGTCGCGATCGCCGACCCGCGCCTCGAAGAGGAGCGTCGCGAAGCGGCCATCCTCGGACTCGACCTGCTCGAGGTAGTGGAAGTCCTCGAAGACGTGACCGACGGCGGTCAGGAGCGCGCGGACGACCTCGATGCCCTCGTACGGCGCGAACACCGCCGGGCTGCGGAACACGACCTGGGGCGAGAAGAGGCGATCGATCCCGCCGAAATCACCGCTCTCGACGGCGTGGCGGAAACCGTCGCTGTTGCGCTCCCTCGTGCCCGTCATGCCTCGACACCCTCCCATGCGACCGGACCCGCGGTCAGCAGGTGCGAGCCGAGCGGGCGGCCGAGCAGCTGCTGGACCTCGCGCGAGCAGGCGAGCAGCCGCTCGAGGTCGACGCCCGTCGAGACGCCCATCTCCTCGAGCATCGAGACGAGATCCTCGGTCGCGATGTTGCCGGTCGCGCCCGGCGGGACCGGGCAGCCCCCGAGCTCGCCGAACGAGCTCTCGAAGCTCCGCACGCCGGACTCCAGGGCGGCGAGGACGTTGGCCAGCCCCTGTCCGCGCGTGTTGTGGAAGTGGGCCGTGAGCTCGGTGCCCGGCAGCGCCTCGAACGCGGCCTCGAACAGGCGCCGGACGCTGAGTGGGTTGGCCATCCCCGTCGTGTCGCCGAATCCGATCTCCTCGCAGCCCGCGTCAACGAGCCGACGCGCGACCTCGAGCACCGTCGCGGGCTCGACGCGGCCCTCGTAGGGGCAGCCGAAGCTGACCGAGATCACGCCCTCGCATCGCAGGCCGGCTTCGCGGGCGAGCGCCACGGTGCGGTCGAGCCCGTCGAGCGTGTCGGCGACCGAGCTGCGGACGTTGGCGCGATTGTGCGACTCGGTCGCGGAGACGAACACGCTCACCTCGTCGAAGCGGTCGCGAACTCCGAGCGCACGCTCGAGGCCACGCTCGTTCGGGACGAGGACCGAGAACGCGACGTCGTCCGGGTGTTCGGCGGCACCCAGGACCTCCTCGGCGTCGGCGAGCTGCGGGATCACGTCGGGGCGGACGAAGGAGGTGACCTCGATTCGGCGCAGGCCGGTGCGCGCCAGAGCCGAGACGAGTCGCGCCTTGTCGGCGGTCGGGATCACCTCGGGCTCGTTCTGGAAGCCGTCGCGAGGACCGACCTCGCGGACGCGGACGCTGCCTGGCATCGACACGCTCACCGGGGCGTGAGGATACGCCCGCGACCGGTGCCGACCTAGACTCGCCGCCGATGTCCGGCAGCGACCACGAGCGCCAGCAGGTACCGATCGTCGGTGGCACGGGCGCCCTCGGCTTCGGCCTCGCGCTCCGGCTCGCGCGGGCCGGCCACGACGTCGTGATCGGATCTCGGGACGCGGGCCGGGCCGAGGAGTCCGCGGCGAGGCTTCGCGAGCTCTGCCCGGACTGCGCGGTCTCCGGCGCCGAGAACGCGGACGCGGCCACGCGCGGGTCGGTCGTCTTCCTGACCGTCCCCTTCCGGGCCCAGTCGGAGAACCTCCAGAACCTGCGCGGCGCGCTTTCGGAGGGCCAGCTGCTCGTCGACTGCACGGTGCCGCTCGCGGCGGCGGTCAGCGGCAAGGCGACGCGGACGCTCGGCGTCTGGCAGGGGTCCGCCGCCGAGCAGGCACAGGAGATGGTCCCCGACGGGGTCACGGTGATCTCGGCGCTCCACACGGTCAGCGCCTCGGCGCTCGCCGACCCCGACGCCGAGCTCGACGAAGACGTGCTCGTCTGCGGTGAGCGCAAGGCCGACAAGGCTCGGGTCGCGCAGCTGATCGAGTCGATCGAAGGGCTGCGCGCGGTCAACGCGGGGCCGCTCGAGCAGGCGCGGATCGTCGAGTCGCTGACCGCGATGCTGATCTCGATCAACGTCCGCTACAAGACCCACGCCGGGCTTCGCATCCTCGGCCTGCCGCGCGACGCGGACCACTGGGCACCGAAGGCACCGAAGGGCCCGAAGGGGTCGGAGGGTTGAAGGTCTGCCTGCTCGCCGGCGGGACCGGCGGCGCGAAGCTCGCGGCCGGCCTCGCCGACCTCGACGACGTCGAGCTCACGGTCGTCGCCAACAGCGGCGATGACATCGACGTCCACGGCGTCCGGGTCTCCCCCGACCCCGATCTGGTCACCTACTGGCTGGCGGGCGAGATCGACGAGGCGCGAGGCTGGGGGCTCCTCGAGGACAGCTTCGAGGCCCACCGGCGGCTCGCGCGACTCGGCGCACCCGACTGGTTCTCGCTCGGCGATCGCGACCTCGCGACCTGCCTCTATCGAACCCACTTCATGGCCGAGGGCGGCACCGCGACCGCCGCACAGGCGCAGATCGCGACGGCTCTAGGGGTCGAGGCCGCCGTCCTGCCGATGACCGAGGCGCCGGTTCGCACGTTCGTGCTCACGCCGGCCGGGCGGCGATCGATCCAGGAGTTCCTGATCCTCGATCACGGCGAGGCCGAGATCCGCGGGATCGAGGTCGACGGGCTCGAGGGCGCAGGGCCGACGCCCGAGGTGGCGGCCGCGATCGCCGCCGCCGACGCGGTCGTCATCGGACCGTCGAATCCGGTCCTGTCGATCGGTCCGATCCTCGCGATCGCGGGCATCCGCGAGGCGATCGCCACGGGCGGCGCTCCGGTCGTCGCGGTGAGCCCGCTCGTCGGCGGGCGCTCGATCAAGGGGCCGACCGAGGCCTGCCTGCGGGCGATCGGACGGCCGGTCAGCGCGGCGGGCGTGGCCTCGCTCTACGCGCCCCTGCTCGACGCGATCGTGCTCGACGCCGGCGACCCCGAACCCGAGGTTCCGGGCATCCGCGTCCACGCGACCGAGACGCTGATGGAGGGGCCCGCCGGGCGTGCCGCGCTGGCCCGCGAGGTCCTCGACGCGGTCGCCGGGCTGACCGGCTCCGGACCGACCGGCCTCCCCCCGATCGCCGACTGAGGGCGCGGCCCTGCGAGCGACGGCGATCATCCCGGTCAAGCGCTTCTCGCAGACCAACCAGCGGCTGCTCGGCGAGATCGACCCGCGCGCCCGCGCGCTGCTCGCGGGCTCGATGCTGAGCGACGTGCTCGCGGCCGTCGCTCGAGCGCGGCGGATCGAGCGGACGATCGTCGTGACCGGCGAGGGACGCGCCGAGCGGATCGCGCTCGAGGCCTCGAAGCGCCTGCGAAGGCCGCTGGAGGTGCTTCAGGACCCCGTCGACCAGGGTCACTCCGAGGCCGCGACGCTCGGGATCGTGCGCGCGAAGGCGACCGGCGCGGGCTGCGTCGCGCTGCTGCCGATCGACTGCCCGCTGCTCGACCCCTCGGAGCTCGACGGCGCGCTCGACGCCCAGCCGGACTCGGGCGTCGGCGTGATCCCGGACCGCCACGGCAGCGGAACGAACGGGCTCATCCTCTCCCCCGCCGACGCGATCCGGCCCGCCTTCGGCGCCGACAGCCGCCGCATCCACCTCGAGCGCGCCGAGGCCCGCGGGCTCGCCGGCGCGGTCCGCGAGCTCCCTTCGATGGCGCTCGACCTCGACACGCCCGACGACCTCGAGGCGCTCCGCGGCGAGCTCGAGGCCGATCCCGAGCGCGCACCACAGACCGCGGAGGCCCTGCTTCGGATCGCCGCCGGTCCGGATGCCAAGCGCGCGCGCCGGCGTCCGCGGTGACACCGGAAGCCGGGCCCGAAGCGCCCGGCCTGCGCGCCGAACCGATCCCGGGCCTCCCGGAGGTCGAGGAGGGCGACCCGCTCGGCCGGCTCATCGCGGCGGCGGCCACCCGGGCACGGATCGAGCTCGGCAGCGCAAGCGTCGTCTGCGTCTCGCAGAAGGTCGTCTCGAAGGCGGAGGGCCGGGTCCTCGCGCTCGGTGACGTCGTCCCCGGCCCCGGTGCCATACGGCTCGCCGGCGAGCTCGGCAAGGACCCAGCGCTCGTCGAGTTGGTCCTCGCCGAATCGCGCTCGGTCCTCCGCGCCGAGCGCGGCGCGCTGATCTGTGAGACCCACTCGGGCCTCGTATGCGCGAACGCGGGCATCGACGCCTCGAACGTCCCGGGCGAGAACCGCGTCGCCCTCCTCCCCGCCGACCCCGACGACTCGGCGCGCCGCCTGCGCTCCGAGCTGCGGGCGGAGCTCGGGGCTCCCCCCGCCGTCGTGATCTCCGACAGCTTCGGCCGGGCGTGGCGACTCGGGCAGGCCGAGATCGCGATCGGCTGCGCGGGTCTCGCACCGCTCGACGACCTGCGTGGCGAGCTCGATCGCGACGGACGCGAGCTCGCGGCGAGCGCGATCGCCGTCGCCGATCAGCTCGCCTCGGCGGCCGACCTCGCGCGCCACAAGCGCTCCGGAACGCCGGCCGTGGTGATCAGCGGTGCCGATCGCTGGATCACCTCCGAGGACGGCCCCGGTGCCGCGGCGCTACGCCGGCCCGAGGCCGAGGACCTGTTCCGCTAGCGCCGACCGCGCGTCGCGACGGTCCGCTCAGTGCGTCGCGAGGACCTCGTACAGGGTCGTGCGCTGCGCCGGGACACGACCGGCGGCGCGCGCGGCCTCGATCAGCTGCTCGGGCTCGAGCCGGACCCCGTGCTGGGACCCGGCCATCCGCGAGATCGACTCCTCCATCAGCGTTCCGCCGAGGTCGTTCACCCCCCAGCGCAGGCTCTCGGTCGCCGCGTCGAGGCCCATCTTGACCCAGCTCGCCTGGAGGTTGCGAACGCTGCGCCCGAGCGCGAGCCGGAAGGCCGCCGTGTGCTTGAGGTTCTCCGCGCGTGAGATCTCCTCGACCCCGTGCGTGCGGCCGAGCAGCGTCTGGTGCGGGATGAAGCTCAGCGGGACGAACTCGGTGATTCCCCCGGTGCGCTCCTGGAGCGCCCGGATCACCCGCATGTGCCGGGCGAGCTCACGCGGCTCCTCGACATGACCGAACATCACCGTCGACGTCGAGCGCAGCCCCGAGGCGTGGCAGGCCTCGATGATCTCGACCCAGCGCGCCGCCGGGAGCTTGTTCGGCGAGATCCGCTGGCGAACGCCGTCGTCGAGCACCTCGGCGGCCGTCCCGGGCGTCGAGCCGAGGCCGCGGTCGCGGAGATACTCGAAGACCGCCCGCGGCTCGAGCCCAGAGATCTCGCACATGTGGTCGATCTCCATCGGCGAGTAGGCGTGCAGGTGGAGGTCGGGCGCGACGCGCTTCGCGCGCTCGAGCCAGGCGCCGTAGTCGGCCAGCGTGTAGTCGGGATGGATCCCGCCCTGCATGCAGATCTCGGTCGCGCCGACGTCGACCGCCTCGGCGACGCGCTGCTCGAAGTCGGCCTCGGAGAGGTGGTAGGCATCGGGCGAGCGGCGGCTCTGTCCGAAGCCGCAGAACGCGCAGCCGACGACGCAGACGTTGGTGAAGTTGATGTTGCGGTTGACGATGTAGGTCGCGGTCTCGCCGGCGAGCTCGGCGCGCAGCCGATCGGCTCCGGCGCGCATCGACTCGATCACCTCCGGACGCCGCTCGGAGAACAGCGCCGTCAGCTCGTCCTCGGTCAGCGGCTCCCCGGCGAGCGAGCGCTCGATCGCGGCCGGAGCCGCGTCGGGGTCGATCTCCTCGCGCCGGCCGCGGCCCGAGCCACGCCGCGGGATGAAGCTCCAGAAGCGGTTGCGGACGACGTCGAGCACCGCCTCGTCGACCCACTCGGACTCGAGGTACTGCGGGTAGACGCAGAGCCGCTCGGCCACCGCGTAGCCCATCGGCGCGAGCCGGTCGCGGACCTCGCGTGGGCTCGGGAACGCGTGCTCGGGCGAGATGTGGTCACCGTTGGCCGACAGGCCGCCCAGATCCGTCGCGCCGGCCTCGACCAGGTCGACCCACCAGTCCGAGAGGTTCGGCGGGATCTGGATCCCGACGCCGGGCAGCAGCCGCTCGGCCTCGGCGACCAACCGCCGCATGTCGTCGAGCGTCACCGGCGAGGCCCACCCGGGCAGCGAGGCACCCTCCGTCGCGACGTCGGAGCCGCTCGGGCGCCCGAGCTCCGACCAGCGCGTCCGCGCCGCGCGGTCGGCGATCTCGGCCACCTCGCGACCGTAGTAGCGCGGATGCGGGACGAAGTTCTGGAGGATCACCTCCTGGACGTGGCCGTGGCGCTCGTGCACCTCCGCGAGCGCCTCGAGCGAGGCCACCCGCTCCTCCTCGGTCTCGCCGATCCCGACGAGGATCCCGCTCGTGAACGGGATCCGGAGCTCCCCCGCCGCCTCGATCGTCTCGAGCCGGCGGGCCGGATGCTTGGTCGGCGAGCCCGCGTGGACGGTGTCCATCAGCCGCTCGGAGACCGACTCCAGCATCAGGCCCTGGGATGCGGTGACCTCGCGAAGCCGCGCGAGGTCGGCCGGCGCGAGCACGCCGAGGTTCGTATGCGGCAGGATCCCGCGCTCGAGCGCCCGTTCGCAGGCCCAGACGACGTAGGAGACGAAGTCGGCGTGCCCGAGCTCGGCGAGCCGCTCGGCGACCCCCGGGTGCTCGTCAGGCCCCTCCCCCGTCAGGACGAGGAGCTCCTTCGCGCGCCGCTTGACGGCCTCGTCGAGCTGGCGCTCCACCTCCTCCGGGCCGTGGAGGTGGGGTCTGTGGGTCGCGAACGCGCAGTACTTGCAGTAGCAGCGGCAGGTCCGCGAGAGCGACAGCGTGTGGTTGCGGGAGAAGGTGACGCGTCGCACGCCGCCCACGCTAGTCGCCGGCGAGCGGGTGCTCGCGAAACCGGTCGGTCAGCCGGACTGGCGGGCGCGGACCTCGGCGTCCTTGATCGCGCGCTCGGCGCTCGCGACCTCCGAGGTCGGCGGCTCGGGGCCCTCGGAGAACTGCGGACCGGCGATGACGAAGCGGTAGACGCCGACGGCAAGCAGCGCGCCGACGATCGGCCCGAGGACGTAGGGCCAGATGTCGGCGAACGAGCCGAAAGCGTTGCCGATCAGCGCCGGGCCGAACCAGCGGGCCGGATTGAAGGCGGCCCCGGTGAGCGGCGCGGCGATCATCGCCGCGACGCCGAGCGTCGTGCCGATCGCGAGCGGAGCCCACTCCTGGCGGGCGCGAGGATTGAAGGCCACGGCACAGATCACCGCGACGAGGAAGAAGGTTCCGATCGCCTCGACCGCGAAGCCGGCGAACGAGCTCGGCAGGATGTCCGAGATCGCGGCGGCGCCGTAGTTCGAGGCCTCGCCCGGGGCCGGCAGGATGCCGCGGACGAGCAGTGCGCCAAGGACCGCGCCGGAGAGCTGCGCGAGCACGTAGACGAGCGCGTCGATCGGGTCGATGCGGCGCATCACGGCGGCCGCGAGCGTCACCGCCGGGTTGAAGTGCCCGCCCGAGACCTGGCCGAGCGAGATGATCACGCCGAACAGGAACAGCGCATGGACGAGGCCGACGAGGACGAAGTCGGAGCCGGTCTGCGACTCGGCCGATGTCGACACGTAGAGCGTGACGGCCGAGCAGATGCCGAAGACGAGCAGCAGCGTTCCGATCAGCTCGGCGATATAGGCGGCGAGTCCTCGATCCTGCACTCTGTCGGCTCCTCCGAGTCGCTTGTGTCCGTCCGGCCCTGAGGCCGCGCGGCAGTCTAGCCGCCGTCGCGAGCGTCGGCGCGCATCTCCGTGGAGGGTTCGTCGCCCGCGGCGATCGACTCCTCCTCGAAGCGTCGTGCCTCGGCGATGACCTCGAGGGCGGCGTCGCGGTTGTGCCAACCGTCGACCTCGACCTCCTTGCCCTCCAGCTGCTTGTAGATCGAGAAGAAGTGGGTGATCTCGCGTTGCATCGCCGCGGGGATGTCGTCGAGCGATGAGGCGGTGTTCCAGCCGGGGTCGTGGGTCGGGACGAGGACGATCTTGTCGTCCTCACCGGCCTCGTCGGACATCTTGAACAGCGCGATCGGCTTGGCCGGGATCACGCAGCCGGCGAACGTCGGCTCGGATACGCAGACCATCGCGTCGAGCGGGTCGCCATCGCGGCCGCGATGGCCCTCGAGATAGCCGTAGTCGGTCGGGTAGACGACCGATGAGGAGAGGAAGCGGTCGAGGATGATCGCGCCGATCTCCTCGTCGTACTCGTACTTGTTGCGCGAGCCCTTGGGGATCTCCACGCGGACGAGCAGTTCGATGTCTTCAGGACTGGCGTTCGGATCTGAGCTCGTCACGGACCCCAATGTAGCCCGGATCCCGGGCCAGGGCGGCGCCGCCGGCCGCTAGCCTCGCCGCCGAGCATGAAGAGGATCGCGACCGCGCTGCTGGCGGCCCTCGCGATCGCGGCCGGTGGTTGCGGTGGTGAGGGTGCTGAACCGGGTGCCGCCGACGCGGCGACGCTCGTGCTGGATTTTCAGCCCAACGCGGTCCATGCCGGGATCTACGCGGGCCTCGCATCGGACTGCTTCGAGCCCATCGAGCTCGAGGTCCGCGAGCCGAGCTCCTCCCAGGACTCCGCGAAGCTGCTCGCCGCCGGTCAGGTCGAGTTCGCCGTCCTCGACATCCACGACGTCGCGCTCGCGCGCGAGCGTGGACTGGACCTCACGATCGTCGCCGCGCTCGTCCAGCGCCCGCTTGCGGCCGTCATCGCCGGCGATCGCGATTCGGTCAGGACGCCGGCCGACCTCGACGGCGAGCGGGTGGGCGTCACCGGCCTCCCCTCCGACGAAGCGGTGCTCGACGCGGTCTCGGAGGCCGGTGGTGGCGACCCCGCGTCGATCGAGCGGATCGCGATCGGCTTCGACTCGGTCGCGGCCGTGTCCGCCGATCGCGTCGCCGCCGCGACGGCGTTCTGGAACGCAGAGGGCGTCGCGCTGCGTGAGGACCTCGACGTGCCGACGCGCGAGTTCCGGGTCGACGACTACGGTGCGCCGCGCTATCCGGAGCTCGTCGTCGCGACGGCGCGCGAGACGGTCGCGAACGAGCCCGGTCTGGTGCGCGAGCTCGCCGACGGGATCGCTTGCGGTTACCGCGCCGCGGTCGAGGACCCCGATGCCGCGCTCACCGCACTGACCGATGCGGTCCCCGAGCTCGATCCCGCGACCCAGTCCGATCAGCTCGCGGCCCTGGGCGAGGCCGCTGCCTTCGGATCGGACGCGAGCGCCGGGACCGTCGATCCGCGCGCGATCCGCGAATGGGCCCGGTGGGACCTGGAGACCGGCATCGTCGAGCGCCCGATCGACGTCGGCGCGGTCCTCGAGGGAACGCGGGGCGGCTAGAGGCTGCGGCGCGAGCGGAACTCGCGGCGCACGGAGTCGGGGCGACCCCACATCTGGACGATCTCGGCTCGCCCCTGGCGCACGTCGCGAACGACGAGCTCGGCCTCGATCCCCTCCTGGTCGAGCAGCGCGAGCGTGCCCTTGACCGTCGGGGCGGCCGCGGCGTGACCGAACGTGTGGGCCACGTTGACCCGCCAGTGCCACTCGGACTGCGAGTAGGGCTGCGCATTGACCTGGCTCATGATCACCGCGGCGTCGACGTAGCGATGCTCGTCGGCCAGCCGCACGTCGCACACGAGGTCGGTCCAGTCGTCCGGGAGCGAGTCGACGATCTCCTGGAAGTCGGTTGCGAGACCCACGGCACGCAGGCTATCCGAGCCCGCGACGCGCCACTCTCAAGCCGCGGGCTCGCGTTGTCGATGGTGGGCAGGTGGGGGATCGCAAGGAGGCAGACCCGCCGAACCACGCGAAGACCCGTGCGGCTCGTCGCGCGGGCTTCGAGCTGACCGCGGCTCTCGTCGCGTTGACGAGCGTGCTCGCGCTGATCCACGACGCGGGACTTCCGGGCCTGCCGAGCCGGCTCGCGATTCCCGCGGCGCTCGCACTGGCCCTCGGCGGCTGCCTGATCGTCGCCGTGACGACGCGCCCAGACCGGGACGAGACGAGCCCGGAGCTCGACCCGCTGAGCGGCGTGGCTACTCACCGCGGATTTCGCGAACGCCTGCCGGCGGCGATGGCGCAGGCCGCCGAGTCCGGCGATTCGCTCGCACTTCTGGCGCTCGACCTGGACGACTTCAAGCAGGTCAACGACCGCGCCGGCTACGCCGCGGGCGACGAGGTGCTGAGGCTCGTCGGTCGCGAGCTGCGAGCGACGGTTCGCGACGCCGATCTCGCCGCGCGTGTCGGTGGTGAGGAGTTCGCCCTCCTGCTCGCCTCGGCGGACGCCGAGGAGGCGATCGCGGTCGCGAACCGCGTGCGCCAGCGCATCTCCGCCGTGGCGCCGCTCGAGCTCGAGCTGACGATGTCGGCCGGCGTCGCCGTCTTCCCAGCCGACGCGGCCGACCCCGGCGCCCTGCTCAGCCGAGCAGACCGGGCGCTCAAGGCGGCGAAGCTCGCGGGCAAGGACCGCACCCGCCGCTACCACCCCGACCTCGGCAGCGGGTCGAGTCAGAGCGAGACGAAGGAGATCGAGACGTTCCTCGAGCCCGGCGGGATCGAGATCGCGGTGCAGCCGATCGTCGCCCTGACCACCGGCCTCGTCGTCGGCTACGAGGCGCTGGCGCGGTTCCCGACCGCGAGCGACCCCTCCCCCGCGGTCATCTTCGCCCGCGCCCACGAGTCGGGGCTCGGATCGGACCTCGAGGCCGCGGCGATCGCCGCGGCTCTCGCGCGGCCCGGCAGGCCGCCCGGAACGCTCTTGAGCGTCAACGTCAGCCCGTCGGCGCTGACTTCGCTCGCCGTTCGCGACGCGCTGTCGGGGAGCCTCGAGGACGTGATCATCGAGATCACCGAGCACGAGTCGATCCCCGAGGACGATCAGGTCTTCGACCGTACGGTCGAGAACCTGCGGCTGCGCGGAGCGCGGATCGCCGTCGACGACGCCGGCGCCGGCTACGCCGGGCTGCGCCAGCTGATGCGCGTCCGCCCTGACATCCTCAAGCTCGACATCGACCTGACGAGCGGGATCAACGTCGACGCGGCGCGAGCGGCGCTCGTCGAGTCGCTCGTCCGCTACGCGCACACGATCGGAGCCACGGTCTGCGCGGAGGGGATCGAGACGCTCGAGGAGCTCTCGACGGTCGCCGACCTCGACGTCGCCTGGGGCCAGGGTTACGGGCTCGCCCGTCCGAGTCCCGAATGGGCGGGGGTCGCGCCCGTCGCCGCCGACGTCTGCCGCTCCTCACTCGATCGCGCGCTGCGCGCGAGCGGCGACGGCGCGACCGGCACCGATGCACGGATGGTCGCGCTGAGCGCCGCGCTCGCCGGCTCGCAATCGCGGGCGGATCTCGAGGGCTCGCTGGCGATGATCGCCGCCGAGCTCAATGCCGAGAGCGTGAGCCTCTCGCGGCTCGGAGACGACGGGCGGACGCTCGAGACGCTCGCCGAGAACGGCGACGTCGGGGGTCCCGACAGCTACGCGATCGAGGACTACCCGGCGTCCGCGCGGGTGATCGAGGAGCACGAGGTCGTCGCCGTGACGGTCGGCGACCCGCACAGCGATCGGCGCGAGGTCGACCTCCTGCTCGCGCTCGGCCAGAGCTCCGTACTGATGGTGCCGGTCGTCGCACGCCGGCACAGCCTCGGGATGATCGAGGTCTACCGCCACTCGACCGAGGCCTGGACCCGCGCCGAGATCAACCGCGCCCGGGTCATCGCCAGCCAGTTCGCCTCCGTCATCGGGGCGTTCCGCACGACGACCTGAGGCCGCCGGACCTAGCCGAAGAACGTCTGGTAGAGCAGGAACACGTTCAGGGCGATGATCAGTCCGCCGAGCGTGAACGCCAGCGCCGAGACCCAGCCGGGGTTGACCATCTCCCCCATCACCGACCGGCGCGAGGAGATGATCAGCAGCGGGATCAACGCAAACGGGATTCCGAACGAGAGCACGACCTGGCTGATGACGAGCGCCTGGGTCGGGTCGACGCCGATCCCGAGGATCAGGAGCGCCGGGGCGAGCGTCAGCGCGCGGCGCAGGAAGAGCGGGATGCGGCGGCGGATGAAGCCCTGCATGACGACCTGACCGGCCATCGTCCCGACCGAGGCCGAGGCGAAGCCCGAGGCCAGCAGGGCGACCCCGAAGACGGTCGCGGCGCCGCCTCCGAGCGCCTCGCCGAAGCCGTCAAAGGCGGCTTCGATCGTGTCGACGGGGCCGAAGTCGCCGCCGAAGAAGACTTCCGCCGCGACGATCATCATCGAGAGGTTGACGACGCCGGCGAGCGCCATCGCGATCACGACGTCGACCTTCTCGAAGCCGAGGATCCGCTTGCGCTCGGCGACGTTGCGGCCGACGATCCGGCCCTGGGTCAGCGCCGAGTGCAGGTAGACGACGTGCGGCATGACCGTCGCTCCGATGATCCCGGTCGCCAGCAGCAGGCTCTCCGTACCGCTGAAGCCCGGAGTGAACAGCGACATCGCCACATCACCGGCGTCCGGTTTGGCCAGGAACAGCTCGACGACGAAGGCCGCGATGACGACGAAGGCGAGCGAGGCGATGACCGCCTCGAGCTTGCGAAAGCCGCGCGCCTGTAGAGCGAGGATCGCGAACGCTCCGGCCCCGGCGATCAGCCCGGCGGGAAAGAGCGGGATGCCGAACAGCAGGTAGAGGCCGAGCGCGGTGCCGACAACCTCGGCGATGTCGGTCGACATCGCGACGATCTCGGCCTGGATCCAGAGGAAGAAGGACTTCGTGCGACCGAACTGCTCGCGGCAGAGCTCGGGGAGGTTGCGACCCGTCGCGATGCCGAGCTTCGCCGACAGCGTCTGGACGAGCATCGCGACGAGGTTCGCCGACAGCACGACCCAGAGCAGCAAAAGGCCGAACTGGGCGCCGCCGGAGATGTTCGTCGCGAAGTTGCCGGGATCGATGTAGGCGACCGAGGCGATGAACGCCGGTCCGAGGAACGGCCAGAGCCGGCGCGGACCCCGCGTCTTGCCGTCGAGCGCGTTGCGCGCGGCGTCGGAGAGGCGCGCGTCCGGTGGGAGCAGCGCGAACTCGGGATTCGGGGGTGACTCTCCGGCGGGCGCGGTCGGCGTCTCGGCGCCCGGAGGACTCGCGACGGGCTTGCTCACCGAGCCTCCCCCACACCGTCGACCCTGACGAGCATGCGTCGTGCGAGCTCGCCACCGATCGCGTGGCGCTCGCCGCCGACGGACACGAACTGCGGGCCGCCGAACGGCTGGCGTTCGACCACCTCGAGCCGGATCCCCGGCCTGATCCCGCGCTCGGCCAGGTAGCGGAGCATCGCCGGGTCCGAGTCGGAGACGCGCGTGAACTCCGCCGTCGCCGGGGGCTCGAGATCCCCGAGGCTGCGGACGTCACCCTCGACGCTCTCGAGCCTGAGGTCCCGGCCCGGTATCGGGTCGCCGTGAGGATCGTGGCTGGGGTCGCCGAGCGCACACGCGATCAGCTCCTCGAGCTCCTCGGAGATGTAGTGCTCGAGGACCTCGGCCTCGTCGTGGACCCGGTCCCATGACATCCCCAGGGCCTCGGCGAGGTAGGACTCGATCAGGCGGTGGTGGCGGATCACCTCGAGCGCGACCCGTTCACCGGCGTCGGTCAGCGTCACGCCGCGGTAGGGCTGGTGCTCGAGCAGGCCCAGCTCGCCCATCCGCTTGACCATCGCCGTCACCGAGCCGGGTGAGATCTCGAGGCGCTCGGCGATCGCCGAAGTCGAGACCGGCCAGCCCTCGCGAGCGCCGAGCGCGTAGATCGCCTTCGCGTAGTCCTCGACGGCCTCGGAGCCGGCGACGCCGCGCACGCCGGCGCGGGCCGTCGAGGGGTCGCTGATCAGGTTGGGCTCAGCCATCGTTCGATATTTTGGCACATCCAAACTCGGAATCGCGTGCCGCCAAATTCAAGCGGCTTCAGACCGACCTAGAATCAGTCGCGTGATTCCCCCGGTCAGCGTCGAGATCGATGCGCAGTACCGCGCCCTGATCCAGGACTCGGGCTTCGTCGTCGAAGAGGGGCATCGCTTCTTCCTCGCCTCGGGCTCCGAGGCCGCCGAGTACCTCCAGGGCCAGTTGACCCAGGACGTCGAGGCGCTCACGCCCGGCGAGACGACCTACTCCGCCCTCCTGGATCGCAAGGGCCACATGCAGACGGACATGCGGGTGACGAGGAACGCGCCCGATGAGCTGCTGATCGACCTCGACGAGCCCGGAGCCGACCGCGCCCTGCGCCACCTGTCGATGTACAAGATCGGCCGCGAGGTCGAGCTCACGGACGTCAGCGCCGACAGGACGCTTATCCGCACCGCCGGCCCCGCGACGCCGCGCGTGCTGGGCGATGTCCCGCTCGCCCCGGGCAGCGCCCGCGAGATCGCGCTGGAGGGCCTCGACCTACTCGCGATCGCGACCGAGAGCGGCGCCGATCTGGTCTGCGCCTCCGGCGAGGCCGACCGTCTCGTCGCCGCGCTTCGCTCGCGTGGCGCGGAGCCCGTCGAGCCCGAGGCCTTCGAGCTGCTTCGCATCGAGTCCGGCCGACCGCGCTTCGGCGCCGAGATGAGCGAGCGCACGATGCCCGCCGAGGCCGGGATCGTCGAGCGCTCCGTGTCGTTCACGAAGGGCTGCTACATCGGCCAGGAGACCGTCGCCCGCCTGCACTACCGCGGCCGCCCGAACCGCAACCTCCGCGGCCTGCGGCTCGAGAGCCCGGCGCAGCCCGGCACCGAGGTGACGCTCGACGGCAAGACGATCGGCGAGCTCGGCTCCGCCGCCGTGCATCCGCGCCACGGCGCGATCGCGCTCGCCGTCCTGCGCCGCGAGGCCGAGCCCGGGACGAGCGTCGACGTCGGCGGGACCGCTGCCGAAGTCGTCGAGCTGCCGTTCGGCTGAGCTTTCCCAGCCCGCCGCGGGTCCGGCGCCCGGCGCCCGGCCCTTCACGTAGGATTGCCGCGGGATGGGCGCGAGGAGGGTGCTGATTCGCAGGTCGGCCGCCGTCGGGGGTCTGCTCGGCGTGCTCGCGCTCGCCGGCTGCGGCTCCGAGGACTTCGCCAACGAACCGCGCCCGCCGGCCCCGATCGAGGTCAGCGCGCTCGTCACCGACGGGGCGATCGAGGTCGGCCCGCAGGAGATCGGCGCCGGCATCGTCAACGTCACCGTCTCGAACCAGACCGACGAGGCGACCGGCCTGGCGTTCGAGGGCCCGACCGAGGCCGAGACGCGCACCGTCCCGCCCGGCGGCGTCCTGACCGCGAAGCTCGAGCTCGACGAGGGTGACTACGAGGTCGCCGCCACCGGCGACGGCTCACGCGCCAAGGCGACCCGGCTCGCCGTCGGGCAGGACCGCCCGAGCTCCCAGAACGAGCTGCTGCTGCCCTGAGGCCCTAGGCCGCGTCGCCCGACGCGGCTTCGTCGGCCTCGGCGACCAGCGAGTCGATCCGCTCGAGCTTGAGCTCGAGAGCCGCCACCATCGCGTCGAGCATCGAGCGCGCCTTGTCCGACGACGTCTTGATCCCGGTGAGCGACGTGCGGATCGCCTGCGCCTGCTTGAGCGTCGAGACCGCCTCCTCGGCGGCGTCCCGCACCGCGGGCGCATCGACCTTCAGGTCGCGATCGCGCGCCATCGCGAGCCGCGCCGCCGCCAGCCGGTAGGCGAGCGAGAGCCCCATGCCCTCCGGCTCGTCGCGATCGACCGCGACGATCAGCTTGTTGCCCTCGTACTCGGCGAGCTGCTCGCGCCCCGAGGGCACGCGGTCCTCGCCGGCGACGACGAGCACCCCGAACGACGCCGCTCGCGCGGCCATCGCCTCGTTGAGTTCGCTCCAGGCAGCGTTCTTCGACAGCTTCTTGTCCTTGACCTCGAAGACGATCCGGCCCTGCGAGGCGCCGGCGCAGGCTCCGATCTCGACGAGGACGTCGCCCTTCTTGCCTCCACCCTCGGCGAGCTCGCCGCCGGTGTGGGTCGCGGCATCGCCGCGCTGGGCGGCGATCTCCTCGACCGCGGCGAAGACGCGCTCCTCGAAACCGAGGCCCTTGCGGGTCCCCGCGGCCTCCGCCTCGGCGACGGCCTCCTCCCCGGCCTCGCGCTCGAGCAGCCGGTGGAGCTCGGTCCGCAGCTCGCCGACCTGACCCTGCATGGCCAGCGAAGCCTTCGAGTGCTGCTCACGCAGCTTCTCGACCTCGACCCGGTGGCGTTGCTCGGCCTCGAGCATCGCCTTGCTGAGCCGCGCCTGGACACCGACGAGCGGGTTCGACATGTCCTCGGCCGTCAGGGTCTTGACGATCTGCTGCTGCTGCTCGGCGGCGGCCGCGGCGACGATCTCCTTGATCTGCGCCTGTACCGAGTCGTTGCGCTCGGCGCCGAACGCCTTCGCGAGCTGCTCGGCGAGCTGCTCGGAGCCGCCGTCGATCGTCTCGCCTAGTGCCTTGCCGAGACCGCCGAGCTCCTCGCGCACCTCGTTTCGGACCCACTCGACCTCGGCGGCGGTGTCCTCGCGGTCGAGGACCCGGGCGCCGATCTCGATCGCGCGCCGCACCGTCTCGGTCGCCGGCTTGCCGGCCTGCTGGCGCTCTCGCACCAGCGCCGCGGCGCGCTCGTCGGCGACGGTCAGCGACTGGATCAGGATCCTGTCGTCGAGCGCGCGAACCGTGCCGTGATCGGGCTGGTCGAACTGGAGCTGTGTCTTCTCGGATGCCTCCATGGCGATTCTCGAAAGTAGTCGCGTAGGCGGACAGAGATCTGACACCGGGCACGATCTTGCGGGTCACTGGTTATGGTGCCCCCGTCCTCAGGCGGGCATGGAGTCCGCCGGCGCGTGGAAAGGATCCCCTGTGGCCGTCGATATCGCCGATGTCTCCAAGCTCGACGTAGAGCCGGGTGAGCTACCCGAGACGATGGCCGCCTGGGTGATCCGCCAGGAGCGCGAGGGCGAGCCGAAGGACGCCTTCCAGGTCGAGGAGATCGAGGTCCCGGAGCCCGGCGCCTTCGAGGTCATCGTCCGCGTCATGGCCGCGGGCGTCAACTTCAACAACGTCTGGGCATCGCTCGGCAAGCCGGTCTCGGTCTTCGGCTACGCCGATCACCCCGAGTACGGGCACCACATCGGCGGTTCGGATGCCTCGGGCATCGTCTGGAAGGTGGGCGAGGGCGTCACGCGCTGGAAGCCCGGCGACGAGGTCGTCATCCATTGCAACCAGGCCTCCTACGAGGATGTCGAGGTCCACGGGCTCGACCCGCTCGCGGCGCCGAGCCAGCGGATCTGGGGCTACGAGACGACATGGGGCTCGTTCGCGCAGTTCACGAAGGTCCAGGCCCAGCAGCTGCTGCCCAAGCCGCGCAACCTCTCGTGGGTCGACTCGTCGAGCTACGGCCTCACCTACTTCACCGCCTACCGGATGCTGATGGACCAGTGCCGCGTCCAGGCCGGACACAACGTCCTGATCTGGGGTGCCGCGGGCGGGCTCGGCGTCTTCGCCGTCCAGCTCTGCAAGGCGGCGGGCGCCAACGCGATCGGCGTCGTCTCCTCGGACGAGAAGGGCGAGCTGATCAAGAAGCTCGGCGCCGTCGACTACATCAACCGCAACGAGTTCGGCGAGATGATGCGCTCCGACGCGAACCTCCCGGCCGTCGATCCGGCCGCCGACAAGGCTCGCTACAAGGCATCCCGCGAGTTCCTCAAGCGGGTCAGGGAGCTGCTCGGCGACCAGCCGGACATCGTCTTCGAGCACGTCGGCCAGGCGACGTTCCCGACCTCGGTCTACGTCTGCAAGCCGTTCGGCAAGGTCGTCATCTGCGGCGCCACCTCGGGCTACAACCTCGACTTCGACGTCCGCTACCTGTGGATGCGCCAGAAGCAGATCATCGGGTCGCACTTCGCCAACGCGTACGAGTGCATGCGCGCCAACCAGCTGATGGCCGAGGGCAAGGTCCGGCCGGTCATCTGGCGGGCGATGGACTTCGACGGCGTCGCCGACGCCCACCAGCTCATGCACGAGAACGGGCACTACGGCAAGATCGCGATCCGCGTCGGCGCCGAGTCCGACACCGACGGGCAGTACGAGGACGGTCCGGGCGCGATCCGCGCCGAGGTCGGCGCCTAGGCACGGCGCCGGCCCCGAGCCGACCGGCCCCGAGCGATAGGATCGCCGCGCCGTGGATCTGAACTACATCGACTGGCACGTCACGCCGTTTCGCGCCGACCGCTGGTACGGGCTCTGGCGCCCCGCGATCGAACGCGCCGCCTCGTATGGCGCGGTCGCGTCATACCTGATCCGGACCGAGGCCGACCCGCTTCACTTCCAGCAGGTCGGGCTCTGGCCGACACGAGCCGACTTCGAGCGCTACTGGGCCTCAGACGAGATCGCGACGCTGCGCCAGTC
Source organism: Thermoleophilia bacterium SCSIO 60948 (assembly GCA_021496505.1). Taxonomy (GTDB): domain Bacteria; phylum Actinomycetota; class Thermoleophilia; order Solirubrobacterales; family 70-9; genus JACDBR01. The sequence goes on along the minus strand of CP053031.1, from coordinate 1,112,149 downwards.
GATCATGCCGCTCTACCACAAGCCGCTTCTGCCCGAATGGGCGACGGTCGTGGCCGGCGACCCGGTTCCGGGCCGCGCGCCCGTCGCCTGAGCCGGCCCCTCAGGCCGCGGCGAGCCGGCGCTCGGCCGACCGCGCGGCGATCCGCTGCCCGATGCCGAGCAGGATCTCGAGCATCGCGTCCGTCGCGAGCGAGCGCGACGCCTCGGCCCGGGTCGCGGCGCGAATCCGGCGCGTCGGAGCCGCGGGAACGACCGTTCTCGCGACCAGGTCGGAGCGCAGGTTGACGAGCGCCATGTCCGGCATCAGCGTGAACCCGAGACCGGCGGCGACGAACCCCTGGAGGACGTTGTAGTCGTCGGACTCGTATGCGATCCGAGGCTCGAAGCCCTCGTCGCGACACGCGCGCAGGATGATCTGGGCGCACGAACTCGGGCGGCGCCCGCAGAGCCAGTTGGCCTCGCTGAACTCGGCCAGCCGCAGGCTCTCGCGCGCGGCCAGCGGATCTGAGGCCGGGACGACGAGGCTCATCGACTCTTCGAGTAACAGAGTGGTCTCGAGATCGCGCTGCTCGGCGCCGTCGAGACCCGGATAGTCGAAGACGAGGGCGAGGTCGATCTCGCCGCCGAGCAACAGCGGGATCGCGTCCTCGGGCTCGGCCTCGGCGACCGAGATGCTGACGAGCGGGTGGCGCGAGCTGAACTCGGCGACGGCCTCGGTGAGGATCGCGGCGCTCGCGCTCGGGAAGCTGGCCAGCCGGAGCTCTCCACCCTCGAGACCCGCGAGCGCGTCGAGCTCGCGCTCGGCCTCGGCGAGCCGGCTGAGGATCGCGTCGGCGTGGGAGGTCAGCACCCGGCCCGCATCCGTGAGGCGAGGACCCGAGCGCGTGCGGTCGATGAGCCGGGTGCCCGTCTCGCGCTCGAGCGTCGCGATCTGCTGGCTGACGGCCGACTGCGAGAGGTACAGCGCGTCCGCCGCGGCCGAGAAGGACCCCTGCCTGGCGACCTCGCGAAGTATCCGCATCCGCTTCACATCCAGCATTAGGTGAACTTATCAGATGCAGAGCTACTTCCTGTTGTGCTGATACCCGGGACGCGAGAGCCTGCATCTCACCGAAGGCGAACGACGAGTGAGGTGAGTTGCGATGAGGCGGAAAGAGAATGAGATGGAGATCCAGGCGCGCGAGGGGCACGAGGCGGTCGGCGGTGGAGAGCTGACGATCCGGCGCGCCACCCCGGCCGACCGGGCCGCGATCGGGCGGCTGGCCGAGCGCGACTCAAGCCCGGTGCCGGAGGGCGATGTGCTGATCGCCGAGGTCGGCGAGCGCGCCGTCGCCGCGATATCGCTCGACGACGCCACGGCGGTCGCCGATCCGTTCGAGCACAGCGCGGGCGCGCTCGCGCTGCTGCGGATGCGAAGCCGTCAGCTGCGCCGCCGGCGCCGCGGCAGGCGCGACCACGCCGGCTCGCACGGGCGCGGATCCCTCGCCGGCTCGCCTCCCGGCGCCGGCGGGCGGCTCCTCGTACTGCCCCCGCGCTAGTCGGCGCGAAAGGTCAGGAGCGCTCGAGTGCGGCCATCGTCAGGCCGGCGTTCTTGAGCTCGAGCCAGTAGTGCTCGGCGATCTCGCGCGGACCGCTCCAGACGAGGGCGCGGCCGGAGTTGTGGACCTTGTCGGCGATCGCGTAACCGCGACCGATGTCGACACCGGGGATCGTCGCGGCGAGCGTCGCCGCGACGTGGTCGAAGGTGTTGTGGTCGTCGTTGAGGACGATCACGCTCCAGTTGCCGCTCAGGTCCGAGCCCGGGCCGCCGACCCGCGGCCGCTCGATCGTCTCACTGCCCATCACCGCCATGCTAGGCCCTATCGACCCATGGTCGAGGAGGCTTGACCAAGCACGGACCGGCCGATCACTTCGGGATCGCGACCTTGACCTTCCCGAGCGTCGCCTTGGTCGGGCGCTTCGAGGCCTTCATCGAGCCGGCTCCGACCTCGACGCCGCGGCCGTCGACCTGCCCCGCGTCCGTATCGCGGACACGCGCCACGGCTTTGCCGTTGACCTTGGCGACGATCCGGTCGCCCTTCGCGGTGACCTGCAGGTTGTTGCGGTCGCCGAGGCCGCCGATCTTGGCGTCGCGGCCATCGGCCGGGAAGTCCGAGCCGCCGCCGGTCGGCCTGCGCACGAGCTCGAAACGCTTCGAGCCCGGGAAGACCCGGAGCGTGTAGCCGCCACGGACCCCGGCCGATAGATAACTCGTCTTGCGAAGCGCCTTCGGGGTGCCCTTCGGCATCCGCGCGTCGAGCGTCACGGTCAGGTTCGGGGCCGCCCCGTCACCCTCGACCGGAGGCGCGTAGGAGCACGACGTCTTGCCCTTGACGCTGAGCCGCAGCGCCTTCTGCTTGGACGCGTACTTGCGGTCGCAGCGCTTGGACTTGGAGACCGGACGCAGCTCCTTCGCCTCGGAGCGGTTCGAGAAGTCGTTCGAGTAGACCACCGTGGCCGCGGCGGCGACCGCGACGGCGAGCAGGAAGGCTCCCGCGGCGGCGAGGCCGAGCGTCGTGAGGCGGCGGCCGGTCAGGCCGTTTCGGTTCTGGATGCCCATCGACGTCTTCTAACACGGGCACGCGCGCATCGGAGCGGCGCACGGCCGGCGCGTCAGGAATCGCCCGCCTCACGCTCGGCGCGCTTGCGCCAGTAGCGCTCGAGACCGAGCCAGATGTGCTCGGGCGGGACCGCCTCGCGCAGGCGCTTGCCGACCTCGGCGTCTGTCGCCGCCTCGAGGTCGTCGGCGAGCCAGCGCATGAACTCGTCGTGCTCGAGCTCGCGTACCGCCTCGGCGTTGCGGGCGAGCGAGGCCCGGGTCGCCTCGATCTGGCGAGCGGCGTCCTCGGCGACCCCGAAGTGGGTCAGCCGCAACCGTTCGGCCCCGAGCCCGGCGACCGCGTCGAGCGAGTCGTTCCAGGCCTCGATGTCGACCTCCGGCGGCGGGGTCGGTGCGATGACGTGGTCGATCGGCGGCACGCGCACACCGGCGACATCGCCCGTGAACGCCTCGCCGGAGGACTCGTCGAAGAACGTGACGTGATGGCTGGCGTGCCCGGGCGTGTGCAGCACGCGCATCCCCTCGACCGTCTCACCGCCCTCGAGAACCTCGATCGAGGATTCGGGGACCGGCACGGGCTCGCCCCAGGTGCCCTCCATGTCGTCGTAGATGCGCGACGCGCTCTTCCACAGCTTCGACGGGTCGGCCATGTGCGGCGCACCGATCCGGTGCACGTAGACCTTCGCCGCCGGGAAGCGCTCTATGAGGGCGCCGGTGGCTCCCGCGTGGTCGAGGTGGATGTGGGTCAGCAGGATCGCCCGCGGCTCGCCCTCGAGCTCTGCGAGCAGGGTGTCGAGCGAGTTCGGCGGCCCCGGGTCGATGATCAACTCGCCGACCTGGTGTGCCGCGATCACCCGATCGATACCGAGGTGTCGCAGATCGATCTCTCTTGTTCGGCTCACGCGAGCGCCGCTACCCGGCGGCCGTAGCGTCAAAGCCGTGTGCCCCCACCCCACCCCCGCCGCAGTCGGGCTGAGGCGCTTTGCGCGTTGCGGAACGGTCGATCTGAGGACACCGTCCGGCCGCGCGATCGAGGCGACGCTCGCGACGACGCCCGCCGCGCGACTGCTCGGGCTGACGCGGGTCGAGCCGGAGCGCATCGGGCCGCTCCTGCTGCTGCGATGCGACGCGGTCCATGGCTTCTGGATGCGGGCGGACCTCGACGTCTGCTTCCTGGCCATGCCCGCCGAGGGCTCCTCGGCCGTGGTCCTCGACGTGCGTGTGCTGCGCCGCCGCCGCTCGGTCGCGCTCGCGCGCGGGCTTCGCCGCGGCACCCCGCGCCGGCGGGTCGCGGCGCTCGAGCTTCCGACGGGCACGACGAGCCGGCTCGGACTCGCGAGCGGCGCCGCGGTCGCGATCGGTCACGCCGGCGCCGTGCGGACATAGAATCGGCGCATGAGCGAGCACCGCCTGCCGGAGCCGGATCGCCCCTGGGTGATGCGCACCTACGCCGGCCACTCCGACGCAAAGCGCTCGAACGAGCTCTACCGCCGCAACCTCGCGAAGGGCCAGACCGGCCTGTCGATCGCCTTCGACCTGCCGACGCAGACGGGCTACGACCCGGGCCACATCCTCGCCCGAGGCGAGGTCGGCAAGGTCGGCGTCTCGGTCGCGCACAAGGGCGACATGCACGACCTGCTCGCCGAGATCCCGCTCGACGAGATGAACACGTCGATGACGATCAACGCGACCGCGGCCTGGCTGCTCGCCCTCTACGCGACGGTCGCCGAGGAGACCGGCGTCGAGCGCTCGCAGCTCAAGGGCACGACGCAGAACGACATCATCAAGGAGTACCTCTCGCGCGGGACCTACGCGTTCCCGCCCGGGCCGTCGCTGCGCCTGATCGCCGACACCGTCGCGTTCACGGTCAACGAGAGCCCGAAGTGGAACCCGACGAACGTCTGCTCCTACCACCTCCAGGAGGCCGGGGCGACGCCGGTCCAGGAGATCGCCTACTCGCTGTCGACCGCGATTGCGGTGCTCGACGAGGTCAAGCGCCGCGGTCAGGTCGCCGACGAGGACTTCCCGAAGGTCTTCGGCCGGATCTCGTTCTTCGTCAACGCCGGCGTCCGGTTCATCGAGGAGCACGCGAAGCTCCGCGCGATGACCCGGATGTGGGAGCGGATCGGCCGCGAGCGCTACGGCGTCACCGACCCGAAGCTGCTGCGGCTGCGCTACGGCGTCCAGGTCAACTCGCTCGGCCTGACCGAGTCCCAGCCCGAGAACAACGTCCAGCGGATCGTCCTCGAAGCGCTCGCGGTGACGCTCGGCCGCGACGCCCGTGCCCGCGCCCTCCAGCTCCCGGCCTGGAACGAGGCGCTCGGCCTGCCCAGACCCTGGGATCAGCAGTGGTCGTTGCGGATCCAGCAGGTGCTCGCGTTCGAGACCGACATGCTCGAATACCCCGACATCTTCGAGGGCTCGAAGGTGATGGACGGCCTCGTCGCGGAGCTGATCGAGGGAGCCGAGGCGGAGATGGCCACGGTCGAGGAGCAGGGCGGCGCCGTCGAGGCGGTGCCCTACATGAAGGCGCGCCTCGTCGAGTCCCATCGCGAGCGGATCGCGCGGATCGAGGCCGGAGACGTGAAGATCGTCGGCCAGAACGCCTACACCTCGAGCGAGGATTCGCCGCTCACCGCCGACGCCGAGGGCGGAATCATGACCCCCGACCCCGAGGTCGAGCGCGAGCGGGTGGAGGCGCTCGAGGTCTGGCGCTCCGAGCGCGACCAGGAGGCCGTCGACGCGGCGCTGGCGAAGCTCGCGGAGGTCGCCGCCGACGATTCGCAGAACATCATGCCGGCGACGATCGCGGCCGCGAAGGCCGGCGCGACGACGGGCGAGTGGGCGCAGACGCTGCGCGACGTCTTCGGCGACTACCGCGGCCCGACCGGCGTCGGCGGCTCGGCTCAGGGTGGCGGCTCGGACGAGCTCGAGGCGGTTCGCGAGCGCGTCGAGCGGGTCTCCGAGGAGATCGGCCACCGCGTCCGGATCCTCGTCGGCAAGCCCGGTCTCGACGGGCACTCCAACGGCGCCGAGCAGATCGCCGTCCGCGCGCGCGACGTCGGGATGGAGGTCATCTACCAGGGCATCCGCCTGACCCCCGAGCAGATCGCCAACTCTGCGGTCCAGGAGGACGTCGACGTGGTCGGCCTCTCGATCCTGTCGGGCTCGCACCTCGAGCTAATCCCCGAGACGGTCCGCCTGATCCGCGAGCAGGGAGCCGACTGCCCGGTGATCGTCGGCGGGATCATCCCCGCCTCGCACGTCGAGCGCCTGCGCGACGCCGGAGTCGCCGCCGTC